>JADGPP010000020.1 GCA_017882375.1 Solirubrobacteraceae bacterium | reverse complement strand
AGTATCTACACCGTATATACGATTGCTATCGCAGTTCGCGTAAAGAGGACACAGCCCACTGTGCCTCTGGCGATCTGCTCGCGAACAGATCAGAGACCCAGAGACTCCAACCCGCATCAAGCCTCTCGTCCCAGCGCCGCGAGCCGGTCTGCGCAGCGCCTGCCCGAGGGCGGCTTCGCGAGTGCGCTCAGCCGTTGGCGAGCTCGCGCGCGAGATACAAGCCGGCGGCGGCGGCTGCGCCGGCTACCGCGACGGTGCCGATCGCCCCTGCCGTCGGCAGCTCAGAGCGCGCGGCCACGGTCGCGAGCGCGTCGACGGAGTCGGCCACCGCGCACGCGACGTGCACCTGCGGCGCGATGCGTGCGTCGTCGAGCGTGCGCAGCGCGAGGATCCCCAGAGCCAGGTCGCGCGCACCGAGCGATCGCGCGAGGTAGCGCACCGCCGGGTGCGACGCGTGGGCACCGAGCCAGCGCGAGGTCACGGCTTCGGGCGCCACGAGCACCGCCACGCCGAGCGCCGCCCGGCCGGCGGCGAGCAGGGCGGCAGCCCGTCGTGGGCCCACGACCGCGCGTCCTTAGGACTGTGAATCGGGCAGCACGCTGACGGTGCGCCCACGGCGCCCCGTCGTGAACTGCACAATGCCGGCAGCGCGCGCGAACAGCGTGTCGTCCTTGCCGATGCCGACCCCGGCGCCCGGCTTGAAGCGCGTGCCGCGCTGGCGCACGATGATCTCGCCGCCCGTCACCGTCTCCCCGGCGAAGGTCTTCACGCCGAGTCGCTGCGCGTTTGAGTCGCGCCCGTTGCGGCTGGAGCCGAGTCCCTTCTTATGAGCCATCTGCGGGCTTCTCCTTCACTTTGGAGGCTTTGCTTGCTTTGGCGGGCGCGGTTTTGGTGTCAGCCGCCGGTTTGGCTTTGCGCGGCGCAGGCGCTTTCGCAGCCGTCTGGCCCGCGGGCTGTTTCCCGCCGGCCGGCTTCGCCGCGACGGGTTTCGCCGCAGGTTTGTCCGAGGCCGTTTTCGCCGAGGGCGCTTTGGCTTTGCCCTGCGTGATCTCGGTGACCTCGATCTGCGTGAGGTCCTGACGATGGCCGGTGCGGCGCTTGTAGCCGCGCTTGGGCTTGAACTTGAACACGCGCAGCTTCTCGCCGCGCACATGCGCGACGACCTTCGCGGTGACCTTCACGGCCTCCAGGCCGGCCTTATCGAAGACGGCCTCGTCAGAGCGGTAGAGAATCGGCTCCAGGGCCACGTCCGCGCCCTTGGCGGCGGGGAGGCGCTCGACGAGCAGCCGCTGGCCGCGCTCGACGCGGTACTGCTTGCCACCTGTCTTCACGATCGCGTACATGTCTGTCTCTTCTCGATTTCTCTCTCGCGCGAGGCGCCCGTCACCGACGGGCGCCCGCGATCCGCTCTACTCGGGGGTCGCCGGCGCCTTGGCAGCCGAACGGCGTCGCCCGCCTCTGCGGCCACGACGCCGAGGCTTCGATTGTAGGCCATCGTCAGCACCATCGCCCTGCGGCTTGTCCTGGCCTTCGCGCGGCTGCTCGGCGGAGCGCTCAGACGCGTCGCCGGCAGGCTGCCGGCCGCCGCTGCGGTCTGCCGGGTCCTCCTCGGGCTCGGAGTCGATTGCCGTGGCGGACTCGTGCAGCCCGGCTTCCAGGCGGACGTCGGCGTCCTCGCTGTCGGCTGGTGCGCGGCGTCCGCGTGCACGCGACCTCGCGCGTTCGCCGGCCCGGCCCCCCTCGCCGGAAGGCGGAGAGCGACGTCCCGAGCGTCCGTTGCGCGTAACCGTGGGTCGCGCCGGCGCAGGCACCACCTCGCCGGACTCGTCGAGCAGCAGCGCGCTGGCGGCCGTGCGCCCGACCTGATCGATGCGGACCATGCGCTTGCTGCCCACGTGGGCCGCCGCGCCGGCAATCGAGATGATGTAGCCGTCGATTTTCGCGACCGCGTCATCGACGTCGTACATGTGCGGCTCGACGATCTCCACGAGCACCTCGTCGCCCTGTCGGAACGGCAACGCGCGCTCCTCGACCTCCTCGCGCGTGCCCTGGAAGGTGATCGCGAAGTGATCGAGAGCGAGCCCTTCCGAGCCCTCGAACAAGAACGACTTGCCCGTCTGCGCCTCCAGCGCGTGCAGCACGCGCGACGCGTGGCCGGTGAACTCGGCCGTCACCCGCGGATTGATCTGCACGAGGAACGCGTCGACGTCGGGGTTCTCGACCGCGATGTCGCGCAGCCGGCGCTCGAACTCGATCGCGATCGTCTCCTCCGAGCGGATCACGCCCTCGCCGTCGCAGGTCGGACACGGCCGGCTCATGATCTCGCGCACGCCCTCGGTCACGTTCTGGCGGGTCATCTCGACCAGGCCGAGCTTGGAGATCTCCGCCGTGAAGGTCTTCGTGCGGTCCTCGTCGAGCGTCTTGCGCAGCACCTTCATAACCGCGTCGCGATTGCGCGCGCGGGCCATGTCGATGAAGTCGATCACGATGATCCCGCCGATGTCGCGCAGGCGCAGCTGGTTGACGACCTCCTCGGCCGCCTCGAGGTTGGTCTTGGTGATCGTGTCCTCCAGGCCCGCCCCCTTGCCGCGCCCGATGAACGAGCCGGAGTTGACGTCGATCACGGTCAGCGCCTCGGCGTAGTCGATGATCAGGTAGCCGCCGCTGGGCAGATCCACGCGGCGCGAGAGCAGCCCGTCGATCGCCTTGTCGACGCCGTAGGCCTCATACAGCGGCTCCTCCTGCTGCCACAGCTCGACGCGCTCGACGAGCTCGGGCGCGGTGCGCGTGAAGAACGAGACCAGCCGGTGATACTGCTGCTCGTCGTCGACGATCGCGCGCTCGAAGTGGGCCGAGAAGATGTCGCGAACGACGCGCACGGATAGATCAGCCTCCTGGAAGACCAGATCCGGGGCCGCCGTGTCATGCACGCGTTTGACGAGCACCTCGTGCAGCTTGTGCAGGTACTTCAGCTCGCGTTCGAAGTCCTCGCGCTTGGCGCCGTGCGCGGCCGTGCGTACGATCACGCCACCCCCGCCGATCTCCAGTTTGGAGGTCTGGCGGCGCAGGCGTTCGCGCTCCTTGTCCTCCAGGCGCCGCGACACGCCGATCCCCTCGCCGGTCGGCGCGTACACCATGTAGCGCCCGGCGATCGTCAGCTCCATCGACAGGCGTGCGCCCTTGGTCTTCAGGGGGTCCTTGACGACCTGCACGACGATCTCCTGGCCGGGCTTGAGCAGGTCGGCGATCCGCCGCCCGCTGCCGCTGCCGCGGCCGCGTTTGGGCGCCTCGACGCCCGGCAGCACGATCTCGTCGACGTGCAGGAAGCCGTTCTTCTCCAGGCCGATGTCGACGAACGCGGCCTCCAGGCCGGGCAGGACGTTGTCGACCTTGCCCTTGTAGATGTTGCCGACGATCGAGCGCCCGCCGCGGCGCTCGATGTACAGCTCGGCGATGCGGTATCCGGCGTCCGGGGCTTTAGCGCCCCGCTTGCGCGCGCTCGCTTTCGCCGCCGAGGACCTGGCTGCCGGGGCGGCCGACTTGCGGGCCGTCGAGGAGGGCGGTGCGGGCGTCCCGCTCGCCTCCAGGAGCGCGACGCGCGTCTCCGCGCGGTCGACGCTGACGAGTACTTGCTTTTTCAATGTGAACCAGTCTTTCGGTATTGGATGGGGCCATGCCCGGTGCGGGCGGGCGCCTGCGATGCAGGCTCCCTCGCGATGGGCGCAAGGCCCGTGGGCTGGCATGAACGCCGATGGCCGGGCGCAACTCCGCGACGTCGTCGTGGCTCGCCTTGGCGGGCTGACGGTCTGGCGGGAGGTGCGGGGCGTTCATCGGTGTCTGTTAGCGCAGGACGCGGCCCTTCAACGCTTGCGAGGCGCGCGCCTGGATGTAAATCGATTGCAACAGGCCGATCGCCAGCAGTGTCGTGATTACCGACGAGCCGCCATAGCTCATGAGCGGCAGCGTGACGCCGGTGATGGGCATGATCCCAATTGTCATTCCCACGTTGACGAAGACCTGAAACATGAGCATAGCCGCTACACCGGCCGCAACGAGCGAGCCAAACAGGTCCTTGGACATCGTCAGGATGCGCAGGGCACGCCAGATCAGCAGACCGTAGAGCGCCAGCACGAGCGCGGCGCCGACGAAGCCGTACTGCTCACCTACGGCGGCGAAGATGAAATCGGTGTGGTTCTCGGGCACGTAGCCGAGTTTGCTCTGCGAGGCGTTGACACCGCGCCCGGTCTTTTGACCGGATCCGATCGCAATCTTGGACTCCTCCTGTTGGTAGCCTTCCTTCTGGGCGTTCGTCGTCGGATGCAGGAAGGCCGTCAGGCGCTGCACCTGGTAGGGCTTGAGCACGTGCACGCCGACCGCCGGGGCCGCCACGAGCACGAACGTCAGCGCCACCGCGCCGAGCGCGAACAGTCCCGCGAGGTGCTTCCACGAGGTGCCGGCGACGAACAGCAGCGTCAGCGCGATCACCACGTAGACCAGCCCCGAGCCGAGGTCCGGCTGGGCGATCACGAACATCGCCGGCACGAGCGCCGCGAGCATCACCAGCGCGGTCGTGTCGCGGTCGCGCAGGCGTCTGGCGCGGTCGACGACCAGCGCGGCGAGCGCGAGCGTCAGCAGCACCTTGCCGAGCTCGGAGGCCTGGAAGGAGAAGAACGGCAGGTTGATCGCGCGCTGCGACCCGCGCGCGGCGTGCCCGAGCGCGAGAACGGCGAGGATCGTGAAGATCAGCAGCCCGTAGATGCCGCTTTTCAGCGGGCGCAGACGAGCGTAGTCAAGCCGCGAGAGCGCGACCATCAGCAGGCTGCCGACGATCAGGTAGGTCAGTTGGCGATCGACGTAATAGCTCGGCTGGCCGGGAACCAGATCCCTCGTCGCGGCCCCGAGCGTGACGACCGAGCAGACCGCCAGGCCGATCACCGCAAGCGTCAGCAACGGGTCAAGCGGCAGACGCAGGGTACGCGGGCCGACCTGTGATCGGTCGGCGACCGGTTGGGCCTGCTCGGACGCGGTGATCGGGCTGAGCGGGCTCAAAACGTGTGCGAGCTCCCGGCGACGAACTTCTTGGCCTGGCCGAACCACTGCGCGGCCAGCAGGCGGGCGATCGGAGCCGCCGTTTCGGCGCCGAATCCGCCCTGTTCGACGGTCACCGCGAGCACGATCGGCCGCTTCGGGTCGGGGAGGTAGCAGATGTACCACGACTGGTCTTCCTTGCCGGCGTGTTCGGCGGTGCCCGTCTTTCCGTACACCGGGTGCTGGGACTGATTCCATCCCGCCCACACATCCGCGGAGGTGCCCCCCGGCTGGCTGGCGGCCTCGTGGATGCCCTGCATCACGAGGTTCAGATCGGAGTCGTTGAGGTGCACGTGGCGCTGCGCCGGAAAGCTCAGCGACTGGACGAGCCGGCCCTGGGAGGCGTCGATCTCCATCCCCAGGTGCGGGCGCACCACCCAGCCGTCGCCGCCGTTGGTGAAGGCGTTGGCGAGCGTCGAGTAGGCGACGGCCATCTGCAGCGGCGAGGTAAGCAGGTCGCCCTGGCCGACCGCCAGGTGCATGTTGTCGCCGACGCTCCACGGACGCCCGTCGGAGATGCCGCAGCTTGAGACGTGCCTGCGTCGCTCGCAGCTCAGCTCCTCCTGCGCGACCTTCGCCCGCCACGCGCGGTCGGGCACCAGCCCGGTGATCTCGCTCGGCAGGTCGACACCCGTCTGCTGGCCGACCCCCAGCTTGTGCGCCTCGCGCTGGATTATGTTGCCGTGGCTGTTGGCGAGCTCGCCGGCTTCGAAGAAGTACGTGTCGGAGGACACCTTCAGCGCTTCCACCAGCCCGACGGGGCCGTAGTCGGCCTTGCCGGCATTGCAGAACTGCTCGGTGGAGACGTGGATGCACTGGCCCGCGCCGAGGCCCTCCGTCGGGTTGATCACGCCGGCTTCCAGCGTGCCCATCGCGGTGATCGGCTTGAACGTCGAGCCGGTCGGGTAGGTGCCGTTGACAGCGCGGTCGGTCAGCGGTGCCGGCGCCGCTTCGCCGGATGCCCCGGCCTTGCCCTCCAGCGCGGCATATTCGCTTTCGGTCAGCGGTTTGGCGAACTTGTTCGGGTCGAACGTCGGCGAGGAGCCCATCGCGAGCATCTGCCCGTTGCGCGGGTCGAGCGCCACGAACGCCCCGGCGTCCGCCGGTTTGCCTCCCGCGCGCGCCTGTTCGATCCCCTCGAGCAGCGCCTTTTCGCCCTCGGTCTGCAGCCCGCGGTCGAGCGTCACCTTCAGGCTGTAGCCGGCCTTCGGCACCGTCAGCGCGAGCGTGCTCGGGACCGGGTAGCCGGAGGCGTTGACCTCCACGCGCTGGATCCCCGGGCGGCCGCGCAGGTAGCGGTCGTAGTAGTACTCGAGTCCTTCCTGGCCGACGACGGTCCCCTGCTTGACGCCGTCGAACGCGTGTAGCTTCAGCTCGGGTTCGGAGACCTGCCCGACGTAGCCGAGCACCTGCGCCGCCA
This sequence comes from Solirubrobacteraceae bacterium, assembly GCA_017882375.1. GTDB lineage: Bacteria > Actinomycetota > Thermoleophilia > Solirubrobacterales > Solirubrobacteraceae > Palsa-744. Next base: position 39,967 of record JADGPP010000020.1, on the reverse strand, counting down.
TCTCGCCATACGGATATGCGCGGATCGAGACGGGCTGCTGCGTTACTCCCGGGAATTCGCTCTGGCGCTCGGCGAGCACCGTCAGCGCCCCGCGCCCGGCATCCGTCTTGATCGTCACAGGCGCGTACGGCAGCGCCGTGCGCCCCTTGACGACCAGCGCTTGGATGTGCGGAGCGGTCATACCCAGCACCGCGCCGAGGCGCCGATACAGCAGCCTGCGCTTGCTGCCTGCCGGCGGCAGCGCCGAGGGCACGATCTGCACCGCGTTGGTCGTGCGGCTGGCGACCAGCGGCTGACCTTCGCGATCGAGGATTTCCCCGCGTGGCGCGGCGATCGGCAGGTCGCGGGCGCGGTTTGCGTTGGCCTGCTGCACGTACTGTTCGCCGGAGAGCACCTGCAGGAACCACAGGCGGAAGAAGATGATCGCGAACATCGCCATCGCCAGGCCGCCGAGGATCGCCACGCGCAGCGCCAGCTGCGGCGAGACCGGGATCCGCCCGTCGCGCCGCCCCGCGGGCTCGATCGCGCTCATGAACGCGACAGCGGGCTGAGCCCGCCGGTCGTGTACGCGCGCCGGCGGCGCCGGCGCGGGTCATCGGGCAGGCCGCCGATCAGGCAGCGGCGCACGATCGCCCACACGGGCAGCGCGATGATCGTGTCGACGACCACGCCGAGCACGATCTGGCGCAGCAGCTCGAAGCTCACCGGCGCGTCCACGCCGAGCAGGAACTGCACGAGCGAATAGCCGATCGCCGCCGCCGCGGCGGCGGCGGCGCCGACGAGCAGCGGCGTGAGCGCGGCCTGCGGATCGCGCAGTTCGCGCAAGCGCCCCGCCCAGTAGCCGACCACGGTGAGCGTCAGCGACGTCACGCCGAGCGTCTGCACGAGCGCGAGGTCGACGAGCAGGCCGACGGCGAAGCCGGTCGCTGCGCCGATCGTCGAGCCGCACAGCAGGCCGACGAACGCGACCAGCAGCGGCGACAGGTCGGCGCTGACGCCGAACACCGGCACCTCGGAGACGACGCCGATCTGAAAGAACACGACGACGACGGCCATCACGGCGATGCGCACGAGCAGCGCGGAGGAGAAGCCCGTGTTCATCCCCCGCTCCCGGCCAAGGCGAGCGATTCGCCCGTCGTGCCTTCGGCGTGCTGTCCCGCCGGCAGGTTGGCCGCGAGGCGGCTGAGGTTGGCCGGCAGCGTCCCCTGCGCCGCCGTCAGCACCTGCACGACGTCGAGGTTGTGCAGGTCGGCGAGCGGGTGCACGTTGACCGAGCGGTAGGCGCTTTCTTCGTTGACCGACGTGACCTGCCCGATCGGGATCCCCGGCGGGTACAGCGAATCGTGCGAGCTGGAGACGGTGCCCGACGTGACGACGTATTCGCCGCGGTTGGCCTGGGTGTTGGCCGGCAGGTACTGCAGCAGCAAATCGTTGGGGTCGCCCACCTTCGGCTGCACGATGCCAGTCGCATTGGACGTGCCGATACGCGCGGAGACGCCGACGGAGCTGTCGGTGATCAGCGTCACCTGCGCGCCGTCGGAGGCGGCTTGGGCGACCTTGCCGACGAGCCCTTCGCCGTTGATCACGGGGTCGTTGACGTGCACTCCCGAGGATTCGCCCTTGTCGATCGTGACCGTCGAGTACCACACGTTGGGCGACTTGGCCACGACCGTCGCCGTCACCGGGTGGTAGTCGTTGACGCTCAGCTGGTTGTCCAGGTGGTAGAGCGTGAGCAGTTCGCGATAGGCGTGTTTTTCGGACTGGTTGGCGATCACTTCGCCGCGCAGCTTGTCGACCTGCTTGCGCAGTTCGTCGCGCTGGCCTTTGGCGTGCAGCGTGTCGCCGAACCAGCCGACGAGGTCGCGCACCGGCTTCAGCGCCTTGTTGGCGCCGTTCTGGATCGGCGAGACGACCGTCAAGAAGCCGCGCTGCACGGAGTGCAGGCCGCCGCTTGAAGCCTCGCCGAAGTAGGCGGTCAGCAGTATCAGGGAGAGCACGACGAGCAGTGCGAGCACAGCACGTCGACGCCGGACCGTCTTGTCATACACGAATAGCGACCTTCCGAAGCGTTCACTGACGAAGAGTACCCCCGGGTGTGCGTGCCCGTCGCAGGCACTGCGCTCACCGGCGGTTGCGCTGACGGCCGCGGGACTTGCGGTTGGAGCGGTGGATCGCCTCGAACTCCTCAAGCGATCGTCCCGAGCCGACGGCCACGCACGTCAACGGCGACTCGGCCAGGTGTGCTGGCATCTGCGTCTCTTCGCGCAGGCGCTCGTCCAAGCCCTGCAGCAGCGCGCCGCCGCCCGCAAGCATGATGCCGCGGTCCATGATGTCCGAGGCGAGCTCGGGGGGGGTGCGGTCGAGCGTCTCCTTGACCGCGTCGATGATCTGGCTCAGCGGCTCCTCCAGCGCCTGGCGGATCTCCTCGCTGGTCAGCACGACCGTCTTGGGCAGACCCGCGACCATGTCGCGTCCACGGATCTCCGCCTGCAGCTCCTCGGCCATCGGACAGGCCGAGCCGATCTCCAGCTTGAGCTCCTCGGCGGTCTGCTGACCGATCAGCAGCTTGTACTCTTTCTTGGCGTAGTTGATGATCGCCTCGTCCATCTCATCGCCGCCCACGCGGATCGATTGGGAGACCACGATCCCGCCGAGCGAGATGACCGCCACCTCGGAGGTGCCGCCGCCGATGTCAACGACCATCGAGCCCGTCGGCTCGCCCACGGGCAGCCCCGCGCCGATCGCCGCCGCCATCGGCTCCTCGATCAGATAGGCCGTCCGCGCGCCCGCCGACAGAGTCGCCTCCTCGACCGCGCGCTTCTCCACCCCGGTCACGCCCGACGGCACGCACACGACCACGCGCGGGTGCGCCCAGCGGTTCTGGTGGACCTTCTGGATGAAGTGCCTGAGCATCTCCTCGGTCACGTCGAAGTCGGCGATGACGCCGTCCTTCAGCGGCCTGATCGCCTGGATCGTGCCCGGCGTGCGCCCGAGCATGCGCTTGGCCTCGATGCCCACTGCGTGCACTTCACCCGTGCGCGAGTCGATCGCCACGACGCTCGGCTCCGACAGGACGATGCCGCGGCCGCGCACGTAGACGAGCGTGTTGGCGGTCCCCAGGTCGACCGCCATGTCGCGGCCGCCAAAACCTGTCAGATAGCTGAAGATGCCCATTTATAGAGAAGAAAAGTGCGCTCGGATCGGATCTCGCAGCTCCGTCGCAGTGGCTCGGCGGCCGGAGCTGGCCGATCGGCGATCGGTATGCGTGCCCGGTGGGCCAGTGTAGCGAACGTCCCTTGCCGCCCGAGAGGGTCGCCAGTGGTTTTGCAGGGGAAAAGCACGGGATCGCGCGATCGCTCGTGGACAGCCACCGCGCACTGGAATCAGTGGGCCGAACGCGGTCGCAGTCAATCGCCGAAGCCCTCCGGATACAGCTCCAGAATCGTCTGCAGCGGCAGCCCGACGACGTTCTCCTCTTCGCCGTCGATCGCCAGCGCCAGCTTCGCCCCCGCGCCCTGGATCGCGTAACCGCCCGAGCGCCCGCGCCACTCCTCCGTGCCGACGTACCAGTCGCGCAACTCCTCGTCGATCGCGCGGAACGTGACCCTGGTTCGCGCGACGGCCGTTCGCTGAACGATCTCCGATCGCTCGCCTGCGAGCAGCAGCGCCACTCCGCTGAGCACCTCGTGCGTGCGCCCGCCGAGCGCCGTCAAGGTCTCGCGAGCCGCCGACGCGTCCGGCGGCTTGCCGTAGATCACTCCGTCGAGGACGACGATCGTGTCGCATCCGAGCACCGCCTCGACCGCCCCCGCGCGGCGCGCGCCGCGGGCCTTGCGCAGCGCATTCTCGACCGCCACCTGTGCCGGGTCATCACCCTGCTCGAGCTCGCCCACATCGACGACCCTGACCGTGAACGGGACGTTCAGGCGCTCCAGCAGAGCTCGCCGCTGCGGCGAGCGCGAGGCGAGGACGAGTGCAAGCGGCGCGGTAACGGCGGGTTAGAGGTCGCCGAAGAACAGTGAGGACTCGCGCGCGGCAGACTCCGGCGAGTCTGAGCCATGCACCATGTTCTGACCCATCTCGATCGCAAAGTCGCCGCGGATCGAGCCGGTCGTCGCCTCCAGCGGGTTCGTCGCGCCGATCACCTGCCGCGCTGCCTTCACGGCATCGACGCCCTCGAGCACCATCGCCACGATCGGCCCGGAGGTGATGAAGTCGACCAGCTCGCCGAAGAACGGGCGCTCGGCGTGCTCGGCGTAGTGACGTTCGGCGAGCTCGCGGTCGACCGTCATGCTGCGCAGCGCGACGATCTGCAGGCCCTTTCGCTCGAAGCGGGCGATGATCTCACCGGACAGCCCGCGCGCGAACGCGTCGGGCTTTACAAGGATCAACGTTCGGTCCATGGGCTCCTTTGCTGGTTTGCAGATCGAGGTCTAGGTGCTCGGTCGCGCGCGACGGCTGGGGCTCGAGCCCGCACGGCCGCTGCGGGTGCTCGGCGCCGGCTCAGAGGCCGCCACGGGAGTCGCTTGCGTGTCCTGCTCGTCGCCGAGATCCTCCGCGCTGGCAGCATCGGCGGGCGCCTCCAGTTCCTTGCGCTCGCGCGCCGCCTTCGCGCGCGCCGTCTCGGGCCTGCCCGCGCCGACGTCGGCCTGCTCGTTCTGCACCGCGGCCGCAGCCGCCGGGCGCCGGCGCGTGCGTCGCGCGGGCGCGGGCGCAGCCACCTCGGTCTCGCAGTACGGACAGATCGTCCACGCCTGATCCAGTGGTCGCGAGCAGTTGACGCAGCGCTCCTTGAGCTTGCGCAGGCAGCTCGGACAGCGCACGAAGTCGCGCTCGATGCGGTAGTCGCAGTGCGGGCACAACGAGTGGTCGAACTCGTGCAGGCGCGCCTCGGCCGCCTGCACCTCGAGCTCGCGCTCGCGCACGTCCTCCAGGTACTCGGGCGGGCGCAGGATCATGTAGACGATCGTGCCCACGAACGGGAACAGCGACGCCGCCGTGGCGCAGCCGACGAGCATCGGATCGTGGATCCTGCGGCGCGCATCGGCGTAGGTCCAGTAGATCAGCGAGAGGTACAGGACGACGATGAACAGGATCAGCAGGTCGACGACCAGGTTCAGGCCGCTGCTTTCGATTCCGAAGTATGCGAGGGTAGGCATCGGCCGGCCGAGTTTAGAGAAATAGACGGCCGAATCCGTAACCGGCCGCGAAGAACACGAGTATCACCAGCGCCACGATCAGCGCGACGGCGCCGATCATCGTCAGCACCGATGGACCGTCGTCGTTCACGATGCCGCCCTTCGCCGGGGATCGCGCGACTCCTGCGCGGCACCCCCGCCTACCAGGCCGCCGAGCAGGTCGCCGACGAGGTACACCGAGCCGGTCGCCAGCACTGCCGCGCCGTGCCCGCCGGCCCAGCTCTGGGCGTCGGCCAGCGCACGCTCCGGCCGCGGCTCGCAGGCAACGCGCTCAAAGCCCAGCTGACGCGCGAGCGACTGCAGCGCGGCGGGCGACAGGGCGCGCTCGCTCGGCGGCGCGGTGAACCACGCACGCTCGGCGACGGCGAGCAGCGGGGCGAGCATGCCGACGGCGTCCTTGTCCTCGAGCACGCCCAGCACGACCGCCAGCGGTCGCTGTCCGATGACGTCGGGCAGCGACGCCACGAGCGCCCGCACCGCGTCGGGGTTGTGCGCCCCGTCGAGCACGGTCAGCGGATCTCGGCGTACCACCTGCAGACGCCCGCGCACCTCGGTCGCGCCCGCCGCGTCGCGCACGGCCGCCTTGCGCGGCTCGATCCCCGCGTCGCGCAGGTACGTCTCGGCGACGACGCGCGCCAGGGAGAAGTTGCGCTGCTGGAACTCACCGCGCGCGCCGAGCGCGGCGCCGCTCCAGCCCGCCGGCGCGGTGACGATGCGCGCGCGGCGTTCGTGCGCCACGCGCTCGGCAACCGTCAGCGCCGCCGGCGCGAGGTCCGCCCCGAGCACTAGCGTCGTGCCCGGACGCACGACCGCGAGCTTCTCCTCGGCGATGTCGCGCAGCGTCGGGCCCAGCCAGCGCGTGTGCTCGAGGCCGACGTTCGTCAGCGCCGTGACTCGGGACTCGATCACCGCCGTCGCGTCATAGCGCCCGCCGAGACCGGCCTCGATCGCCGCCACCTGCACCCCCTGCTCGGCGATCTCCCACAGCGCGGCCGCGGTGAGCAGTTCGAACTGCGTCACGTGGTCGTCGCCGGAGAGCGTGCGGTTGACGCGCTCGGCCGCCCACGCCGCGCGGGCGATCGCGCCGGCGAAGGCGTCAGCGCCGCAGTCGCGCTCGCCGATCTGCAGGCGCTCGCGATAGGAGATCAGATGCGGTGAGGTGTAGGTCGCCGTGCTCAGGCCGTGGCGCTGCAGGATCGCGGCGACCATCCGCGTCGTCGACGTCTTGCCGTTGGTGCCGACCACGTGGATGCTGTGGAAACGACGCTGGGGAGAGCCCAGCACGGTCATCATCCGGCGCATCCGGTCCAGGCCGAAGCGCATCCCGAAGAGCTCCAGCGAGCGCAGGTGCGCTCCGGCTTGTGCCTCGCTCCACGAGGCAGGTCGCGAGCGACTCGACGAGGCCATCCCCTTGGACGGCTTCTTGACGGCGTTGGCCGACCTGTGATCGGTGGGCGGTGTCATGGATGCTCGGTGCGGCCTGAGCGCGCCGGCGCGCTACGCGTCGGGATGCTTGCGCAGGTAGTCGATGAAGACCGGCCGCAGCGCCTCGCCGAGCTCGCCGTCGCCGCTGTGCAGCGCGTCGGAGATCAGGCCTTTGGAGGACTGGATGTCGTAGTCGCCCTCCCCCTGGTCGCCGCTGACCGTCTCTGCGGCGGGGATCAGCGCCAGCAGCCGCCAGAAGAACTTCACGTCGATGTGGCGCTCGGCACGGCGGACCGCTCGATCGTGCAGCTCGTGCGTGGTGAGGCTGTCGAGATCCTCGTCGGCCATCTCTGCGATCACGCGTCGGCGGCGAAGCCCGGCATCGACGGGCGCCTAGCGGCGCTTTCGCCCGCGGGGTCCGCGTCCGCCGGGCCACAGCGACGTGAGCTCTCCGACCATGCCTTTGAAGTCGAGCTTGCCGGCCAGCTTGCGCAGCTCCTGGCGCTGCTTGGCACTGAGATTGCTCGCGCGCCCGCGCGATTCGCGCACGAGCTCGGCCAAACGCGCGCGGTCTCTGGCCGAAAGCGCATTCCAGCGCTTGCTGACGATCATCGCGCCGCGCGCGACGGCTAGCCACGGCAGCGCGCCGACGGTGCTCTTCAGACCCGACTTGGACTCGCGTTGCTTGGACACAGGCCGATAGTAGCGAGCGGCACAGTCGCGCGGGAGCGCTCAGCGCTCAGGCCGACTCCTCGCGCAAGGAGGAGTCCTGGGCATCTTCCGGTGCGGCTTCGGTGACGAGCGTCGGCGTGAGCCCCTTCTCGACGGTCTCCTTGGTCACGACGCACTTCTTCACGTCGCGCCGCGACGGCAGCTCGAACTGCACCTCCAGGAGGATCTCCTCGATGATCGAGCGCAGCCCGCGAGCGCCGGTTTCGCGCGCCAAGCCCTTCTCGGCGACGGCCGTGAGCGAGTCCTCGGAGAACACCAGCTCGATGCCGTCGAAGGAGAAGAAGCGCTGGAACTGCTTGACCAGCGCGTTGCGCGGCTCGACGAGGATCGACACGAGATCCTCGCGCGTCAGCTGGTGCACGGCCGAGACGACCGGCAGGCGCCCGATGAACTCGGGGATCAGGCCGTACTCGATCAGATCCTCGGGCAGGCAATGCTCGAACACCTCGCCCTTGTCGCGCTCGGCCTTGGCCTCGATCGCCGCCGCGAAGCCAACGCCTTTGTGTCCGATGCGCCGCTCGATCACTTTGTCCAGATTCGCGAAGGCGCCGCCGCAGATGAACAGCACGTTGGTCGTGTCGATCGTCAGGAACTCCTGGTGGGGATGCTTGCGCCCGCCCTGAGGCGGAACCGAGGCCTGCGTGCCCTCGAGGATCTTCAGCAGCGCCTGCTGCACGCCCTCGCCGGAGACGTCGCGCGTGATCGACGGGTTGTCGGCCTTGCGCGCGATCTTGTCGACCTCGTCGATGTAGATGATCCCCGTCTCGGCCTTCTTGACGTCGTAGTCGGCCGCCTGGATCAGCTTCAGCAGGATGTTCTCGACGTCCTCACCGACATATCCCGCCTCGGTCAGCGCGGTCGCGTCGGCGATCGCGAAGGGGACGTTGAGGATCCGCGCGAGCGTCTGCGCCAGCAGCGTCTTGCCGCAGCCGGTCGGGCCGAGCAGGAGGATGTTGGACTTCTGCAGCTCGATGTCGGTCTCGCCGGACATCATCATCTGCACGCGCTTGTAGTGGTTGTAGACGGCCACCGACAGCGTGCGCTTGGACGGGTCCTGCCCGACGACGTACTCGTCGAGCACGTCGTAGATCTCACGCGGCTTGGGCAGGTTCTCCAGGTCGAACGCCGGCGGCGCCGACAGCTCCTCGTCGATGATCTCGTTGCACAGGTCGATGCACTCGTCGCAGATGTACACGCCGGGGCCGGCGATCAGCTTCTTGACCTGACGCTGGGACTTGCCGCAGAAGCTGCACAGCAGCTGCTCGTTGGAATCGGTTGGTCGGGCCATCGTTCGTGCGTCCTAGTGTTCGGAGATCACTCGGTCGATGATGCCGTACTCCTTGGCCTCCTCGGAGCTCATGAAGTAGTCGCGGTCGGTGTCTTTGCTGACGGCCTCGAGATCCTTGTGCGTGTGCTTGGCGATGATCTCGTCCAGGCGTTTGCGCACGTCGATGATCTCTTTGGCGTGAATCTCGATGTCCGTGGCCTGGCCTTCGAAGCTCGAGGAGACCTGGTGGATCAGGATCTTCGCGTTGGGCAGCGCCATGCGCTTGCCCTCGGCGCCGCCGGCCAGCAGCAGCGCGCCCATCGACATCGCGATGCCGACGCAGATCGTCTGCACGTCGGGCTTGACGAACTGCATGGTGTCGTAGATCGCCAGGCCCGCGTACACCGACCCGCCGGGCGAGTTGATGTAGATCGAGATGTCCTTCTCGGGGTCCTCGGACTCCAGGTGCAGCAGCTGCGCGACGATCAGATTGGCGATCTGGTCGTCCACGGGCGTGCCGAGGAAGATGATCCGCTCGTTGAGCAGCCTGCTGTAGATGTCAAACGCTCGCTCACCTCGCGAGGTCTGCTCGACGACCATTGGTACAAGTGGGCTCATAGTCCTCGCTTTGGTTTCGCTTCGCCGCCCAGATTCCTCTAGAGGCTAGCTGGCCGATCTCTCCTCGGTCGGTGTCCACAACTTGGCGGGGGCAGACCCGGCGCCGCCGGCGACTGTCTGCTGGTGCTCGGCGTCCTGGCCGGGGGTCCACAGCTGCTCGCGCGCCTGTGCCTGCGCGACGGAGATCGGCTTGGCGCGCTCGGCTAGCAGCTCGACGGCCATGCGCGCCGCGAGATCCTCGCGCAGCTCCTCCAGACGACCGTTGGAACGCAGGTCGCCCAGCAGCTTGTCCGGCTCGACACCCTCGCGCTCGGCGGTCGGCTCCAGCGCCTCCAGCAGCTGCTGCTCAGAGGGCGTGATCTGCTCGGCGGCGACGATCGCCGTGAGCACCGCCTCGCGTCGCAGCGCCTGCTCGGCGTCGGCCTCCGTCTCGACGAGCACCTCGGCCTCCTCGCGCCCGGTGATCTGCAGGTAGGCCTCGCGCGTGATCCCGCGATGGGACAGCGAATGCAGCATCCGCTCCCACATCTCGCGCGCTCTGGCCTTGACCAGCTCGGGCGTGACGGGCACGGTCGCCTGCGCGACGGCGGCGTCGAGCGCGGCCTCGCGGTACTCGGCGTCGACGCGTGCCTGGTCGGCGTCGATCAGACGGGCGCGGATGTCCTCGCGCAGCTCCTGCACGCTGTCGAAGCCGACATCGATCGCCAGATCCTCGTCGACGTCGGGTAGTTGCTTGAGCTTGACCTCCTTGACGGTCACGGCGAAGGTGGCGTGCTTGCCGGCGAGCTCCTCGTTGGGATAGTCGTCGGGGAAGGTCAGCTGCACCTGACGATCTTCGCCGGCACTGGCCCCGACGAGCGCCTCCTCGAAGCCCGGGATCAGGTTGCCGCCACCGAGCTCGATCAGCTGATCGCGCCCCTCGCCGCCGGCGAACGGCTCCAGACGGGGCTCTTGCTCCTCGTCGTCGTCGGCAACCGGCGCGGGCAGCGAGCCGACGTAGTCGATCACCACGAAATCGCCCTCGGCGGCCGCTCGCTCGGCCGTCTCGAGCTTGGCCAGTCGCTCGCGCACGCTGTCGATCTCGCGCTCGATCTGCTGCTCCTCGATCGCCGGCTCGCGGCGCGGGACCTCCAGGCCGTCGTAGTCGCCGAGCTGCGCCGTGGGCAGCACGCCGATCTCGATCGAGAACTCCAGCTCCCCGCCCTCGGGCGGAAGATCGTCGAGGTCGAGCTTCGGGTCGCCGACGGGCACAATCCCCGAGCCTTGGATCGCCTGCGCGTACCAACCGGCCAGCGAGTCGCGCACCGCCTGGTCGAGCACCGCCTCGCGGCCGACACGCTGGATCACCAGCGCCGGCGGCACCTTGCCGCGACGAAATCCCGGGAGCTTGAGCTCGCGCCCGAGCTGCTGGGCCTTGTGCTCCAGGCACCGCTCGACCTCCGTGGGAGGCACCTGCACGCGCACGCGCACGCGCGAGTCAGGCAGCTCGGCGACGGTCGTCTGCAGCGCATCGGTCACCAACTCCACGATACCGTGCCGCCCCGTGAAGTCCCTCCGCGGCGTCGCCCCGCACAGGCGTCTGGAGACGTGGCTGTGGACCGGCCCCGTCGGCCATTTCGTGGGCGGCGCGCTCGATCTGCTGCAGGCGCTGGCGAGCTACCAACGCAAACGACGGGTCGACGGCGGCCAGCGCTTCCGCTAGACCGCCGCCGACCCGCCGGGGGCGCCGGGGGCGCTTCGTGAGTACGCCTGAACGCTAGGCGCTGACGGCCGTCCTCTGGCCGAGGGGCACGACGACGCCGCGCGGGAGCACGAGCACCGAGCAGGTGGCGATCTCCACGAGGTGCTCCGCCGAGGCGCTGATCGCCACGCGTCCCTGCTCGGCCTCCGGGCGCGAGTCGACGACGAGCAGACCGGCCTCGTCGTTGGCCACCGGCGCGACGGTCGCGCCGAGGGCGCCAGCCAGAGACTCAGCGGTCGCGCGTGCGCCGCCGTCTGCGTCACCGATCGCGACGATCGACTGGACGTTGACCGCGGGGCCGTCGGCGAGGCCGACCGGCGCGATCGCCACGGCCACCGGGCCGCCTTCGAGCAGCTGCGCAGCGGAGTTGCCGACCGAGATGTGGCCGTGCGCGGTGTGCGAGTCCGAGCAGAACACGACAACGCTCGCGCCCTCGCTCTCGGCGAGCGCGCGCAGGCCGTGCGGGGTCGAACGGTCGGTGACGACATGACGGGCGATGTCGGCGTTGCCGAACAGGGCCGCGCCGCGCGCCAGCAGCTCCTCGGCCTCGCCCTGCGCGAGCTTCTCGCGGTCGAGGTCGGGCTCCTGGGAGTGACGGACGTAGGCGAGCGCCACCTCGGCGCCGCCACCGGCGAACACGCGGCCGAGGGCGATCGCGTCGTCCTCGTTTGCGGTGCCGTCGTAAGAGATGATGATCTTGGTGGACATGGTGCTCTCCTGTCGTCTGGCCCGGCCTTCGGTCGCTGGGCGGAAGTCTGTTTGCGTTTGGTCGTTGCTTCTCGCTCATAGTGGCATAGCCCTGCCATCAGCACCAATGATCTTCTTTATCTCTATTATAAGATGTACTTATGCTCAACGTGGCCCGTCTGAAGGTCCTGAAGGAGGTCGCCTACCGCGGTTCGCTGTCGAGCGCGGCCGAGGCGCTGTCCTACACCCAGTCGGCGATCTCCCAGCAGATCGCGGCACTGGAGGCCGAAGCGGGCATGACGCTGCTCGAGCGCCATCCGCGCGGCGTCAGCCTGACTGCCGCCGGGCAGACGCTCGTCGGCCACGCCGAGGGCATCCTCGCCCGGCTGGACACCGCCGAGGCGGCGCTGTCGGCGATCGCCGGGCTACGCGGAGGACGGCTGCGCATGGCCTCCTTCCCGACGGCCGGCTCGACGCTGATGCCCGTTGCGATCGCCAACTTCCGCGCCGCGCACCCCGGCGTCGAGCTGACGCTGGCCGAGGGCGAGCCGGAGGAGATCGTGCCGCGACTGCGCGCGGGCGAGCTCGATCTGGCGCTGCTGTTCGAGTTCGACCAGGACACTCCGCTGCTCGCTGACATGACGCGCGCGCCCCTGCTGGAGGACCCGATGTACCTCGCGCTGCCGCGCGACCATCGCCTGGCCGAGAAGGCCAAGCTGCGCCTGTCGGAGCTGCAGAGCGAGGAGTGGGTGCAGACCTCCAGCTCGAGCCCCTGCGCCCGTCACGTCGTGCGCTGCTGCCATGCGGCGGGCTTTGAGCCGAGCGTGTCCTTCGAGAGCGACGACTACCAGACCGTGCAGGGACTGGTCGCCGCCGGCGTGGGCGTCGCGCTGATACCCGAGCTGGCGCTGTCGGTCGTGCGCGAGGACGTCGTGATCCGCGCTCTCTCCCCCAACCCGCCCGCGCGCCAGGTCATCGCCGCCACTCCGGCGGGGGCGCGGCTGGTGCCCGCCGCGCCGGCGATGCTCGCGGTGCTCGGCCGAGCGGCCGACGAGCTCGAGCAAACGGGGCGCCTGGCCGGTTAGGCCAGGCGCCCCGAGAGCGCTGCTTACTGCGGGCTACCTCGCGACTACTAGTGACCTAGCGCGTGGTAGATGATCGTTGCCAGGACCTTGTATCCCTTCACCGTCGGGTGAATGTCGCCTTCGCATCCAGGGGCGTGTCCGCCCTGGAAGTTCTGGACGTTCGGGTTGCACTCTTCGGTGTACTTCGCGATCGCTTTTTCCTCCGCTTTCGGATGCGACGGGTTGAACTTGAGGAACGGGTTCGCGAAAACCACGCCGGGACCGAATTTGCCTCCTTCGATCGCTTTTCCAACGTTTTCGTTCAGCACCTTCTGCAGGAGGTCGCTGCCGGGCAGGATGAACGCCTGCGGGTTGTAGAACCCGAGAATCGCGATCGGACCCGCGTAGAAGCCGACTTGCCGCAGCACGAAGACCGCGTCGCCCATGTTGGCGATGATGTGGTGGAAGAGGCCTTTTTCGTAATACGTGCCTTCTTCGCCGGCTTCGTGGAACAGGCACTGTTCGAAGCTGGTGAAGCCGTGTTCGGCGTCATATGCGGGCGTCGCGCACGCTTTCACTACCGCAAGCTCATCGTTTGAGCCGATGTTCAGCGTGACGACGTTCGTCGCGCCGAACGTCCCGGGCGAGGCCTCGATGCCGAGCGCAGCTTCAAGCTGAGAGGCAGCGCCGATTTCGAAGTGCAGGGGCCAGACGTTGTTGTACGCGCACGGGTTTGAGTCGGGTTTCCCGTTGCCTTCCCCTCCTCCGCCGAGCGTTTTGTTTTCACCGATCAGCCCGTCGCTTACCTCTCCCGGGCAACCCAGGTTGATCAGGCTCAGCTGATTGCCTGCTTTTTTTTCTAGTTTTGCCAGTTTCGCGACCAAGAAGTTCGCGTAGCCTTCTTCGAAGGCCGCAGGAGGCTCCGACGGTTCGTTGATGGCGTGTTTTTCCGCCGTGTACCCGAAGGCGAGCGAGTCGCCCAGCGCGGTGTAGTTGGTCGGGATCAGGGGTGCTTTCGCGGCACTGGCGCTCGAGGCAAACAGTGCTGCGAACACGAGCACAACTGCCATACAGCAGCCGATAAGCCGTCCCTTGCGGAACGATACGGCAGAGCCATTCATGGCTGGCATCTCACATCCTCCTCGTACGGGGCCCGCCGGCACGAATCCGGTACGAGCGCAGCCCCCCTCTATGGAATTGTCCCTCTACTGAGCCGCTCCCGAGCAGGGGCTGGGGGCGCCCGGCAAGGATAGCCAGGGGCAGTCCACGTGTCAAGCGGGGTTTATCGTCGGCAATTGCAGGGGTTATTGCCGCCAGCAGGGCCAGACGGCGCTGTGCGCGAGCGCCCTCGCACCCGCGCACAGCCGGCCATGGCGGGCAGTCGGGCGGTGGTCCGCCGCGCGCGTCTTGCGTCCGACGCGAGTGTCATCTTGGGGGCCGTATGAGCATCCTGCTGCTGATCCTCGGCCTCGTCCTCGGCGCCGCTTGCGCCTTCGCCTTGGCGCGCCCCAACCGCGGGCGGATGCGCGACGAACTGACGGCGATCTCGGCCGACGTGCTCACGCAGACCGGCGACTCGCTGGCTCAGCGACTGGCCGACCAGCGACGCGCCGAGCAGGAGCGCGCGAGCGGCGAGATGGCGAGACGGGCCGAGGAGTTCAAGGGCCTCGTGCAACCCGTGCAGGAGAAGCTCGGGCGGATGGAGAGCGAGATCGGGCGTCTGGAGCGCGAGCGCCGGCAGGCCCACGGCGAGCTCGCGCAGATGGTTCGCACGCTCGGCGATGGAGTCGGCACGCTGCGCCAGGAGACCGGCAACCTCGTCACGGCGCTCAAGCGCCCGGCAACACGCGGCTCGTGGGGCGAGATCCAGCTGCGCAACGTCGTTGAGATGGCCGGCATGGTCGCCCACTGCGACTTCCTCGAGCAGAGCACGATCCACACCGACGGCGGGTCGCTGCGGCCGGACATGCTCGTGCGCCTGCCCGGCGGAAAGCTGATCGTGGTCGACTCGAAGGTTCCACTCGACGCCTATCTGTCGGCCTTGGAGGCGTCCACCGAGGACGAGCGCGAGCTGCACATCGCCCGCCACGCCCGCCAGACGCGCGAGCACATCGTCAAGCTCGCCGCCAAGGGCTATCAGGGCCAGCTCGAGGCGACGCCGGAGTTCGTTGTGATGTTCGTGCCCTCCGACGGCATCTACCAGGCGGCCCTCGCCGCCGACCCGGGGCTGATCGAGTACGGCGTGCAGCAGCAGATCCTGATGGCCACGCCGACCACCCTGATCGGCCTGCTGTGGGCGGCGCACCACGGCTGGCGCGAAGAGCGCATCGCCGAGTCCGCGCGAGACATCGCCGACTCCGCGCGCGAGCTGCACCGTCGCCTCGGGCGCTTCGTCGAGCCGCTGGCCAAGGTCGGGCGCCAGCTCGACTCGGCGATAACGGCCTACAACGAGGCGGTCGGCTCCTTCGACTCCCGCGTCGTGCCACAGGTGCGGCGAATCGAGGAAGCCGGGGCGTCCTCGGACCGCGAGGTGCAGACGCCGCCGGCCGTGGAGACGACGGCGCGCACCGTCACGGCGCGGCTGGCGTCTGACGAGCAGGGCCCGTCGAGCACTCCCCCGGCGGCGCAGGAGGCAGAGCCGGCGGTCGCCGAGCTGACAGTCGCCGATGCGCCGCAGACTCTTCAGGCGCTGGAGCTGGCGCCGTCGGCGCGGATCTCCGCCGGCGCGCGAGCGCCAAGACGATCAGCGTGAGCGCGACCGGCACCGTTGCCGGGAGCTCGTCGACGAAGAAGAACAGCAGGTCGAAGGCGACCGCGAGCGCGGCGGCGATGATCGCTCCGCGCAGCTGCTCGGAGCGCCCGAGGGCGATCGCGAGCAGGGCGCCGAGCGTGCCGGCGACGAACAGGTCGCCGTAGCCGATCACGGCCGAGCCGAGCTCGGCGCTCTGCAGCCGCGGCAGGCCCGCGGCCGGATGCGCGGCGTTCAGCGCGCGGTTCGGGCGCGCCAGCAGGTCGGAGATCACCAGCGCGGCGTCTACTACGGCCATCGCGACGATCCCGGCGCCGAGCCAGCGCGGCGGTGTGACGAGCGCCAGCAGGACGCCGAGCGTGACGCAGCTGAGCGCGGAGAGCGCGAGCGCGCACGCCTGGCCGCCCAGCCCGCCGCGGTCGATCCAGGCGACCGCGAACAGCGCCGGCGCGAGCAGCGCCCTGGCCGGCCGTGCGCCGGGCGTCAGCCAGCCGAGCGCGAGCGCCGCGAGCGCCGGTACGGCGCACAGGGCCAGATAGGTCAGACCCTGCGCGCTGGCACGTTCGGCGGCGGAGGCGATCAGCACGAAGGCGATAACCGACAGCGGCGGGATCACCGCCCAGCGCCTTGCCCGCAGTCGGCTGAGGCGCGCGGCCTGCGGCACGCGCGCCAGTGCGACGATCGCGCCCTGCGCCAGTGAGAGCAGGCCGATGGAGATCCAGAACGCCGGCATCACCGCTCAACATAGATTCTCGCGGATGCGCGCGAGACAGCCGGGGCGCAGGGCGTACGATGGGCGCATACGATGAGCTCCGTGAACGCGCCCGCATCGCAGGCGCCACCGATCCTGCACCTGTCGGCGGTGGTGGGCAGCCCGCTCAGAGACGCCGACGGCGAGCGCCTGGGCAAGGTCGAGGATCTGATCGTCCGCCTCGGCGGCGCCGGCTACCCACCGATCACCGGGTTCCTGGTCAACGTCGCCGGACGGACGTCCTACCTCGGCGTCGAACGCGTGTCGGACATCGGCGCCGATGGCGTGGTGCTGCGCAAGGCCAAGCTCGACCTGCGCCGCTTCGAGCGCCGTCCCGAGGAGGTGCTGCTCAAGCGAGACCTGCTCGATCGCCAGCTGATCAACGTGCAGGGCGCACGCCTGGTGCGCGCCAACGAGATCGAGCTCGCGCTCGTCGCCGGGTCGTGGCGCGTGGTGGGTGTCGACACCGGCCCGCGCGGCGGTCTTCGCCGCCTGCTGCCGAAGGGCCTGGGAGCGCACATCGCCACGGGCGAGTTTCTCGACTGGGCGGGCGTCGAGCCGTTCGTCGGGCACGTGCCTACGGTGCGTCTGCGTGTGCCCCACCCCAAGCTCGCCAAGCTGCATCCCGCGCAGATCGCCGATCTGGTCGAGGCGGCGTCGCGACGCGAGGGCGAGGAGATCATCCAAGCCGTCGGCGACGACGATCGCGAGCTCGAGGCCGACGTCTTCGAGGAGCTCGACGATCACCATCAGCAGGAGTTTCTCGAGGACCGCCCCGACGCGCAGGTCGCGGAGATCCTCTCGCGAATGGCGCCCGACGACGCCGCCGACATCGTCGGCGAGCTCGACGAGGACCGGCGCGAGCCGGTGCTCTCATCGCTGCCGGTCAGCCATCGCGTGAAGGTGCGTGCGCTGCTCGGCTATGACCCGGCGGAGGCGGGCGGCCTGATGAGCCCGGACTTCGTCCTGCTGGCCGGCTCCACGCCAGCGGGCGATGCGCTGGAGGCTGTGCGGCGCAGCGCAATCGCGCCCGAGCTGCTGACGACCGTTTTCGTCAGCTCCGCCGACGGATCACTGGAAGGCAGCGTCGCGGTGACGTCGCTGGTCCGCGCCGACGCCGGAGAGCGGCTGGAATCGTTCGTCAAGCACGAGACCCCGTGCCTGTCGCCTGACGCCTCATTCGAGGAGGTTGCCCGGCAGATGGCCGATTACAACCTCACCTCGATCCCCGTCGCCGACGGTCAGCGGATGGTCGGCGTGGTGACGGTCGACGACGTGCTCGAGGCGATGCTCCCGCGCGGCTGGCGGCGGCGTTTCGGCCTGCTCGGCGAGGACTGAATACACTGCCCTGCGTGAGCACGCCAGGCGGACAGTTCGATGGCGGTCCGAGTACCGCCCGTCATGCGTCGTATCCGGTCGGCCACGCGTGGCCGACCGCGCCTGCCTGCACGGCTTAGCTCTCGACGCGTCCGCCTGTTCGCCTTTCTCGGCCTGCTCGGCCCGGGCCTGATCGCCGCCAACGCGGGCAACGACGCCGGTGGCATCGCGACTTACTCGTCGGTCGGCGCCAAGTACGGCTACACGCTGCTGTGGACGATGGTGCTGATCACGATCTCGCTGGCGATCGTGCAGAGGCTCGCCGCGCGCATGGGTGTCGTCACGGGCAAGGGCCTGGCCGAGCTCGTGCGCGAGGAGTACGGGATCCGCTGGTCGGTCTTCGCCACCAGCGCCGTCCTGATCGCCAACGTCGGCATCTGCATCTCGGACTTCGTCGGCATCGGCGCAGCGGTGGGACTGACCGGCGTGCCCGTCCAGCTGTCCGTGCCGATCGCGGCGGTCGGCATCTGGCTGATCATCGTGCGGGGCTCCTACCGCTCGGCCGAGCGCATCTTCATCTGGTTCACGATCCCCTTCTTCGCGTATCCGATCGCCGCGATCGTCGCGCATCCCCATTGGGGCGACGTGGGCAAGGCGATCGCCGTGCCCCACCTGCACACGAGCTCAGCATTCATCGTGCTGCTGATCGCTCTTGCAGGCACGACCATCACGCCCTACATGCAGCTCTACCTGCAGTCGGCCGTGGTCGAGCGCGGCGTGCGCGAGGACGAGCTTCCGCACGAGGAACGCGAGGCGGTCGCCGGCGCGGTGTTTGCGAACCTCGTGGCATCGTTCATCATCATCGCCACCGGCGCGACGCTCTTTACCCACGGCATCCACAACATCTCCTCCGCCGCCGAAGCCGCGCGCGCGCTGACTCCCTTCGCCGGCCGCTACGCCGAGGCGCTGTTCGGCATCGGCCTGCTCGGCGCGAGCCTGCTCGCCGCGGCGATCCTGCCGATTGCCACCTCCTACGTGGTCTCCGAGTCGCTCGGCTACGAGAAGGGCGTCGGGCGTCGGCGCGAGGAGGCGCCGGTGTTCGTGAACATCATCACCGGGATGATCCTGCTCAGCGCCTTCGTGGCGATGATCCCCAGGGTGCCGGTGATCTCACTGCTCGTCGGCGTGCAGGTGGTCAACGGGCTGCTGCTGCCGATCAACCTGTTCTTCATCTGGCGCCTGGCGCGCTCGCACAGCGTGATGGGCGAGCGGCGCAGCCGCGGCCTGCTCGACGGCGCGGCAGGCGTCACCGTCGCCGTCACGTCGACCCTGTCGCTCGGCCTCGTTGTGGTCACGATCGCCGGGCTCTGAGCGCAGGTGCGCTCAGGCGGTCGCCGCGGCCGCTCGGTCGTCCTCGACGAGCAGCGCCGCGCCGATTGCGCCACCGAGGTCACCGAGCGCCGCGACGTGCACGTGCGGCGGGCGGAAGTCGGCGAACAGATGCGGCTGCATCGCCTCGGAGATCCGCTTGGCGTAGGGATGGCCGAGCCTGATGCCGAGCCCGCCGCCGATGATCACGCCCTCGACGTCGAGCACGTTGACGGCCGAGGCGATCCCGGCGCCGAGCGCCCTGACCGCGCGGTCGAGCACGTGGATCGCCAGCTTGTCGCCCCGATCGAGCGCGCGCGCCCAGATTCCGCTCGTCAGGCGCGTGCGATCGCGCTCCTGCATCAGCTTGAACAGGTCGGTCTTGCGACCCTTCTCGACCAGCTGGCTGACGTGTCCTTCCATCGCCGCGCGGCCCGCATAGGCCTCCATGCAGCCGCGGCGCCCGCACGTGCAGCGCGCCCCGTCGATCTCGACCACGATGTGGCCGATCTCACCCGCTGCGCCACGGCCGGTCCACGGCTTGCCATCGAGGATCAGTCCACCGCCGACACCCGTTCCCCAGAACACCCCCAGCAGCGAGCTGTACAGACGGCCGGCGCCCAGCTTGAACTCGGCGTCGGTGGCGACCTGGACGTCGTTGCCGAGCCTGACCTTGCAGCCGAGCCCGTCTTCGAGTGTCGGCGCGAGCGCGAAGCTGCCTTCCCAGTCGGGCAGGTTGCGCGCGCTGGTCACGTTGCCGCCGTCGATCGTGCCCGGCGAGCCGACCCCCACTCCGCCGAGCGTCTCGGGCTCGAGCTCGGCGGCCTTCGCGGCATCGCGCAGCGCCGCCTCCATCTCCGCCGCCACATCTGCCGGGCCGCCGCTGGTGGGCGTCGGGCGGCGAGCTGAGCCGAGCACGCTGTGATCCTCATCGACGATCACCGTCTGAATCTTCGTACCGCCGAGGTCGATGCCGCCGTGCATGGCCATCGCGGCGGATCATCGCAGACGGCCCCGCCGCCCTCGCAGCGTGGTTTGCCGAGTGCTCAGCCCTTCGGCTTGGTCTGCTTGGGGTCCTTGATCGCCGCGGAGCTGGGCTTTGCGGCGACCTTCGGCGCGGGCAGCGCGCCGATGCGCGTGACCAGCTGATTCCACTGTGTGCTGCTCAGGTCGCTGGGCACGACGACCGGCGCCGGGGCGGCCTTGCCCGCTCCCGCCGAGTGCGCGGCCTTGGCGGCTGTCGCGGGTGTCAGCGCGAGATCGGCGGCCACCGGACGAAAGCCGACGTGGATGTGGTTCCAGTGTTCGGCCATCGCCAGCGTGTTCGGGGCGCCGGGGTACTGCATCAGGCTGATGATCTGGTGCGGGACGAATTCGCCTTGGAGCGTCAGCAGCGCGCGGATCGTCAGATCGGTGATCGTGCCGGCGCCCTGGTGATCGGCGATCGGCGTTGCGTTGATCGCCGATATGTCCACGGCGTCTCCGGTGTAGTGCTCGGAGACAAGGCCGGACACCGTCATCTCGCTGTGGCCGCAGCGCAACGCGGTCACGGTCGGCTTCAGCCCGATGCGCGAGAGGAACGCGAGCACCGCGAGCACGCGCTTGTCGATCGTCCCGGAGGCGATGTCCTGCCTGCCGCAGGCGTAGATGTCGATTCCCGGGTCGGAGAGCACCGTCCGCTCGAGTTCGTCCTTGGACATCAGGAACACGCCGCTGGCGGTCGCGCCGAGCAGGTTCGTGTCGCCCGTGACCCCCTGCGGGTGCAGCGCCGCCCCGAGCTGAGCCCAGTTCTGGAGGATCGGACGCGGATCGATCGTGCTCTGGTCGCCGCCAGGGCGAATCGCGAAGCGCAGGTGACCGTGGCGCGCATGCGCCGGTGTGCGCACTCGGCCGAGCACGGTGCCCTGAGAGACGACCGCACCGGCGCGCAGGGCCAACAGCTTGCCGGCGCTCGTCGAGCGCGCGGCGCGCTTGCGCCGGCTCGCCGCCGATGCGCGCGCATCGGGGTTTCCCGGGTGGGCGAACAAGCGGACCTTGCCGGTGGTCGGCGTCGGTTCGGCGCCGGCGCCCGGCACCGACACGCTGCTGGCGGCGGATCCGCTGCGCGCACCCTTGGCGGCCCGCTTCTTGACCTTCAGCGTCACCGGCGGATGAGCGCCCGCCGTGGCGGGTAGCTTGGGCTTCGGTTCGGCATTGGCGACCGCCGGCAGCGACGGCGTCGCCGAGGACGGAGCGGCGCGTGGCGCCTTCGGCTTGGGGTAGTGCGAGGCGATGCTGCCAAGGCCGGCGTAGGTGAAGACGTCTCCGTAGACGTCACGCAGGATCACGTACTTGCCCAGCTTCTGCGAGCTGCCGAGCTTGACGACACGGCCGTCCTGCGCGGCTACGACCTTGGCGTTCGGGGCGGCCATCAGATCGACCAGCTGCAGCGGCGGAGCACCCTTGACGGACTTGCCTGAGGTCGCGGCGGCGGCGGGTGTCGGCGCAATCGCGGCACCGGGCGTGCCCGCGGACGCCGAGGCGGCGGTCGTCGTGGGCGCGCTGGCAGAGTGCTTGGCCGAGGCGCTGACCGCGCTCGCGGTGGCGCTGGAGACGGCGACGGTGGACAGCGAGCCCCACGCGACCTGTTTGCCGGTCACCGGCAGGCGGCCGTCGGTGAGGCCGGTGAGCGTTGCGATCACGCCCTTGGGATAGCTGGAGATTAGCTTCGCGCGCAGCAGCACCGACTTGAGGTATTCGTCGGAGTGGTTGTAGGCCAGGATCGCCGCGTGCAGATCGGTCGCAGCCCCGGCGGCGCGCAGGTAGCGGGCGGCCGCGAAGATCGCGTCCACCGGGTTGTACGGGTCGGCGTAGCCGGCGTTGAGCGCGTCGACGCCGTACTGGATCCATGTTGCCGGCATGAACTGCATCCAGCCGACCGCGCCGGCCGTGGACACCGATTGGTCGGTTCCGTAGTTGGTCTCGATCTCGTTGATCGCCGCGAGGACCTGCCAGGGCACGCCGTACTGAACGGCCGCGGCCTGGTAGATCGGCAGCAGGAACAGCGGTATGCGATAGAAGGAGAGCGCCTGCGCGGAGGCCGCCGAACCGGCCAGTTCCGCCGCGAGCGCTTCGGCCTGCGCGGCGACGACCTGCGGAGCGGCGGCGACGTTGTTGTTGGCAGCCGTGGTCTGGCCGGGCGCGGGTGCGGTCGTCGGCTGCGTCGGCTGCGTCGCCGTGCTGCTGGTGTTCTTGGAGGCCGTCGTCTTCTGCCTGCGCTGGAGCACCACGGAGGGTCCTTTCGCGGCGGGCTTGGCCGGGGCTGGGATTTCCGTCTCGCCCGACGTCGTCCCCGCGGGCGTGGTCGCAGTGGGGGCCGGGGTCGTCGTCGGCGTGCTCGACGGCGTCGGCGTGCTCGCGGTAGGCGTCGACGTGGTTGTCGTTTCGGTCTTCGTCGGCGGGGTGCCGGTGGTTCCTTCGACCGGCGTGGTCGTCGTGCCCGTGCCTTCGCCGGGCGTGCCTTCTGCGGCGAGCGCGCCGCCGGGGATCGCGCCAAGGCTGGCCGCGGTGAGACCGCTTCCGGCGAGCGCTGACACGAGCGCGCGCCACACCCAGCGCCGTGCATCGGCCGGGGGCGTCATGCGCCGATCTTGATCATCGTTTGGTCGTCCCATGGTCGTGGTCGGCGCAGCTAACCCACAAACGCGGGGTACGCCCACCGCAATTCATATCGGCAGGCAAGCACGAAGGCGTAAAGGATTCGTAATCGCGTCCATACGACACACCCGAACAGATGCTCGCCCGCGAGTCGCCAAACCCTACCGATACCCGAGGCGCCGTCGCACGAAACCACCCGTATGCACCGGCCACTGAAGCCTCTTCGATGGCGCCTGCGCGCCTCCTGCCCGTCGCGGTCTGTTGCAAACTGTCATTCCCTGACCAGGCAGACCGATGTATTGTCGCGATCGGTCGGTCGACGCGCTTCAGCTTCGCAGACCGGTCCTCGGCCAACGCGGTCTCCAGGCTGCGCTGCCCGTAGATCGGTTGAGGGCACGCGGTCAGGCCGATTTGCCTACGCCTCGCGCTGGCCGCAAGCGGGCCGAGACGATACGCTGAGGGCGTGGAAACGATCCTCTCAGTGCTTCAGGTGATCATCTCCGTGATCGTCGTGTTCCTCGTGCTCATGCACTCGGGCAAGGACGCCGGGCTGTCGGGCGCGTTCGGCGTGGGCAGCGGCACGGGCCCCCTCGGCGGCGGGTCGATGGTCGAGCGCAACCTCAACCGGTGGACGATCTTCTTCGCGATCCTGTTCATCTTGAACGCGATCGTGCTGCTCAAGCGGCCCTGGGCCTAGTCCTCGCCCGCGGGGCCGGCCTTCGCGCCGGCGAGCGCCTGCAGCCGGTCGAGAATCTCCAGCGCTTCGGCTCGTAGCGTCCCGTCGATCGACTCGTAGTCCGCACGCGAGAGCTTGCCGGTGCGCAGGTCCAGCTCGGCGTCGCGGATCTCACGGTACTTGGCCTCGCGCGCGGCCTCCAGCTCGGCCTGTTCAGGCGGCGGGTCCATCTGCCCGTCTGTGGGCGCGCCCGCGCGGGCGCGCAGCGGCGCGCTGATCACGAACAGCACGACCGCAAGCAGAGCGAGGGCCAGGATCACGGCGACGACCTGCACTCAGCGCCTCGCGGCGACCATCGGACCGACCGGCAGCGTCATGCGGGCGGTCAGGCGCGCGCCAGGCCGTGCGCGCTGCGCGCACGCCAGCGCATGGCCACGCGCCGGCGCACGGCGCTCGGCGCGGGCCAGATCGCGATCAGCCCGCCGCCGAAGACAATCAGGCCGCCGAGCCAGATCCACATGACAAGCGGCGAGACGATGAAGTGGAACTGAGCCGGCGGCGGGTTCTTGAGATACGCGCGCGCCAGGAAGCCGAGCGCAACGACGGCCTCGTCGGCGGGCAGCGTGCGGTTGCCGACGGTCACGATTCGCGCCAGCGCGGGCGCCGATATGTCGGGGGCGATCGCCGTCCACACGTCGCGCGTCAGACCACCGCTCATGCTGATGTGGCTGACCGCTTGACCGCCGATCAGGTGCCCGACCGAGCCCTGAGCGGGTTCGCCGGAGTCGTAGAAGCCCTCGCTGGGCCTCAACGTGGCCACGTGATGCCCGTGCTTGCTGACGTCCACGACGGCGCCGAGGCTCAGCGTCGAGCCGGTGTGCGCCGCGTCGTTCTTCGGCGTGACCGTGGCCGTGGGACGGACGTAGCGCAGCGTGTATGCGCCGACGCGCGCCGAGGAGCCGGGCGACAGTCGCTGCTCGACTGCGTGCTGGAACGACGACGAGGCCGCGACGCCGACGAACAGCACGGCTATGCCGATGTGCACGATGTAGCCGCCGTAGCGCCGGCGGTTGCGGCGCACGAGCGCAAGCAGCGCGACGGGAGGCGCCTCGCCGGCGATCGCGCGCCGCGCGATCGTGCCGCGGACGAACTCCTGTCCGACGGCACCGAGCACGAACGCCGCGCAGCAGAACATGGCCAGCGCGAACGGCTTCTGCGAGACCCCGGCGGCAAGCAGGACGACGAGCACGACCAGCGCGCTGAGCAACGGCGCGACGAAGTTGCGTCGGGCATTGGCGAGCGTCGCGCGACGCCATGCGATTACCGGCCCGATGCCGCTGAGCAGCACCAGCAGTAGCGCGAGGGGCACCGTGTAGCGGTCGAACCACGGTGGTCCGACCGACGCTTCGTTGCCGGTAAACGCCTCGGAGATGAGCGGGAAGTACGTGCCCCAGAAGATCACGAAGCAGAGCGCCACGAGCACGACGTTGTTGGCGAGGAAGATCGATTCGCGCGAGAGCATCGAGTCCAGCCGATGCTCGGAGCGCAGCATGTCGCGCCTGGAGACGACCAAGTAGATCGAGCCGGCGACGAGCACGCCGATCAGCGCCACGAACGGGACCCCGAGCGTAGCGCCGCCGAAGGCGTGAATCGAGTTGAGGACTCCGCTGCGAACCAGGAACGTGCCCATGATCGCGAGCGTTCCCGTGGCGAGCACCAGCGACACGTTCCACACCTTCAGCATCCCGCGCTTCTCCTGGATCATCAGCGAATGCAGGAAGGCGGTGCCGGTCAGCCACGGCATCAGCGAGGCGTTCTCGACGGCGTCCCAGCCCCAATAGCCGCCCCAGCCGAGCTCCGAGTAGGACCAGCGCGCCCCGAGCAGGATGCCGACTCCCAAGAACAGCCACGCGGCGAAGGCGAAGCGCCGGGTTGCACGGATCCAGTCGGCATCGACGCGGCGCGCGAGCAGCGCGCCCATCGCAAACGCCAGCGGGATCGTGCACAGCGTGTAGCCGGAGTACAGCATCGGCGGGTGGATCATCATCGTCGGGAAGCGCAACAGCGGGTCCAGGCCGACACCTTCGGCGGGCGCCGGGCTGGTGGTCGCAAACGGCGTGGCGTAGAAGATCATCAGCGCGATGAAGAAGCCGCCGAAGCCGAGCAGGATCGCCGTCGCGTAGGCCGCCACGTCGCGCATGCGCCTGCGCACGAGAAACAGCGCCAGGCTCGACCACAGCGACAGCAACCACGCCCACAGCAGCAGCGAGCCTTCCTGCGAGGACCACACCGCCGCTGCGCGGTAGAAGGTCGGCGTGGTGCGGCTCGACGTATCGGCGACCGTGTTGAAGGCGAAGTCGTTGCGCAGGAAGGCGAGCTCGAGCACCGCGAACGCGGCCGTGAGCACGATCGCCAGCGCGTACACGGCGCGCCGGCCCGAGTCCGAGAACTCCGTGCGTCCGCTGCGCACGCCGTACAGCGACGCGCCGACGCCGTAGACGCAGACGATGAGCGCCAGCAGCAGACAGATGCGCCCGAGGACGGCCACTCAGTAGTTCTGCTTCTCGCCCGCCGGAGCGGCCTTGTACTTGGAGGGGCACTTCGTGATCAGCGAGTCGCGTTCGCCGACGAACCGCCCGTCCTGCTTGTCGACGGTGACGATCACCTCGCGCCCTTCGCGGAAGGGATCGGGGACGGTGCCCGTGTAGGCGACCGGGATCGTCGTGGCGCCGGCGCGATCGGCGACGCTGAAGTCGAGCGTGTTGCCGACGTGGCGGACAGAGCCATCGACGACCTTGCCGGTCAGCTGATAGCTGCG
Organism: Solirubrobacteraceae bacterium; assembly: GCA_017882375.1. GTDB lineage: Bacteria > Actinomycetota > Thermoleophilia > Solirubrobacterales > Solirubrobacteraceae > Palsa-744. The sequence continues at coordinate 13,920 of JADGPP010000020.1, read as the reverse complement.
GCCCGGCTGTGCCTGGCGAACGAGCTGGCTCGGGCTGAGAGCCGGACTGGCGGCGCTGAAGCTCGTGTAGATCAGCGCGCTGGCCAGCACAACGGCTGCGCTCAGCGCCACGACCAAGCGCACCGTTCGCTTACGCGCGGGGTTCATCCAGACCATTATCTCAAACCCCCCATTCCACCGTGCCGCCGGCTCCCGCCGTCGACGATCGTCCAGTGCGCACGGCATCGGCGAGGAAATCCTGCTTGCAAAGCGAAACCTTTAGCCATGGGCAGAGTCTTTGCAGGTAGAGGCATGAGAGCGAGACTTCCCCACGCCCTGCGCGAGCGCCGACGCTCGCGCGCCGAGCAGCACAGGCGCCGCTCCGCACGCCCGGCGCGCCCGGCGCCGGTGCTGCGCGCCGTTGATCCGGCGGTGGAGCGCGTCCGCAGCTCCGGCGGCCCGCTCGACGAAGCGTCCTACACATGCGTTTGCGGCTTGCACTTTCGCGCTCCGGTATCCACAACGGTCGCCTGCCCGCACTGTCGCGCGCCGCAGAGCTGGTAGCTCACCCGCCGCGCGCGGTCTTCCGAGTGCCGCAGCCGGCCGCCCCGCCGGACCACCGGCGCGTCGAATGCTCGGTCTTCCTTGATTTTCAGGATAATGTTGATATACTTACTGAACAATGTCCGTTCACGTGCTCCCTCCCACCAGGCACGACCGCATCCGTGTAGGTGGCTCGGCCGGCGCCCTCTCAGCGCCGGCCCACGCGTTCGGACGATGTCGAGGCGCCTGACAGCTCCTCGTCCTCTCCTCGGAGACGTCCACTCTCCGAGAGCCCCTCCCCCCCCTCGCGATCGGGCCGGGCCTCACGGCCCGGCCCGATCGTGTCCCTCCCCCACCCCAACCTTCGAGAAGGGAGAACCCCGATGGCGAAGATCATCGTCACGGCAGATCGGCCCGAGCGCGACGCACCTGCGGTGCTGCTCGAGGAGAGCGTCTACTCGGTCCATCTGAGCACCGGACACGCCGCCGGCCAGCTGATCGAGCGGCTCAGCTGGGCCCTGCGTGACGCCGAAGAGCTCGAGCGCCTGCAGCCTCGTCCCGACTAGCGCGCCCCCCACGGCCCTGGCGGCTCACCCCGGAGTCGCTGGCCGTAGCGACGAAGGTTCGCTACTGTCGCCGCGGAGGGAGGGGCATTCACGTCGATCCATACATAGTCCTGGGGAGCGCCGTCATCGGCTTTCTCGTCGGCATGACCGGCGCGGGCGGTGGCGCGCTGATGACGCCGATGCTGATCCTGCTGTTCGGCGTGCAGCCCTCATCGGCGATCTCCAGCGACCTCGTTGCCGCCGTGATGATGCGCCCAATCGGCGCCGCCGTGCACCTGCGCCAGAAAACGGTCAACCTGCGCCTGGTCGGCTGGATGGTGCTCGGCTCGGTCCCGATGGCGTTCTTCGGCTCCTACTTGCTGCACCTGATGGGCCACGCGAAAACGGCGCAGAAGAACATCGAGCTGGCGCTCGGCATCGCGCTGCTGGTCGGGGCGAGCGCGATGGTGCTGCGCTACATCCTCGATCGCCGCTCCGGTCACGACCGGACCGGCATCGTGCACGAGATCACGCCGCGGCCGCTGCGAACGATCGGGATCGGGATGATCGGCGGGATCGTCGTCGGCATCACGTCCGTCGGCTCGGGATCGCTGATGATCATCATGCTGCTGTTTCTCTATCCGATGCTCGGAGCCAACCAGCTCGTCGGCACCGACCTCACACAGGCCGTGCCGCTGACGCTCGCGGCGGCACTGGGGGCGCTGGCGTTCGGCCACGTCGAGTTCGGCGTGACGACGTCGCTGATCATCGGCAGCGTCCCAGCCGTGTTCGTCGGATCGCTGCTCTCCTCGAGCGCGCCCGACCGCTTCATCAGGCCCGTCATCACCTTCGTGGTCGCCGCTTCCGGTCTGAAGTACGTCGGCGTCCGCACCACCGCGCTCGGTTGGATCCTGTGCGCCGCGCTGCTCGCCTGCGGCGGGAGCTGGCTTGCGGTCAAGCGGCCCTGGCGCAAACTGGTTGTGCCGGGCGAGGTGCCCCCTGCGCGCGAGGAACCGGCGCTGCTGCGGACCGACGCCCCCGAGGTCGAGCAGATCTGAGCGGGCGCCCGGGGACGGCTGCCCGACCTACTTGATGTGCATCCCCGAGATCGCCCGCGCTATCACCAGCTGCTGGATCTCGGCGGTGCCCTCGAAGATGTCGTAGATCTTCGCGTCGCGATGCCAGCGCTCGACGGGGAACTCGCGTGTGTAGCCGTTGCCGCCGAGGATCTGCATCGCACGCTCGGTCACCCACACGGCGACCTCGCCGGACTTCAGCTTGGACATCGAGCCCTCGGCGCTCTGGAACGGCACGCCGTTGCGCCCCATCCACGAGGCACGCCAGACGAGCAGGCGCGCGGCGTCGATCTCCAGCTTCATCCGCGCGAGCGTGAAGGCGATCGCCTGGTTCTCGATGATCTTGCGTCCGAACTGCTCGCGCTGCTTGGCGTAGTCCAAGGCGTACTCGTAGGCCGCGCGGGCGATGCCGAGCGCCTGTGAGCCGACGGTCGGGCGCGAGGACTCAAACGTCTGCATGGCCGCTTGGGAGTTTGACTTCTTGCCCTCGCGCACGCGCGCCAGGCGCTCGTCGAGCTTCTCCTTGCCGCCGAGCACGTAACCGGCGGGGATCCGGCAGTCGTCGAGGAACACGTCGGCGGTGTGCGACGCGCGCAGGCCGTGCTTTGAGACCTTCGAGCCTTCAGAGATCCCCTTGACCTCTGACATCGGCACGACGAACGCCGCGTGGCCTTTGGAGTGAAGCTCGCGGTCGACCGAGGCGATCACCACGTGGACGTCGGAGATGCCGCCGTTGGTGGCCCACGCCTTCTGGCCGTTGAGCACCCACTCTCCGGCAGCCTCGTCGAACTTGGCGGTCGTGCGCAGCGCCGAGATATCCGATCCGGCGTTGGGCTCCGAGGCGCAGAAGGCGGCGACCTTGACGTCCTCGACCGTGCCGAAGCAGCGCGGGATCCACTCGCCGATCTGCTCGGGAGAGCCCTGGCCGAAGATCGCCGCGACGGCCAGTGCGGTGCCCATGATCGACATGCCGATGCCGGCGTCGCCCCAGAACAGCTCCTCGTTGACGATCGGCAGGCCGAGGCCTGAGGGGTCGGCGAAGAACTGCGCCATGCCTTCAAAGCCGTACAGGCCGATCTTCGCCGCCTCCTGGATGATCGGCCAGGGCGTCTGCTCCTTCTCGTCCCATTCGTGCGCCGCCGGGCGCACGACGTCGACGGCGAAGCCGTGCACCCAGTCGCGGATGTCCTTCTGGTCCTGGCTGAGCTCCAGCGAGAACGTCACGTCCTGCTCGGCCGAGCCGGAGATCGCCTGCACGGCGGCCTCGGCGGAGTCTGTCGCGGCGGGCGTGGCAGCTGCAGATGGAGCGGATGCTGGCATCGAGGGGGCTCTCCTGAGGTAGGCGTCGACCGGACGGGATCGCTGGGCTGTCCGCTGGGGCTCCTAGAGAGTACCCGCCGGGACCGCCAGCCAAACCGGGCGCAGTCCCCCACAGTCAAGGCCCAGACGCGCCGCCGCGCAATGGATGTCTCTTATTTGCCCGCCTAAAGGGCCGAATCCCGATCTTGTTTATGTTGTTAACGTGCCCTACCATCACGTCCCTGATGCCTTCGATGTCTTCGATGAAGAAAGTGGTCATGACCAAAAACACCTTTGCAGTGATCTTCTCGGTCTGTGCGGCCGCGATCGGTCTGAGCGCGTGCGGCTCCTCCAGCTCATCCTCCGGCGGATCGGGCAAGAGCCTGACGCTCGTCGCCTACTCGACGCCGCAGGCGGCCTTCGAAAAGCTGATCCCCGCGTTCCAGGCGACGCCGCAGGGCAAGGGTGTGAGCTTCAAGCAGTCCTACGGCCCATCGGGCGAACAGAGCCGCGCCGTATCCAACGGCCTGCACGCCGACGTCGTCGACTTCTCGCTCGAACCGGACGTCGAACGTCTCGTCAAGGCGGGCTTGGTCGCCGCCGACTGGAATCGGAATCCGACGCGCGGCTTCGTCAGCAACTCGGTCGCGGTGATCATCGTGCGCAAGGGCAACCCCAAGCACATCACCGGCTGGGCGGACCTCGTCAAGCCGGGCGTGCAGGTCGTCACGCCCAACCCCTTCACTTCCGGCGGTGCGCGCTGGAACGTGATGGCCGCCTATGGCGCGCAGGTCAGGGAAGGCAAGACGCCGGCGCAGGCGCAGGAATACCTCAAGGCGCTCTTCCACAACGTCGTCAGCCAGGACAGCTCGGCGCGCAACGCGCTGCAGACCTTCGTGTCCGGCCGCGGCGACGCACTGATCGACTACGAGAACGAGGCGATCACCGACAAGCAGAAGGGCGAACCGATCGAATACGTCGTCCCCAAGGACACGATCCTGATCGAGAACCCGATCGCCGCCGTCGGCAAAGGCGCCGGCGCAGCGACGGCTCAGAAGTTCATCGACTACCTGGTTTCGCCTGCCGGCCAGGCGATCTGGGCGGCGCAGGGATACCGCCCGGTGATCTCCGGGGTCGCCGCCGCGGCCAAGTTCCCGAACCCGCCGGGGCTGTTCACGATCGGCGCGCTCGGCGGCTGGCCGAAGGTGACCAAGGAATTCTTCGATCCGGAAACGGGCATCGTCACGAAGATCGAGCAGTCGCAAGGGGTTTCCACTGCCAAGTAGCAGCGCATCGGTCGCCGTAAAGCGCCCACGCGCGCCCATGGTGGGCGCGCGTGGCGGCAGCGTGCTCGGCAAGGGCCTGCTCGGCATCTACCTGTCGGTGCTCGTGCTGCTGCCCGTGGCGGCGCTGCTGGCGAAGTCGGGCACCGGCGGAACGAGCCAGTTCTGGCGGGAGATCTCAAACCCCGAGGCCGTCGCGGCGATCAAGCTGACGCTGATCATCTCGGCGATCGTCGTGCTGATCAACGCGATCTTCGGCACGATCATCGCGTGGGTGCTCGTGCGCGACGAGTTCCCCGGCAAGCGCATCGTCAACGCCTTGATCGACCTGCCTTTCGCGCTGCCGACGATCGTCGCCGGCGTGGTGCTGCTGGCGCTCTACGGAAAGGGCAGCCCGGTCGGCATCGACGTCGCGTTCACGCGCGCCGCGATCGTCCTGGCGCTGCTGTTCGTGACGCTCCCGTTTGTCGTGCGTTCGGTGCAGCCGGTGCTGCACGAGCTCGACGTGTCGATGGAGGAAGCCGCCGAGTCGCTCGGGGCCGGCCCGCTGACGGTGCTGCGGCGCATCGTCCTGCCCAGCCTGGCGCCGGCGATCATCTCCGGTGTCGCGCTCAGCTTCGCCCGTGCGGTCGGCGAGTTCGGCTCGCTCGTGCTGATCACCGGCAACCTGCCGTTCAAGACGGAGGTCGGCTCGGTCTACGTGTTCGGTCAGATCCAGAACGAAAACCTGCCCGCCGCGGCGGCCGTCTCGGTCGTGCTGCTGGTGGCCGCGCTCGTCGTGCTCGCTGCGCTCACGCTGCTCTCACGCTGGCGGTCCAAGCATGTCCTCTAGCGCCTCGGGATCGATCGCCCTCTCCTCCGGGTCGACCGGCCGCGCCGCGCCGCGTGGCGCACCGAGCGCGGATGGAGCTGCGCGGGCACGCAAGCTCGGCGTGCGCACGATCGCGCTCGGCTACCTGGCGTTGCTGCTGCTGGCTCCCGTGGCGATGATCTTCTACCGCACTTTCGAACACGGCCTCACGCCGGTGTGGAACGCCGTCAGCGAACCCAACGCCCAGCACGCCTTCTGGCTGTCGCTGGAGATCGTCGCGATCGCCGTGCCGCTGAACACGGTCTTTGGCATCGGCATGGCGCTGCTGCTCGAGCGCGGGCGCTTCAAAGGCAAGGCGCTGCTCGGACTGCTGATCGACCTGCCGTTTGCGATCTCGCCGGTCGTGATCGGCCTGGCGCTCGTGCTCGCCTACGGCAAAACGGGGTGGCTGGGCGACTGGCTGGCCGAAAACGGTATTCAGGTGATCTTCTCGGTGCCCGGCATGGTGATCGCGACGGCGATCGTGTCGCTGCCGTTCGTCGCGCGCGAGACGATTCCCGTGTTGCGCGAGCTCGGCACCGACGCCGAGCAGGCGGCGTCGACGCTCGGCGCGAGCGGCTGGCAGACCTTCTGGCGGATCACGCTGCCGGGGATCCGCTGGGGCGTCGTCTATGGCGTCGTGCTGACCACCGCGCGCGCGCTCGGCGAGTTCGGCGCCGTGAGCATCGTCTCTGGGCGCATCGAGGGCGAGACGCAGACGCTGCCCCTCTACGTGCAGGCGCGTTTTGAGAACTTCGACATCACCGGCGCCTACACCGCCGCCGTCGTGCTCGCGCTGCTGGCGTTTGCGACGCTCGTGGCGATGAACCTGCTGACGCGCCGCACGCGCGCGGAGACGATCGCCTGATGGCAATCGAGGCCCGCCACGTGAGCAAGCGCTTCGGCACGTTCACGGCGCTGGACGACGTGTCGGTGACCGTCGACGACGGCGCGCTGATGGCGCTGCTCGGGCCCAGCGGGAGCGGCAAGTCGACGCTGCTGCGAATCATCGCCGGGCTGGAGACTCCCGACGAGGGCGAGGTTGTGATCGGCGGCGAGCAGGTCACCGACACGCCGGCGCGCAGCCGCGGGGTCGGCTTCGTCTTCCAGCACTACGCGCCGTTCAAGCACATGACCGTGCACGACAACGTCGCGTTCGGCCTGAGCGTGCGCAGGCGACCGAAGGCGGAGATCGAGGCTCGCGTCAAGGAGCTGCTCGGGCTCGTGCGGCTCGACGGCCTCGCCGAGCGCTACCCGTCGCAGCTGTCGGGCGGCCAGCTCCAGCGCATGGCGCTCGCACGGGCGCTCGCCGTTCAACCGAAAGTGCTGCTGCTCGACGAGCCGTTCGGCGCGCTTGACGCGCAGGTGCGTGGCGAGCTGCGCGAATGGCTGCGTCGTTTGCACGAAGAGATCCACGTCACGACGATCTTCGTCACGCACGACCAGGAGGAGGCGATGGAGGTCGCCGAGCAGATCGTCGTCATGAACAAGGGACGAATCGAGCAAACCGGCACGCCGCGCGATCTGTACGAGTCGCCGAGCAACGAGTTCGTGATGTCGTTCATCGGCCCGGTCAACCGCATCGGCGACGCCTACGTGCGCCCGCACGACGTGGAGATCCTCGCGCACGACGACGGCAGCGCGACCGAGGCGCTGATCAAGCGCGTCGTGCACCTCGGCTTCGAGGTCCGCGTCGAGCTCACCCTCCCCGACGGCCGCGACATCTCCGCGCAGGTCACCCGCGCAAACGCCGCCGAGCTCGAGTTGCACGAGGGCCAGATCCTCCCCGTCCGCCTCCCCCGGCCGCGAGTCTTCGCGGCCTAGCGCGTTTCCCAGGCCTCTTCGTTGCGCGTGAGCGCGATGATCTCTTTGGGGAGCTTGCCCTTGGACACGTCGGCGACGGTCACGTTCTCGAGCACTTTTCGCAGGTTGGAGCGCAGCGCGATCCACACCTGCTGCAGCGCCTCGGCCGACCCCACGTACTCGATCTCCTCGGGACGCTGCCCGCGCACGCCCACCAGCGGTCCCTCGACCGCGCGAATGATCTGCGCGAGGCTGACCTGCTCGGCGGGCTTGGCCAGCCAGTAGCCGCCTTCTGGCCCGCGCTGGCTGCGCACGATGCCGGTGGAGCGCAGCTGCGTGAGGATGTTCTCCAAGAAGGAGACGGGGATCCCCTGCGCCTGCGCGACGTCGTCGACCTTGCGCGGCGAGTCCTGCGCGCTGTCGGCCAGCTCGACGACCGCGCGGACTGCGTAATCGGCCTTTGCCGTCACGTGCATGTGGGGATTCTCCCTGAAACGGCGGCGGACGGCGTCGGCGTCGCCGGTGGCGGGCATCGTGATCCCGTTCTACCCAGGCCTCGCCTTACCCGCCCTGCGCACCGGCAGGTGCTTCGCGAGCTCCTGTGCGAGCGCAAACGGGGCGAGCCAGGCCAGCTCGCTCCGCGCGTTTGGAGGGTGAAGGTCAGTGGCTGTTTCTTCTCTTTCGGTTCTTTGACCGCGGGTTTTGACACCCGCCTGAGACGGCCACGCGAGCGGGCGGCGACGCGCTGCCTACCCTGATGACGCAGCCGATGTCTAGCATCCGTCCATGAACCCGCGCTGGAACTGGGACTTCGAGGACGGCGAGCGGGCTACGCGAAGGCGTTCGGCCTCGCCCTTGCGGCCCATCCGGGCCCCGCTCCAACCCAGCGGCGACGCGCGCTTTCGCCGCCGCAGGCTCGCCGCGGCGCTGGCGTTTGCGTTGCTGGTGATCGTGCTGGTCATCGTGCTGTCGGGCTCGCACCATGGCGGCGGGGCCTCTTCTTCGGCCGGCACGAGTGCGCACGCCGCGCGATCGGCTTCGCTGCGGGCGGTCCCGCCCGCCGACGCGCTGGAACGCGGCGACAGGGCCGTCGACTCCGTGCTCGGCTACACGCCGTTTGCGAGAGCCGGGGGAACGCAGGGGCGCGATGTCGCGCTGACCTTCGACGACGGGCCTGGCCCGTACACCCCGGGGGTGCTGAGCGTGCTCGAGCGCGAACATGTACCGGCCACGTTCTTCGTGGTCGGCGAGGAGCTGCGCTACTTCAGCGCGGCGACCGTGCGCGCGATCCATGACGGCTTCGTGATCGGTGACCACACCGAGACGCACCCGATGCTCGCCCACCTCTCAGCGCACGACCAGCGCGAAGAGCTGTTCGAACAGCTCGCGCGCATCGAACTGCTGGGCGGGCACCGGCCCCGCCTGTTTCGCCCCCCCTACGGGTCGTTCAACACGACGACGTTTCACCTGCTGCATCAGATGCGCATGCTGATGGTGCTGTGGTCGGTCGATACCGGCGACTACCAGCGCCCGGGCGTCGAAGTGATCGTCCAGCGGGCCAGCGAAGGCATCAAACCCGGGGCGATCATCCTGATGCACGACGCTGGCGGCGACCGCTCGCAGACGATCGCCGCGCTGCCGACGATCATTCACGCGGTGCGCGCGCGCGGACTGAACCTCGTCACGGTGCCCCAGCTGATGGCCGACGATCCGCCCCCGGCGGGCCAGCCATTGCCGCAGAACCTCAGCGGCGACTGACCGCGTCGCCGGCTCGGACGCTCAGCTGTCCGCGCACGTCTCGCAAGCTCCGTGGATGACGATCTCGTGCTCGGACACGCGCAGCGGCAGCCGCTCGCTGACGCGGCGGATCGTGCGCTCGAGCTCGTCGTCGGTGAACGGCTGCAGCAGGCCGCAGCGGTCGCATACGAGATGATGGTGATGGCCGGGGCCGTGTCTCACCGGCTCGTAGCGGACCATCCCCTGGCCGATCTCCACGCGCTGTACGAGCGCAATCTCCTCCAGCTCGTCCATCACGCGGTAGACGGTCGCGCGCGAGACCTCGCGCCGGCGCGAGGTCAGCGCATGCTCGATCTCGACGGCCGACAGCGCGCACGACTGCTCACCGAGCAGTTCGAGAATCGCCCGGCGCGCGCCGCCGCGACGGTAGCCGGCGTCACTGAGGGCGCGTTCGGCTTCCGCAGCCCACGTCGATTCACCGGTCGGCGCCGTCATGCTTGCCAGTGTAGGCGCGCGCATTGTCGGTTACCCCGCGGTCGCCCTCAGCGACCTGTCGCCTGGTGCAGCGCCCGTGCAAGGCGTTGCAGCTCGGCCACCTGCCATTGCTGGAAGCTGTCGGACGCCGGCGAGAGCGTCTCTGTGACCGTCACGATCGGAATCTGGCGTTGACGCGCGAGCTCGTTCACGCGCTGCACGTCGGGTGTCACGTTCTGGCTGTTGAACACCCAGACTCCGATCAGGCGCTTGCGCACCTGCATGTCGACGGTCTGCTTGTCCTGCGCGGTCACGTCGCCGCCCTCGGCGATCGCCCGGGCGAAGCTGTAGGGGGTCAGCAGCTTCAGGCCGAGGTCTTCGCCGAGCGGCTGGAAGATGCTCTCGCTGTAGCCGACCGCGACGCCGGCGTATCTCGCGCGGATCTCCCGGCGCAGCGCGTCATAGCGCGCGAGGTCGCGCTGCAGGAAGGTTCGCCGGCGCCGTGCGAAGTAGGCGGCGTCGCGCGGGTCGAGCCTGTCGTAGTCGGCGACGATCCGGCCGATCACGCGGCGCACGGCGCTCGGCGAGTACCACTGGTGGGGGTTGTCGCCGTCCTTCAGGCCGAGCAGGCCGCCGACGTCGAGCACGACGCGCCCGCCCAGCGGGCTTGCCTGCAGCAGCTTCGGCGCCCAGTTGTCGTAGCCGATGCCGTTGATGACCGCCATCTGCGACCCGGCGAGCGTGCGCGCGTCCTGAGCGGTGGGTTCGTAGCTGTGCGGGTCGGTGTCGGGGTTGCCGATGATGCTCGTGACGCTCGCCCGATCGCCTGCCAGCTGGGCGGCGATGCTGCCCCAGAAGCTCTCCGCCGCGACGACCTGAAAGTCCCGCCCCCGGGCACGACCGCCCGGCCCGCCCGAGCGTCCGCAGCCGGCGAGCAGCAGAGCGCCGGCCAGCGCGGCGAGCACGAGCGTGGCGGCAGGCGGTCTGCGCAGCTTCACGGTCTGCCGAGCCTAGCATGAAGCAAGACTGAATCTCATAAAAGACGCCGTCTCATCCCCTTCGATCTCTATGCTCACCCACGACGCAGCTCAAGCGCGAGGCCGGGCGGGGATCATCAGATGGACATCGAGAATCTGCACACGCGTCGCGAAGCCAGTCGGCGCGCCCTGCGCCACCGCCGGCGCCGCGCCGCCGGCTGGCTGGCGGCGATCGCCGCTGTCGCCGTCGCACTCGTCGTCCTGCTGAGCGTCCAGGGCGGCGCGGGCAGGTCCAGGGCGAGCGCCACGCACACCGCCGTCAAGACCGGCCACGCCGGCGGCGAGGAGACCGCGGGCGCCCGCTCCGGCCGCGGCGGCGGCGTACGCACCGGGCGGCCGGGCAGCGAGCCGGTGCCGATTCTCATGTACCACGTGATCGCGCCACCGCCGCCCGGCGCGCCGTTTCCCGGCCTGTACGTCGAACCACCGCTGTTCGCCGCGCAGATGCGCGCGCTCAAGCGCGCCGGCTGGACGGCGGTGACGCTCGACGAGGTCGCCGCGTACTGGCGCGAAGGCGTCTCGCTGCCTGCCGGCAAACCGATCGTCGTCAGCTTCGACAACGGCTACCACTCGCAGTTCGCACAGGCGCTGCCCGTTCTGCGGCGGCTCGGCTGGGTCGGCGACGAGAACATCCAGCTGACCGGCCTGCCGCCGTCACAGGGCGGCCTCTCGGAGCGGGAAGTGCGTGCGCTGATCGCCGCCGGCTGGGAGCTCGACACCCAGGGCACAAGCCACGCCGACCTGATCACGCTGGACGCCCATGCGCTGCACGAACAGGTGGCGGGCACGCGCGCGATCCTGCAGCGGCGCTACCACGTGCCGGTCAACTGGTTCTGTTACCCCTCCGGCCACTACGACGCAACCGTCGTGGCCGCCGTCGGCGCGGCCGGCTATCGGGGTTCCACCACCGTCGTGCCCGGGTGGGCGCATCGCGGCGACGACCCCTACCGCCTGCACCGGCTGCGCGTGCTGGGCGGGACCTCGCCGGCGGCGCTGCTGGCGCTGCTCGCCGCCACCCGCGGCGATCCGCCGGCTCCGGACTCCTACAACGGGACCTAGCACCGGCCGAGGCGCGGTCACGCCTGCAAAGCGGCGAACGGGCCTCGAACCCGTGACCTCGAGCTTGGGAAGCTCAAGGCCCTGGTGGCTTTCTCCCTGCAAATAGGCAGGTTTGTCGAATGTAGGGATATTCGTCACCGCAACGTCACCGCAGATGCTCGGAGCGGTCGCACGGCCCGTCTGATCCGGAGCTGCCTCCCGCCGGCGTGGCCGCGTGGCCTCACCGACCTGCACCTCCTCAATGCGTACGGGGGGAACCTGGTGCCGGCTCCGACATTTGGCCGTGAGCTATCCGTTGAGCTCAGATCACAGCACGTCGCCCATGTTGAGCACCAGGCAAGCAGCCGTGCGGCTTGGAGTCTCGGAGCGGACGGTGCGCCGATACGTCGCCGCCGGGCAGATCGAGTGCTATCGGCTGCCAGGAGGCCCGTAGGGCGCATAAACCCGGCCTGCACGTAGCCGCCTTATGAATGATGGGCACGTGGAGGCGGCGGCGGCCACTGCTGCTCAGTAGCTTGATGGACCGTTGTTCGCCGACCGGAGGTGGCGCGTGCTCTCGTTTCTGTACTTGGCGCTTGGCCGGATCGTCGAGTTGCTCGTTCTGCTCTGTCGCTCGCGTGACGCGAAGGAGCTTGAGATCCTCGTGCTGCGCCATGAGCTCAGGGTGCTGCGACGCCAAGGCCGGCGGGTCCGCTACCAGGAGCACGATCGGGCGCTGCTTGCCGCGTTTTCTCGGGCGCTGCCCCGCGCTCGCTGGTCGACAGCGTTCGGCGTTAGGCCAGCGACGCTGTTGCGCTGGCATAGGCGGATGGTCAGGCGCCGCTGGACCTTCGATTCCGGGCGTCCGGGACGGCCAGCGCTCGATGGGAATCTCGTAGCGCTGGTAGTGCGCCTTGCACGCGAGAACCCGCGCTGGGGCCATCGGCGGATCGTCGGCGAGCTGGCAAAGCTCGGGGTTTCGGTCTCGGAGACCTCGGTGCGCAACATCCTCAAGGCTCACAGTCTTGGACCCGCGCCGCGGCGAAGCGGCCCCTCCTGGCGAGGGTTCATCCGCCAGCAAGCTCATAGCATGATCGCGTGCGACTTCTTCACCGTCGAGACGGCGTCGCTGCGGCGGATCTACGTCCTGTTCTTCATCGAGATCCAAACGCGGCGTGTGCATCTGGCCGGCTGCACGAGCAACCCGGATGGGACATGGGCGACCCAGCAGGCGCGCAACCTCGTCATGGAGCTGGAGGACCGTCACGACCCGGTCCGGTTCCTGCTCCACGATCGGGACACCAAGTTCACCGCAGCGTTCGATGAGGTCTTCCAGACCCAGGGCATCCGGGTGATCAAGACACCGATCCAGGCTCCCAACGCTAACGCGCACGCCGAGCGCTGGGTGCGCACGGTCCGTGAGGAGTGCCTGGACTGGCTGCTCATCTTTGGCAAACGGCAACTCGAGCGGACGCTCCCCATCTACATCGACCACTACAACCGCCAGCGCCCGCACCGAGCGCTCGGGCTGGCGACCCCGGATCCTCGGGGCAATCCGGTCCCGCTCGGCAAGCACAGTCCCACGCGGGTGCATCGAATAGACCGCCTCGGCGGGTTGCTGCACGAGTACCGGCGCGCAGCCTGATGTTGCCTTTATGCGCCCTACGAGGCGCCGCAGCCCTGTCATTTGCGAATAGCAGACCTCGACGACGGTCGCGGTTGCGACCTGCTTTCAGGCTGGCGCGGACCTCGGCTGCCGCATGGCCAGGGACCAGACCCGGGCCCCGCTGACGCTCAAACGCGGCGCGATGATGTGGTGGGTTTCGATGCGGTCGAGGTTCTTGAAGCCTGCCGCGCCGCTTCGGGCTCGATGGCGCGAAGCGCTGCTTCGCGGTCCAGGAATACCCGCATGCGCACGATTTGGTCCTGATCGACATCGAGGAGGGCTGCGAAGCCGGGCGGGTCGGTGGGTGATCCGGATCTCCGGCGCAGCTTGAAGACGCCCAGCACCTGGTCGCCGATGGTGTGGGCGTCGGTTACTTCGGCCGAGGAAACGCCTAGCTCAGAGGCGACCTGTTCCAGACGCGCAAGGGCGCGCTCGCGCCCCCGCCAGGTCCTCGCGCCGGGCTGTTCAGGCGGGTCGGTCAGCTGCGCCCAGCGTGACACCCATGCCGCGGCGCCTGCGGCTCCGTGTTCATTCCAGGCCTCGAAGGCGCGGGTCACAAGCCACGCGTCTGGGTCCGAGGTGGCGAGCTG
>JADGPP010000061.1 GCA_017882375.1 Solirubrobacteraceae bacterium | reverse complement strand
CGGCTGACCGCCCGGGAAGCCGAGCAGCAGCGCCGGCGAGCCATCGGCGCCGAGCGGCACCGAGTCGTCCCACGCGCAGCAGTAGCTGTCCCATTCGCCATACGTCGCGCCGCTGAAGCCGAGCGCCGGCCATGTCTTGCGCGCGAGCTCCACGTGCAGCTTGGCGTTGGAGCGTGCGCGCGCCGACGTCGAAGCTCAGCGTCGTCGTCCGGTCGGCGTTCGCGCGCACGCCGACCAGCTGATGGTCCAGCTGCACGACTTCGGGCGGCAGCGCGGAGATCATCCGCGCGACGATCTGATCGTTTCCGCCGACGACGTGAAAGCGCTCATCGTCGCCCGGCAGCAATTCGAGCGTGGAACGTGGGCTCGCCGCGGTGATTTCGATCAGGTCCAGCGCCGACATGTCGGCCGGGTCTCCCCCGTTCTCCGTCACCGCGTTGGCCAGCATCAGCTTGCCCAGGCGACTCGATGACGTGATCTCAGTGCTGTCCAGCCACTCCGGCACCGACATCGCGTCGAGGCGCGCTTCGCCCGCCGCCGAACGCAGCTGCCGGCTGGCCGAGCCGAACGCGTGAAAGCCGACGCTCCTCCAGTCCTCGATCGCTTCGGCGCGCGTGTAGTAGGCCCCGTCGATGAAGTAGATGTCCTGCCCGTGTGACAGGTCGCCGCCGTTGACGACCTCCAGCGCCAGCCCCAGCTGCGCCACGAGCCGACGGATCGACAGGTGCAGCGTGTCGATGAACGAGCCGCCGTGCTCGGTCACCGAGCCCGCGCCGAAGAAGTCGCGCAGCGACCAGCAGCGCCCGCCGGCGCGTTCGCGGTTGGCCTCGTAGACCGTCGACGCGATCGGCGCGGCGCCGGCAGTCCACAGCTCGTGCGCGCAGCGCAGCCCCGCCAGACCCGCGCCGACGATCGCGATGCGCGGCGCCGTCGACGATTTGGCCTTCGCCGCGCTGGCCGGCGGTCTTGCGCCGAGCGCAGCGCCGGCGAGCAGCCCGGCACCGCCGAGCAGCAAGCCGCCGGCGGGTCAGCGCTGTGCTGTCGCTCGCAGAGCCCGCCTGCGTCGCGAGCAGCTCATCGAGCGGCACGCCTCCCCGCTCGGACTCGACCCCGACGGCGAACAGACGCCGCACGTTCGCGATGCCGGGCGTGCGCGCGAGGCGCGTTATGCGGGCTAGGCCGGTGTCGACGCCGGTGCGACCATCGCCGCATCGCCGCGCGCGCTGGAGGTGCTCGAGGGCGTGTGTCGATCGACGAACTCGCTGATCGTGCGCACGACCAGTGCGGTGTCGTCCCACATCGGCACGTGCCCGCAGTCTTTGAGGATCAGCGACTCGACGCCCGGGATCTCGCGCCGCAGTCGCGGAGCGTGGCGCTCTGGCGGCAGCACGCGATCGAACTGCGGCGTGGCCAGCAGCACCGGGCAGTCGATGCGGTCGAGGTCTTGCAGCGACAGGCCACGATCGATGCGCAGCGCCTCGATCGCTCGTTCGGCGACCGTGCACGCCAGCGAAGCCTGTGTCATTCGCAAGGCGTCCGAGGCCGGCACGAGATCGCCGCGGCGCATGATGTCGCGCAGCGCCATGCGCCGGGCCCTCGGCCGCGCCACGATCGCCGCCATGCGCGACTGAAACGCACGCGTGAAACGCATCTGTCGCGCAAAGAAGCGGGCCAGCCGGCGCGCCTCGCCGTCGCCTGGCGTCCAGCCGCCGGCGGGCGCGAGCGCCACGACCGAGCGCGCGCGGCCGCGCTTGGCCAGCTCGAGCCCCAACGCGCCGCCCATCGAGTTGCCGACGATGTGCGCACTGCCGATGCCCAGCTCGTCGAGGTCGCCCTCCAGCGCGTCGGTCGATCCGGCGAAGTCCATCGGGCTGCCCGGCGGGTACGGACGGCCACCGTCGTGGCCGGCGAGCGTCGGGGCGATCACCTCGTAGCGCTCGGACAGCCCATCAAGCACAGGGCGCCAGTGCATCCACGCGCCGGTGAAGCCGTGCAGGAGCAGCAGCGGCTCGCCGGAGCCTGCGCGGTACAGGGCTGGAGTGATCTCGGGCACGGCGGAGTTAGCGTACACGCGGCGTCTCGTCGGTCGTTCTCTTGATCCGCATCTGCGGCGTGGCCGGGCCCCTCCCCGTCAGTCGGCTCCCGGCCACGATCCCAGCACCGGTGCGGCGGCGGCGCAGTATTTGGCTCTGCTATGCGCCTTTCCGCCATGGGCCCGCCTGGACTCGAACCAGGGACCTACCGATTATGAGCCCACCCCGGGCCTGCCGTGGGGTGTCGTCTAGGCCGTAACGGCCAGTGTTTCCGGGCTTGGCGCTAGATCGCTTTCCGGCGTGGTGTCGTCGTTTCCTGGGGGGTCTGTTGTCACCGTGTTGCCACCCGCGAGTGCCAGACTGCTGGCATGCTGACCGCCTTCGGAGTTGTCGTCCTCACGTTCATGATGCTCATGTACGCGCTTGAGCGTCGCGGCCCGCGCTTCATCCTCGCGTTCGCCGTTGGGTGCGCCCTGTCGAGCGTCTATGGGTTCCTCGCGGGCACCTGGCCCTTCGGGGTCGTGGAGGCGATCTGGTCCGTCATTGCGTTGCGTCGCTACAACCACACCCGGGGCTGAATCGGACGCCCTGGGGAGACTCAGTGGCTCCCCAATGTCGCCGTCCAACAGGTGCACATACGTGGCGAGCGTGAACGCCGCCGAGTGGTGGCCGAGCCACACCTGCACCTGCTTGGCGTTGCGCCCGTCAGCGAACAGCAGCGACGCGCAAGTATGGCGGAACGCGTGGAATCCAACCCACTCCACGCACGCCTCCTCGGCGGCAGGTTTGAGCACCCGCCTGCGCAGGTTGCCCGAGTTGATCGGCGCGCCGTTCGCGGCGGTGAACACCAGGTCAAGCTCGCCGCCGCCTGTGGCCTTGCGGTGCTCGCGCAGAGCGTCCACCAGGTCGGCGCCCATGGGTACCTCCCTGCGGCCGTATCTGCTCTTAGGCGGCCCCATGCGCCCGCGGACGAGTGCGCGGCGGACCTTCACGTGCGGTCGTGATCCGTCGAGCTGTAGGTGTCGCCACTGGAGGGCCACCGCCTCGCTGATCCGCAAGCCGGTCGCTCCCAGCAGCCGGAAGAACAGCCGGTGACGGCCGGGGATCTGCGCGAGCAGGACCGCGAGCTGGTCCCGCGTCATCGCCCGCACCTCCTCGTCCTCGGACTCCTCGGCAGTCGGCCGGTGCGGCAGGTCCACTTCGCGCGCCGGATGCGACCGGATCACGCCCTCGCGCACCGCGGTGGCCAGGCACGCGCTGAGCGGCGCCATGATGTTGCGTACCGTGGAGTCGCTGAGCGCGACCGGCGCGGGCGGTTTGCCGTCGGCGGTCAGCGGCAGGCTCGCGGCGGACACCTTCAGCTTGAGCGCCTTGGCGGCCCTGCGGTCCTCGGCGAGCCTGCGGCCCTGCGCCTCGGGGTTGCACAGCCATCCGACGAACTTGGCGACGTGCGTGGGCTGGATCGCCGTGAGCAGGGTGCGCTCGGGGAAGTAGTTGAACACGTACTGCTCCAGCGTTCGCGTGTACTCATCGCGCGTATTCTCCCGGAACCCACGGCGCCCGCGGCCCTGGTAACGCTTCACCCACTCCCGCGCGTAGGCGTGCAGCGTGTCGCGGCTGCGTTCCTGGTACTCGCCGGTCGCCACGGCGGTAGTGCGCGCCGCCTTGAGCCTGCGCGCGTCGTCCAACGTGCGCGCCGACTCCCTGCGCTGCCGGCCGGCCGCGTCGCGGAACGTGACCACGTAGCGGGAGCCGCGTTTGAAGATGCCCGGCGTCTTTGTCTTCTCCATTTTCGCGGCCATCGGGGGTGCCTCCTCTCATTGTGGCGGGGCAGTGGGACGGTACTCACGACATGGCCTCGATTGCCGCGTCGAGGTGCGAGCGCTTGAACAGGAGCCTGCGCCCGTCACGGCGCGGTGTGAGGCGCCGCTGGCTGACCAAGTCGTAGATACGGCTCGTCGGGCAGGCAAGGTGCTCCGCCGCCTGCTCCACGCCGATCCACGGCTCGGATGGACTGGTCGCGGAAGGGCTGTTGACGAGCAGGTCGGCGACGCGCTCGGCGATGGCCTGCACGAACATATCCGGGACTTGCAGCTCGAGGTTGCCGGCGCTCATGTTCGTCTGGGTCTGAGGAATCGCATCGACTCTCTGAATAGAAGCCGAGCATCGGCCGCGCCACGCAAGCGAATCCCACGTGGCTACAGCTCTGCGCAGTTGGGATAGCTGCGCCGCTCGATCGCTTTCCCGGCAACGTCATAGCCGCGCAGCTCACAGATCGTGGGGATCGCCTGCAACTGCTCGCGCCCGCCGCGCGCTTCATCCTGCCAGCGCTCGCGCTGTTCCTCCACGAACTGATGCAAGGCGGCGGTGAGGTCTTGCTCGGGCACGTCGTCGAGCGGGATCTCATCCGCTCGCAGGATCGAGCACGCCACCCGCCGCGCGTAGCCGGCGACGGTCAGGCCCTCGCGCTCGGCGTGCTGGTAGTCATCGCTCCAGCCGCCGGGAAGGCCGCGTGCCGTGCGGTAGAAGTAGAGCCCGTTGGCCTCTGCGTGCATCGGCTCGCCGGTCTCTGAGTCGGCCAGGTGAAGGTCCACGAGCAGCGCCAGCTCGGGGAACGCGAGGAGCGCGGAGTCGTGCAGACACCCGCCAGAGTCGGGGTCGCGGTCGCGGCGATGGCGCGCCTTCCCGCTGTGGGTTCCGTGCGGCTCGTAGCGATCGGTCGTCACCGAGAACACCGGCGAGAGTCCGCCCGCGTCTCCCCTCTCTCTCAGCCTCAGGTGAACGACGACACGCGAGCGGTCGGGAAGGTCGCGTATCAGGGTGCGAGAAACCATGACTTCCTCCAATGCGATTCGAGCTCGTTGGATCAGTTGGGCCCTGCCCAACTGATTGCTCGCCGTTGCAGGTCGTGGAGGAGCCGTCAAGCAAGTTCACGAGTAACGGCAGTACCCCGCCGCAGGCGGGGGCCCCGAACTTGCTTTACGGCGGGGGAGCGACCTGCTAGCCGCCACCGGCGCATGCGCTCCGGGTGCGCCCGAGAGGATTCGAGCCTCTGACCTTCGGTTCCGTAGACGGGCTCTTGGACGCCGGTTTGGCGCTAGAAAGCCAAGTTCTGTGTGGTTCGGTGCGGCTTGGTGGGGCTAGATTTGCAGAGTTGGGGACACGGTTCGGGACACGGTTTTGTGGCGCGGTGCGCTTCGACGCGAGCAGCGAAGCATTTGCCGCTGCGGGCCAGTTCGTTGGCCTTCGACACGCGCTCGCCCGGGCTGCGAAGCGGCTTACGCACCGACCTCGAGATACGGACTTGCCGACGAGCGCTCGGCGCTGGAGCGTCGCGACGGTCTGGCCTCGCGACACCTCGAGCCCTGACAGCTGCAGCCCGGAGGGTTCGCGAGGACGAGGTGGCCGGCCCGATCTTCGACATCGGCTCCTTTAGAGAGGGTCTCTCGATAGTGGCGTACCTGCCCCAATGGTGCGCAGAAAAGGACGCGCGGTGCTCCTCGAGGCGATCGCCTGCGGATCGGTGCGCCGCTACCCCGGCGGCCGGCCACGGGCGCCGTGCACCGCGGGTGACCGGAAGGTCAGTGGTGGGATGCGCTGCTCGTCGCGAGGGCAGCCACGCGCGTATGGACCGTTGGAATCGATGTCCCGCCCAGGGGCGGCGAGCAGCCCGGGCATCGTCTCTGCGAACTGCTCACCGCCTCGGACGCGCACCGTGCGTACAGCCACGGGGACTCGCGCCCGAAGCCGCCGATCAGAACAACTCGTCCAGCGCGGGGGCGAGCTCCTCGAGCGTCGGGATGACCTTGGCGCCGAGACGGTCCGGTAGGCGTGCCGCGTTCGCGAGCCTACACGCGTGCCTGTCGGTCACCACGATGTCGCAGTACGGGATCGCGACGCTGAGCGCGTCGAAGTCGAAGATGTCGTTCGGTCGCCAACGGGTCTGCGGGTTGCGGTGAGCCGCTGAGAGCAGCGAGATCCACGCATCGCCGCTCGGCATGCGATCGGTGAAGCGACGTGCGGTGTCGACGTCCTCGAGGAGCTCGGCGAGGCCGAGTCCACGCTCCTTGAGCGCTTCGCCCAGTGCACCGCCGAGCTCGGCCGCCAAGAACTCGGCCGAGACGAAGTCGCGCACACGATCGCGGTAGCGCGGGTCGGCGAGGAGCTGCCGCGCCAGTTCCCGCTCGCTCTGGGCGCGTTCCTCGGCGATCCGACGAGCGACCGTGGGGTCCCATCCGAGCGAACGCAGTTCGGCCACCGCGTCCTCGGTCGGCCCGCGCAGAACGGTGCGCGTCGCCAGCAGGCCCGCGGCATGCGAGAAGGCCTCGAAAGCACTCGGCCCGCCAGGCCACTCCTCACGCGCCCGCGCGGTGATGTCACCGCCGTCTTTGGAGTGCACCGTTAGCCCGCCGCGTCTGCCGAACGCCTGGAGCACACCCCAGCCGAGCAGGCCCGCATCCGGAAACCGAGGGGGCGTACCGAAGCGCCACGCGAGGACAGTCTCCAGCTCCACGCGCAGGATGTCCGACCGCGGCGCGAGGCAGACGAAGCCGCTCAGCTCCTCCATCAGTCGGGCCAGGTCAGCGCGCCGCGCGGCGTTGCGGTTGCCATCCATCTCCATGTAGTGCACCGAGGCGAGCGGGATCACCACCCGCCCGGCGACGTGGCGCAGTGCCTCGAGGGCCGCCTGATAGCGCCCGCCGTCGGCGTGCCCGGTTGCCGCCTGCGCGAGGTAGATCCAGTGGTTCATGTCGAGATACACGAGCGGCCGCTCGCCCTTCGAGCGCAGCAGCGACGGCGGCCAGTCATGCCCGGTGTTCGGTCGGTCAAGACCGGGGCGGACACGTTGGCGAGTGGCGGATGCGGGCATTCACACCAGCGTAGAGGGGCCGTAGGTCAGCTCAGGACTGGGCGGACTCCGCCAGTGCTCGCCACCAGTTCCTCAGTACGCCGCCGACGAGATAGGCGAACACGTGTAGCTGCATCGGCAGGTTCTCGGCGGTCCACTGGCCGCCCTTCGTGCTCATGCCGAGGAAGTAGAAGCGCTCGCTGGCTCGGTCGCTGATCAGTTTGTCCGGCGGCTCGCACAGCGGCGGCGGGAACGCGATCCCGTCGTGCAGGTCGCGCGAGCGGTGGTCATACAGCGTGGCTATCGCCTCATCGAGCTCCTCCCAAACAAAGCGCGCCGGCCCCTCGGACGGCCGCAGCGGCGGCGGGCCGGGGTCGAACTCCTTCACGAAGCGGCGCAGCTTGCGTTCGACGTTGAACAGCCGTGAGACCTCACGCGCGATCGCTTCGGCGACGTCATGGGGAACGTCCTTCAGGGCTTTCGCCATGCCGCGGCGGTGTCGGCGCAGCTGCGCGAGCGGCGATTCCTGGCGGCCGTCATCGAAGCGGTTGGCTGCCACCTCGAGCGCGCTGAACAGCTTGATCCAGGACAGGCGCGGATCGGTATCCGCCAGCCAGAGCCCGTCGACATACTGCCGCGCGGCGCGGATGAGCGCGATCGCGTCGCGGCCGTCGAGCTTCGGGTAGGTCGAGAGAAGCTCGACGGCATCGTCGATCGTTACCGGATCAGCGAGCCACGCGATCATCGGCTCACCTATCGGCGGCTCGAGGACCGGGGGCCGATGCGTGCCCTCGCTTGCGAGTCCGAGCCGGATCGGGCGCGGTCGCTCGCCACCGAGCGCGAGTAGGCCCTGGCGAACCCGCCCTCCGGAGCGGACACGTCTCGCGAGCGCGAGCCCGAGGAGCGCCGCCAACTCGTCCCCGATGTCGCCGCCAAAGTAGGCCTCGACGTCGTCCTCGAGCTCATATGGCCCGGACGGCGGATCGTCGGGCAGGTGATCCCAGGAGCGCAGCAGCATCGCGCGGCGCGCGACACCGAGGCTCGTCGCCTGCGGCGGTTCCAAGAAGACGAGGTCGTACGGCCCGAGCTCGAGCCACGTACCGTCGATGTTCGCGTCGGAGTAGAGGACGAACTCTTCCCAGCTGGGCTCGATCACGACTGAGTCGGGGTGGACCGTCTCACGCTGCGGAAAGCCGAACTGCTCGGCAACCCAG
Source organism: Solirubrobacteraceae bacterium (assembly GCA_017882375.1). Classification (GTDB taxonomy): domain Bacteria; phylum Actinomycetota; class Thermoleophilia; order Solirubrobacterales; family Solirubrobacteraceae; genus Palsa-744. The sequence goes on along the minus strand of JADGPP010000061.1, from coordinate 13,551 downwards.
TTCAACCAGCCGTGGGGCCCGGGCGCGAACGGCGCCCTGTTCGGCGGCGAGGACTCCACCCGCGAGATTCGATACTCGGAGTCGACGGTGTAGCGTTCGCGGTGAGGTGCCCGGCGAACTCGGGCCATGACCTGGCTCGCCGGTAGCGGTGCGCCGTCCCGGCGGCGATACCAGCCGCGAAGGTTGATCTCATCCGCCAGCTCGCGCGAGGACATCGCGCGCTCGGATCGCAGCAGGACCTGGTCGATCGCGTCGTGGAGCAGCAACGGAAGGAAGCCTAGAGCCCCGTGGTCGGTCGGCCCGGCGTAGAGCGCTCTGCTGGGATACTGCCCCGATCGGCAGCCAGCGGGATGCGGGATGTGGAACTTGAGCGAGGCCCTACTACCAGCGAGATCGTGAGACGCGCACGACGAGGAGCAGCCATGCACGCGGCTGAGGTCCCGACGCGAGCGCGCCTCCGAGCGTGGACAGGTTGCGGCCGAGGCCCCAGCGACGTCATCTTCTCCGCGCGGGGCACGAGTTTCCGACCGACGCTCAATCGTGCGCCTGCGCAGCACGAAGCGCAGGCGAGTGCTCCACGTGGGCGGGTCTCACGTGGCTAAACATAGGAAAGCATCGAAGCGGCACAAGACGCCTCGTAGAGGATCCGGTACTCGGCGGTTACAGCCGCGGCCGAGCACGCGCCCTGCGGGTTCACCTGGGTCGTCCCGCGACGTGGCACCGCCTAAGGACCCCGCGCAGCGCCGGCTCCGCCGGCCCGCGCTCGCGGTGCTGGTCATTTGCGCGATCGGGGCGGCAACAGCCGTCGTGCTGCTGCTCTCAGGCCAGTTCAACGACTCGACGGTATCTCGCGTAAGCGCCAACCTCACCCAGGCCGGCGACACCCTATTCACGCCGAGCGCTCAGGCGAACGGCGGCATCAGTCCCGTCTGCGGTTGCCTAGAGACGAAGATCAACCAGTGGCGCGGCGTCACGTTCGCCGGTCGCGAAGTCACATTGCGTCGCAGCGGACGCGCGCCCATCACCGAGTGGTTGGCCTCAGGAGCCAACTTGAGCCCGATCGAACTGACGAACGGCGAGACCCGCATGACGATTGAAACGTTCGAGTTCGACGGCAGCCACTTCTCGCCCTCGTGGCTCAGACACGGTGTCGAAACACTGAAGCGTCACGCAACGAACATCGCTCACCGCCATTTCTACGCCCATCAACTCAAGATCATCACCGAAGGCTCGCTACACGTCGACATAACAGGCCCGGTTCCCGTCGGGGAGTGGATCCCGCTCCCCGGCGGGTTGGTGACCCTGAAAACGAATGAAGGGCCCTTCCCGGAAGACGCCCCACCGATAGAACTGCAAGAACGCTACCCGCGCCTGATCGGACTTCAGAGCAACGACAAGATCATCTCCCAGCAGGGATATCCGCTCGGTGACTTCCTCGGCCCGAACGTCATGCTCTGGTCCAGAAGCGAGCTGCCGTTCGCCACCGATGTGTTCGAGGAGTCCCAGAGGCCTAGCCGGAAGCTGTTGCGAGCGATAAGGCCGCTCGAGCTAGCGCGCGTGAAGAAACGTGTCTTCGTAGCAGTCGTTCGTGGCGCGGGATTCAGCACCCGGGTGGCGACGATCCCGCTGCAGCCGAACGAGCTGGACGCGCTGGTCCAGAATCTGGTCGGCGCCGGCACGCGACAGCAGCAGATCGACGGGTTCCACTGGGGCGGAGGCGACGGCGGGCAGCTCTCGATGACCGTGAGCCACCCGTTGAGGCCGGAATCCTATGCCCGCGTTCGCCGACACGTGGAAGCGACACCGGAACGACCCGTCCGCTATTGGCGTGACCTGCTGTTGATCGCACCAAAGCACCAGCCGCCGGGGATCAAGGCCAACTACCTCGCCTTCCAAGAGCGCGGACCCGACGCTCCCGAGTCGGCCACGGGCGCGCACGGCGAAGAGTTCCGCCTGACGCTGACCCCGGCGGCCGGACCAGGCACGAACTACAACCACGGCTACGTCTCGCTGAAGGCGAGATATCCGCCACTGCCCCCGAACGCCGGATTCAACGTCTTCGGGCCAATGAAGACCCTGCAGATCGACGCGGCGCTCGGCGCGTTGACGGTCGCCGGCAACCGCGTCGCAATCGACACCCCGAGCCCTGTCAGCTTCTCGGCTCTCAGTGACTTCCAGAGCACCGATCGACAGTCGGTCGTCTCGATCCCCATGACGACGGCCCCCGGAACCGCGCACCTCGAGTTCTCCGCCGTCGGCACCGTGAATGTCGACGGGCACACCTACGCCGGCAGGTCCCCGAGTTCAGAGGCCACGGACATCGGGCTCGAGGCACTCGGCGTGCTCGCAGCGCTCATCACGGTGGTGGGCGCGGCGTTCGGGGCGTTTCGACATCTTCCCCAACGCCTACGGCGGAGCTGACCAGTTAGCGTTTTCTGTTGCCCTGCCGCCGCTGTTGCCACCCCGAGGAGTTCTGCAGAACACGTCAAGCTCCTACGACACGGCGCGTTTGGCCCAGTCTCTGTCGACGCGCCCGAGAGGATTCGAACCTCTGACCTTCGGTTCCGTAGCGCGAGACGTGTTGTCTACACGCGATCTACGCAAGCTCTATGGCGCGTTAGCAGGGGTTTTCGTCTACGAGCGCTCTATGTGAGATCGACGCGCGCTGCCCCTGGCAAGGGCGTAGCAAGGGCGAAAACCAAGGTCAACCGTGTCCGGATTGATGAACTGCCGCCCGTCCTGATGCGGCTCCGGCCGCTGCGACCGTGGCCACGAGCCGCCAGTCAGCTCCCATCACAGCCAACACGACGGCGCAGACCGCGAAGATCACGGCGAACGAAAGGCTCGCAATTTGCGCGATGAGCGTGACGCGCCCTTTCGCGAGTTCGCGTTCGACGATCCTTCGTTCAATCTCTGGATGCTTCCTGAAGGGTGTCGCCATCGCCTACCTTTTGCCTTCCTGGCTGGCGAGGCATCAAGGGTGGTGCGAGGAGTCCGACTCAAGCCGCCGGATCAGGACCCGTTTGATCTGCCAGACAGGCATTGGATGATCTGAGGGTGCCCAGGCGCGCGGCTTGCCTACTCGTCGCTTCCCGGTGGTTGACTCCACCTCAGCGCCAGTCGCGACGACAACAAAAGCGTACCACCGGAAGTGGAGCCGGTGCAAGCGTCTACTCAGGCTTCTTGCGCACCGCAGCCGTGAGGCCCGCGAAGAACATACTCCCGCCACCGGCCCCGGCAGTGAGATGCCATTCCGACGCTTCCGGCGCATGGACGATCGCCACCGTGCCGAGGACGGCCGACAGAACGAGGAAGACAGCTTTCGCGCCAACAGCCAGCCAGCCCTCGACTAGCTCCTGCCTCACGAATTTCCGTTCGACCTCCGGGCTTCTTCTATACGGGTGGTTCGCCATCGCTCCACAGCGCACGCCTCAACTCCCCTGCTGAGCCGGTCACGTACGACTTGGGTCGCGATCTGCGGACTACCTATATGAGCACCTGGCACACAATCAATCACCCGAGCAGGGAGGGGAAATGTGCCTTGCCGCCCTGGATCGCCACGTGGCGACGGTACGGCCTATCACCCATCCCGCGGTCACCCACTCGCGGGTGCCTTCGAGGTCTCCCCACGTGGGGAACCGAACTGGGATTCGCTCAGCTTATCAAGCGCCGCGACCGCTTCATTCGTTTAGGGCGTAGCCCACCTCGCGGCGCTCGTCTGCTCGCTCCAGCCGGTACAGGTACGCCAGCCTGGCCGACAGCTCGTCTCGCTCGTGCTTCGATGGCCTCGCGTCGGCGTTCGCGCCGGTCGCGCTCAGCCGGGGCACATTTGGCGATACGCCACGGCTGTAGCTGCTTGTCTACGTCCTCCGGCCTAGGCAGCACCGACAGCGCAGCATAGCGCGCAGGCGACGTCATTCCTGCCCATCGCTCGTGCTCGGCACGCGCTGGCAGAGCCCAACAGCGTCCTCAACGAATGCCGTCACGCCCGCAGGAACGCCGTCACCTGCACCATTGAATACGAAGGCGTCTTCAATATCGAACCGGGCGAGGGTGATCACCAGCGCGTGCCGCTCTGGGCCGTGCTCTGCGGCAAGCGTGTCTACACCTTGGTCACGCTAGGCCCGGTGCCTACCTGCCGTGAAGCCATCGAGACAGCGCACGACCACCTGGCGGGTGCGTGATGCCCGGCCACGTCACGAAGCGCGGAGCCAAGTGGCGTGCGCGCTACCCCGACCCGTTGCGCGGCGGTACGACGCAGATCGAGCGCGTGTTCGGCACGAAGGCGGCAGCACAGGACTGGCTGCTCGACATGCAGCACAGCTCGAAGACCGGCCAGTTCATCGACCCAACCCAGAGCGCGCGCAGGTTCGCTGACGTCGTGTCGGAGTGGCGCGACACGTGGGCTGATCTCGAGCCCAAGACCAAGGCTGGCTACGAGTCGATCCTGAACAAGCACCTGCTGCCGCGTTTCGGCAACGCACCCATCGCCAACATCACGCCCGACGCCGTACAGCGGTTGGTCAACGATCTGGCGAAGGATCACGCGCCCAACACGACGCGCAGGGTCTTCACGTGCCTGCGCGCTCTGTCCTGGCCCTTGCTGTCCGGCGACGGTATCTCGCGACCAACGCCGCCGACAACGCCAAGTTGCCGAAGAAGGCACCCAGGAACCAGCAACGGCTCTACCTCAGCGCGCCCGACGTCCGCAAGCTGGCCGAGGCGATGCCCGCGAGATACAGAGTCGCCGTCTACGTGGCCGCGTACTGCGGGCTACGTGCCGGGGAGCTGTGGGCGCTGCGCCGTCGTGACGTCGACCTGCTTCACGGCGAGCTACACGTGCGGCAGGCGTTGAAGGAGATCAACACGACGAGCGAGCACCTGACGCCGTTGGAGAAGGGCTTGCAGTTCGGCCCGACAAAGACGCACGCCGCACGGAAGCTGTCGCTGCCCTCCCCCATCACAGCCATGCTGCGCGACCACCTGGCCGGTCCCTATCCCGGCGGCGCTGGCCCTGACGCATTGATCTTCACTGCGCCGGAGGGTGGCCCGGTACGGCATGGGCTGTTCTACCGGCGCGTGTTCAAGCCCGCGCTCAACGGCCGGAACCACGACGACCCGAAGAAGCGCCGTGCTCCTGCTCTGCCCAAGCCCTACCACGCGCTTCGCTGGCACGATCTGCGGCACACCTGCGCTGCGCTCTCGTTGGAGGTGCAGCCAAACCTCGCGATGGTGCAAGCCCGGCTCGGGCACGAGGACATACGCACGACAATCAACATCTACGGCCACCTGCTGCCGTCGGTGGAGGCCGCGCTGGCGGAGGGCCTGACGGCGACGTTCAACGCGTCCAGCGGTCCAAACGTCCACCTGGTGCATTCCGTGCGCGGCAGGGTATAGGCTCACCATGTCTAACTCTGTGCCGATGGAATCTACGTTCTCGATCACGAAGATCACCGGCCTGCCGGAGGAGAAGCTGACCTCCGGTAGCCACGACCAGTCGTCTGCCAACGGCCATGTTGTGGTCGTGACCACCGGAAGCACCACCGACGAGCGCGCCAAAAAGCGCGCTCACCTGCACCTACTACGGCGGGCTGGTAAATAGGGGTCATGCTGCTTTGGCGTAGGTGACGTGGCGCTCGTTGAAGTAGTTGGTGACTATGTCGGGGCGGCGTTGGGTTGAGCGTAAGTAGGAGCGGGTGTCGCCGATCATCTCGTCCTGGGTGTGGGGTCGGCGGCGGCCGAGGGCGTTGGTCTTGACGTCTTGGTTGAGCAGCTCCGTGGGGTTCAGCTCTGGTGCGTAGCCGGGCAGGAACTGAAGCTCGATCTCCTCGGCGTGTGCCTGCACCCAGGCTTTGACCTTCTTCGAGCGGTGCACTGGGTGCCCGTCGAGGATCAGGATGATCTTCTGCCCTTTGCTCTGGCGGATCAGACGGTGCAGGAAGTCGATGAACACCTTGCCGACGAATTTCTCCTTGAAGACCCGGAAAGACAGGTGCCCCTTGTTGGAGATCACCGAGATCACGTTCGCGCCAAAGCGCTGGCCCGTGCCCTCAATCACGGGGGTTTTGCCGACCGGGCTCCAGGACCTGCCGGCTGTGTGGTCGGAGCGCAAGCCCATCTCATCGACCCACAGGATCAGCGCCTTTTCGCGGTGAGCACGCTCTTTGATCGCCGGGTAGCGCTCATCCAGCCACCGCTTGACCATCTCGGGGTTCTGCTCAAACGCACGTCTGGCGGGCTTCTGCGGGCTGAAACCCCACGCCCGCAGATACCGGCCCGCGGTCTTCTCCGCGACACGGATCTGAAAGCGCCGGTCGATCAGCTCGCACACCAGCGCCCTGGTCCACAGAAACCCCGGCAGCTTGAGCTGGTCAGGATTCTTCTCCCGGATCGCCTTCGCGATCTGCGCCTGCTGAGACGGTGTGAGCGCCGTCTGCTCACCAGGCCGCCGACCCCGTTTGCCCGCCGCCAGCGCCTCATCTCCACCACGCCGGTGCGCACGCATCCAGCGGCCAACGGCTTGACGGCGCACCCCGAGCGTCTCCGCGACCTCGACCTGCGTCTTACCCCGATCAATCAGTCTCACCGCCCGCCGTCGCAGCTCCTCTTGCGCAGCCTGCGGCAACGAGCGAGCATCCCGATCGACCATGCCAGAACCCTACCACAAAAGGACTCTATTTACCGGCCCGGAGTAGTAGTTCGCGACTGACGACCTAAGCGGCCCTCTGCTGCTGGTCTTGGATTGGCGGTGTCGTGTTGAACACGAGCCGCCAATCCTCGTGCGCATGGTCGTCCACCTGGAGCCGGAATTCATACCGCTGATGAGGCGGCAGACCCAGCGGACCGAGGTTCAGCGGCACCGCAAGCGGGAACGTCGTCCCGGTCGGTGCACCAGGCGGACGACCGATCTCGAACTGACCCTCAGCCACAAACGGCTCATCGGCTTGCTGGATCGGGACGCCGTTGCCGTCCATATCGATCAGCTCGAGACGGAACTCGTGCTTCTGGTTCGTCAGGTGCCAGGGCGTGTAGAACACCATCCCAATGGCACACGGCGCGTTCGGCCCGGTTGCGTTCCAGCCGCCGCCGACGACCGTCAGCTTCCCTTCGGGTGCCGCTGCGAATTCTGCCAGCAGCATCGTCACCTGCATTCCCCTGACGGGGTCCTGCGCGGGGGCATCCATGAGGATGACCACCTCCTTCTGTTTGGGAGGGGTCATCCTCCGCCTCGTCGCGGACGGAACGGCGGGCACGCAGCTCCGGCAGGGTCTCGAATGAACCCAGCGACGGCACTCTGACACCCCCATCGGACGACATCGCGACCACTTCGTACGCAAACAGCGAACTTTTCGCGCCGACGTCGCGCTCGGTGATGTTCGGGCGCATCTACGGCGTGTGGGTGAGGATGATGCCGTTGACGTGCTCGATCTCGCTGCGCGTCCCACCGCCGGGTCGTGCGCTGCCGGGCTAAGGCTGAGTGATCGACTCGACGGCTTCCGAGAGCTTCTGCTTGCGAGCGGCTGCCTTTGCGGGCCGCTCATAGATGGTCTCCAACAGCTCCTCAAACGTCGCGCGGACCTCGATGAGCAATGAGCGGTCGAGCGCCTTCTGCCTCTCAACGTCGCCATCGTTGGGGTGGATGGCCGCGTTGCCGAGCTTCTTCAAGACATCGAGATAGTCGGGATCGATCTGGCCCCGCCACGGCCGCGGATTCGGGTCCGCTTCAAGGGCTTCGATCTTCTTGTTGAGCATGCCTTCCTCGTAGCCCTGCTCGAACAGCAGCATCTCCACGGCACTGCGGTACATCGCAACGGCAGCGCTCGGGGCGCCAACCGACTCGGCACGGTGAGCCTGGTCAAGGTAGTACCGGACGTTCTCCGGGGTGTTCGGCGTGGAGAAACCACCCCGCTCCGGCGAAAAGATCGCGATCTCAGGTCCGTCGGGGCCGCTATGGACCAGGACAGTGTGCCGCAGTTGGCACTGAACGCAGGTCATAGCGAACAGTCCAGGGCAAGCTTCGTCGGCCCAAAAGTCCGCGCGTCCTTGACTCGAATTGCCAGTCCACCGGAGGCGTACGATCGACATACGGCGTTTGCCTCCGCACCGAACGCAGTACAGGCCGTCGGCGTTCTCCCAGTCGTTCGGGATCGGGCCGCGTTGAGGCAGTGCAAACGAGAGGGTCGCTTGGGCAAAGCCACCGATATCTGCGAGATCCAACTCCTCGGTCACGCCCCCGACCATAGCGGCTGCTTAGCCTGGCGAAGCGACCACCCGCGCCACACCTCAGCCTGCGAAACGACCAGACCCAGGCCCCTAGGCTGGTTTGGCGTTTCGCGGGCGTAGCGGCCAGCTATGGGGCGCTCGCTACAGGGCTAGCAAGGGCGCTACAAGGGCGAGCCGGTTGCGCCCCTCCGAGTGGCCCTGGCAAAAAGTGCTGTTTACCAGGTGATTTCGTACGCGCCCGAGAGGATTCGAACCTCTGACCTTCGGTTCCGTAGACCGAATCAAGGCCACCGCAACTCGGGGCTTCTCAGGGTTCGCCGTTGTTTCACGGCCTCTAGCTCCCTCCCACGCCCTCGCATTCCCTGGCATTTCCGGGCGTTTTGGTACCTGTTTGGTACCCGACCGCACCGGTGAGGAACCGGCCCTGACGCGAGCGAGCCACCACTCCAGGAACGGACGCGCCCAGCCGGTGATCGCATTGACACGTCGGATGTTGGTTGAAAGGCTCGCGCGCCCGCCCCCAACGAGAGGCGGGCGCGCGGCCCGGTCGAACTACGCAGCAACGGCCACGTCCTGCGACTGTTGCTCGGAGGAGTCCCCGTCGCGGCGCGGGCGGTCCAAGAACTCGACCGCGCCGGCGATGACCTCCATCCCGCGGCGCTTGGCGCCGTCGGCCGTCTCCCATGAGGTCGGTTCCAGGCGTGCCGAGACCCCGACGAGGCGGCCCTTCGCCAGATGGGCAGCGCAGGTCTCGGCCAGTGGCCCCCAGACGGTCACGTCGAAGAAGTCGGCCGTAGGGGCGTCATTCTGCTCGCTCTTGATCGGCTTGCGAACTGCGATGCCGAGAGTCACAACGGACCTCTCGCCAGCGCTCGTGGATACGGTGCGCAGCTCGGGGTCGCGTGTGAGCTTGCCGATCAGAGTTGCTGAGTTGGTGGGTGATGGAAATGGCATCTGGTGTTCTCCTGTTCGGTGGTGGTATGCGTTGACGAATCCCGATCCGGCCGACGGCCGCCGCGCGGAACCGAGCCCGCAGGGCGAGGGGAACCCCCCTTGCGGGGGTTGCAGCGGATAGGCGGCGCCGGCCAAACTCGGGTGAGGAGACAAAGCGCAAACCGCCACCTCACGGGAGAGAGAGCCCACGCAAATGACCTAGCCCAACAACCATTCGGACAGCTCGGGCTCGATGTGGAAGCGATCAGCGTCATGTCATAAGTGCCGGCGGTCCGGCAGAGCGGCCCGGAGCGACGACATTCCTAAGCCGAGCTGGGCAGCGTTCGGACAAGCGATCGCGATCGCTACGCCGCCAGCGAAGCCTGCTGTTGTGGGTCCTGCGGTTCGGGTCGGAGGCTGTCTTCGATGCGCCGGGCGATCTTGTCGATCGTCTCCGCGTAGCCGCGGATCGCGTCCAGCTCGCCGCTCTCACCCCAGCCGGCGACATAGGGCACGCTGGAGCCGGAGGTGTCAAGGCCGACCGCGCCACACACGATGAACGTCACCGTGTCGACGAGCACCTCCGCACGACGGCGGCCGTAGTCTGAGTAGCCGACGCCGAGGGCGTGTGCGATCTCGTGGACGAGAACGCGGACCTGAGCGTTCGCGGGCAGTTCGTCGTTGATGACGATCTCGTGCTTGTGACTGTCACACCAGCCGTCGGCCGGCCCATCGAGACGCCGTCGAGCCACGCTGTAGCCGAGCTCCACCGCCAGCTGATCGAGTGCAGGCAGCAGATGGGCATGCGTGGCACCCTGAATCGGCTGAGATGGTGAGTCCAATGAGACCGGCTCGGTTCCCGGCAGCCCCTCGGTCTGAGATACGTCGAAGACCGCTACCGCGCGAAAGACGGTCCGCCTCGACTGCTCGCCGTCCTCCCCTGCCTCACGCCCTTCCGTGCCGTGCTCCCAGGTGCGGACGCTCATCGGCGCGAGGATGCGGATGGCACGCTCGCCCTTGCGGACACAGCGGTTGAGTTCGAGGAACGCACGGAACCCCGCAACGTAGGTGGCATCCGGGCACTGCATCGCGATCAGGAGCTGATTGTGAAACGAGTAGCGCGACAGGCCGTTGGTAGAACGCACCCGCACCCAACGCTGCCAGCCCTCAGAGCTCAGCAGCGCGCGCGCCGCCTGCTCGAGTCGATCACGGTCGGCCTGACGGCGCTCGGCACGCTGCGCCTCAGTCAACTTTCGGTAAGCCATCAGCCACGATCCCTTCGCTCGCGGACCCCGCCCGGTGCGGGACCGATCCCCATCTCCCGCGCACGCCGTAGGCGTGCGACCATCGGGATGGGGTCGGGCCGCGCTGCCACCTAGCCGCCGATCACTCACAGTTCGACCTGATTGGGGCTGATAGCGAGGCCGTCGCGCGCGATCAGCGCCAGCGTGTCGCTGTGCACCCATGGCGTCGGCTGATCCCGCCCTGCCTCCGGCGTCTGCCCGATGCGCCGAGCGAGCCAGCTGGTCTCGCCACTGGTGTTGCCGCGACGGTCGTGCTTGCAGCGCCCACAGCGAATGGCGATCTCACTCATCGTGAGATCGCAGCGGGCAAGTCGCGACTGGACGGCTTCGCGCAGCCGGCGGTTGAGCACGATCGGGCTCTCGGTAAGCCGCGTCAGCTCCGCCGTGAGACGCGAGGTGGAGAGCGTGTGGTCGCTGCGGTGGGCGGCGAGAGCGCTGGCGGTGATGCTGCGCGCCGGCTCGTAGTCCTCGAAACGAGCGACCACCTCGCGCAGCCGGACGGTCTCGAATCGCTCGGCTTGGTGGGGTGGGATGCTGCGTGTCCAGCGGAGCTCAGGGAAACGCCCATCCAACGCGATCTCTTGTATGCGATAAACGGTCCCGTTCGCGTCGCGCAACTCAGGCTCACGACAGAGGTCGGGGGCTTCCGGGGTCGGCATGGCGGCCAGGTCGGCGCCAGTCATAGGCCGGCAGCGGCCCCTGTTCTCGTCCGCGAGATAGAGGGCGCAGAGAATCTCCGCGTTCTCGCCAGGCTCATCGGCTGCCAGGCGAGCGAGCAGGCGCGGGTCGCCATGGGTGCCAGAGAGCCTGTCGACTACCAGCGCGCTCCCATCGGCGAGCGACAGGCGCACGATCTCCCTGACCGCCCCTGTGTCGCGCTCGGTCTAGCGGCCGAGGCGTAGGGCCGCCGGGAAGGTCTCGAGTGCGCCCGGCGCGGGGTCGAGGGCTGGCGCTGGTGCTGCGGTGATCGTGCTCACGGGGTCTCCTTCGCGGCTCGGGTCCGCCCGATGCGGGCCGTTGCCCCGCTCCCCGCACGCGCAGCGTGCGAACATCGGGAGGGGCCGGCCCGCGGCGGCGTCGCTGCTGCTGCGCGATCTCGTTAGCCCTGAGCGGTCAACTGCTCGAGCTGGCGACGGACGACGCTGCTTGCCATCGGCACGTCGTCCAGCCTGCGTGCCTGCTCGGCGTTAGTCGACGACGAGCGCCTTGAGCGCCGAGAGACCATCGCGCTCCAGTTCTCGCTCAATGAGAAACGCGCGTCCTCCAGCTGAGGATGGACAGTCGGTGATCCTGACGCAGCCGTTTATGCGCTGGCCGTAGATCACCCGCTCACCGGCGCTCACGCGGTAGCGGGCAAGCTCGGTGCGCTCGCCCAACCCCGACGGCCGTGGCGTCGCCGCTCGCGTCGGGGGGCTGCTCCTCCAGGTTGCGGTGGACCCCCAGCCCGATGTCTCATCGGGCTGGGGCGCCGTTGCATAGGCACACTGCTCTGTGGAGTCGGGCAGTTCGCGGTGCGTGCCGCGCTCGCGCTTCAGTGAGGCCAACCGGTCGATCTCCCGGCTGGCCTCAGCAGACGACGTGGGCGGGGTGAAGGTCGTTCCGGTCCGCTCGGCGAGGACCCGTAGGTAGCGAAGCTGCCTGGGAGTAGGACTTCTGCGCGTAGGTGTAGACGAGCTCATTGCTGTCTCCTGTCGGTTTGGGTTGAGCACGCCCCGGGCCTGACCGGGCCGGCGAGGCGTGTCCAGCCCTGTCCCGTCAGGGATCGCCGCAGGCGACGCGAAGCGCAGGGCTTGACACGCCGCAAGCCGGCCTGGTGGCCTAACGGGGTGGGCTCAAGCCGCGACCGGGCCCGGAGAAAAGCCCTCGTGGCTCACGCTGATCTCACCGCGATCAGCAAGGCCCGTTCACACTCGTATCCGTGCGGAATGGCCCTCCGACGGCACCGAATCGCGCTCGCGTATGTACTCAATCGGCCTTCGGTAGCGTCGCAGTGTGGAGCGCCTCGCTGGGGGGCGCTGCTGGGGCGGCTCGGTACGAGGCCGCAGGGCTGGTCGGCTAGCGCGGTGTGTTTAGCCGTGCCCGCACGCGCGACAGCGCATGGCGAATGCGGCCGGGATGTTTGCTCCGGTAAAGCGCCCGCTCTCGCGCCTCTCGACGCAGGTGGCGTGACCTCTCAGACTCGCTGCCTGAGGGTCCGGAGACCCACGCACCTTTTCCCGGCCAAATGCTACGAGGGAGGGACATCCAAAGGAGATGGTAATCAAGTCCGCCTCCAAACTGCTTCCTTCAAGGGCTGTCTGTGGCGTCCGGCGCGGCGATCCGGTCTGGCTGGTCACTCGGGCGGGGCGCGAGCAGGAAAGCGATCAACGCGAACGCCGCGACCGAGCCACAGTCGCGCAGGATGTTGAGGAGGCCGTTGGCGACGGCAACCTGTTCGAACTCACCACGGCCGAAGCTTTCCGCCTGTTTGATCATGGAATCGATGCCGAGGCCGAATAGGCCGATCACGGCACCGCAGAGCCCGCAGATCACAAAGAACGCCATCGTGCCGACTGGTCCCTCCGCTAGGCCAGGCAGCCACTGGGCAGCAGCCATCACTCCGGCGATGAAGCAAGCGATGGCGATGACGATCAGCACGAGCATCAGCACCGTCGTTGGCTGTCAGGGGACCGTTTCCTGCCCCTGAGCGTGGTCTGTCAGCGATCACATCGCCCCGATTCCTGCCGCTTTGCCGACAGGCGCCCGCCGAGTCTCAGATCCAAACCGAGACACGACCCGGCCTTCCGTTGGTCCTGCCCTTGGCCTCTCCCGGCCTCAACGAGCTTGTCCGGTTCCTTCCATCCGATCTAACGACCACAAGCCCACTCGAGATCAACCTTCTTGTCCTCCCCCACCTGCCTGTCCTTGCTACTTCTGAGCCGACACCCTCACATTCCTGGATTGGTTCTTCTGCCTGCTGCTGCCCGCTCGCTCCCGCCCCCCGCTCTGCATCTGGCCTCGCCATAAACATCTGTGATGTGTTGGTCGAGGAAGGGGGTCCCCGGGTCGAAGCGAAGCGGAGAGGCGGGGACCCCCTTCCTCGGGCCAGCTG
>JADGPP010000114.1 GCA_017882375.1 Solirubrobacteraceae bacterium | reverse complement strand
TTCGGCTACATGAGCGAGCTGCTCGCCGCTCACGCCCGCGGCGATCCCGTCCCGTTGCTGGTCTGACCCACCAAGGCGCCCGGGGACTGAACGGTTACACTTTTTGACTTCTTTGAGCCCTATACAGCGGAAGGGACGCGCATCCCATCGGTCTGAGAGCGGCCATGCCGCCCGGATGTGGTGGATGCGAGGAGATCTCATACGAGCCGCTGCTCGTCCGTCTCTGCCGTGTCGTCGCCGCCCCGAACGCGCCCGCTTCTGGCGAGGAGCGGGTGAATGCCACCCCACCTGCTTTGACATCGATCGGGAACTCTGTGTCGACCCGACCACTGACGTTGAAATCGTTCGAGAGCAAGAGCCCTCCGCGGCTCAGCAGCCTCCCGCCGAACCTACGTTGACCCCCGTACATCTCGGCACGTACGATCAACGGTTCTAGCCAATCGGATTCCACGCACCGTCATCCTGCTGTTGGGTGGCCGGTGCGATCGGGTCAAGCAGCGGTTCGTCGATACCCCGGAGGTCGCAGCCTCCTGGTAGCGTCGACAATGCCTGGGAACTGCCTCGGCGTCTGCTCAAGAAACAGGAAGCTATGGCGCGCGTCGTCTGTGTTCATGGAATCGCGCAGCAATACGAGAGCGCCGAGACGCTGCTCGCGCGATGGGCTCCCGCGCTGCGCGGCGGCGTCGGGCTGGCTGGGGGCGCGCTCGCGCCGGAGGACATCGGGATGGCGTTCTACGGCGTGGTGTTCCGCCCCTCCGGCAAGGGTGATGCGATCCCGGACTTCGCTCCGGGAGACGTTGAGGACCCACTGGAAATCGAGCTCCTCCAAGCTTGGGTCCATGGCGCAGACGCCGAGCAGGACTCTGAGGTCGCGTTAAAGGGCTTCAAGGGAACCCGGGGCGTTGCCGCAATGCTCCAGGCGGTGGCTCGCACACCGTTCTTCGGCGACGTCGCGCTCCGGGCCGTCATTTGGCATCTCAAACAGGTGCGCCGCTACCTCACCGACCCCGAGATCCGCCAAAGGACGCGCCAAGCGATCCTCAACTCGGTTTCCGACGACACACGGGTGCTGGTTGGGCATTCGCTGGGATCGGTCGTAGCATACGAGACGCTCTGCGCACAACCCGAACTGCCGGTTCGGACGCTGGTTACACTCGGCTCGCCGCTGGGCGTCGGCCCATTGGGCCGACGACTCGAACCGCCGGTCGCCCGAGGATCAGGAGTTTGGCCGAGAGGTATCCGGCAGTGGTTCAACATCGCCGATCGCGCAGACGTCGTGGCCGTCGAGAAGGCCCTTGGTGTCTTCTTCGGTCCGGACGTGGTCGACCGATTGGTGCAAAATGGCGCCACTGCCCACGATGCCCAGCCCTACCTAACGGCGGTCGAGACGGGCGACGCCATCAACGCCGGTCTGTGCCGGGCGTGAAGCCTTAAGTGACGCCATGGCGCTGCTGACAGCGGCATCAAGCAAGACGGCGAGGCGATTGCTCATCGTCGGCGTTGCGACGTACCGACCCGGCTGGACTGACATCGCAGAGGCCGTCGCCCACGAGGTTGCAACCGTCAAGGAGGTGTTCACGCGGGATTTCGGATACGAGCAACCTAGCGAGGTCAGCGATCCCGATCGCACTCAGCTGACGGACGGCGTCGCTGACTGGTTCGGAGCGCAGACTTGGGGCGAACACGACCTTGCCGTCGTCTACTACACCGGTCACGCCGTGGCCCGAGCGGCATCGTCGCTGGAGCTCATCACCTCCGACCTCGGACCAGACGAGACTCACAAGGCGACGGATGCGCCCGACCTCGCCAAGTGGATTTGGGCCGGCGACCAGCCCCCGTGCCGGCATGTTCTGCTCATTTTGGATACCTGCCAATCCGAGGCCGGCGGCTCACCGATACTGGGGGCCGCGAAGCGCATTCAGGAGGCAGCCGGGGGGCAGGTGCGCGCCGGGGAGTTTCACGTCATCGCAACGGCACGGTCAGTCGAGGACGCGGGCGCCGGACTGTTCGCCGAACGGTTTCGACGCGTTGTGCGGAAGGTCGCAGCCGAGGCTTCGGCCGATGAGTTCCTGAATCCCGGCTCGCTGATCAAGGCGATCAACAACGCGGCGGGCAGCGACCCGCGGCAGCACGCCTCGATCACTGGACGAACCGAGGGCGAGTTCCTGTTCTTCCCGAACCCGTGCTGGGATCCTCACCTACGACCCGACATGGACCGCAACCAGCGGCAGCGCGTACTCGCGCGCTTGCAGACCCGGGCACTAACCACGCATTGGGAACCTCGCGCACGAGGCGTGTCGGTTGAGAGCGAGCCGGGCTGGTACTTCACCGGCCGGGAAGCCCTCCTCCGCGACCTGGCCACCTGGTCGCGCGCTCGCGATCAGGCCGGCCGACTGGTGATCGGCCGTCCTGGCTCCGGGAAGTCGACGGTCCTGAGCTGGGTGGCATACATGTCGGATTCGGCGTGTCGCGCCTCGGCCGTCGCCGCGGGCGCGCTTGACGACATGCCAGATGCTTCCGTGCCGGAGGCCGGCGCGATAAACCTCGCGGTCCATGCCCGCGCAAAGACCTCGGACGAGGTGCTGCTTGAGATGGTCGCCGGCCTCGGCCTCGAGATTCCTGACGGTGTACTCGCCGATGACACACTCTCCGCGGTCGTGGAGGCGTTGCACGCGCTTCCGCGTGCAGTCGTCGTCATCGTCGACGCCCTCGACGAGGCCGGAAATCCGCATGAGCTCGCGTCCAGCGTTCGGTTCCTCACGGAGCAGGCCGGGATGGTCCGCTTTCTCGTTGGCGTTCGGCGAGGTGACCCAAACCCGGGACGTCTGATCTCGCGGCTCGGCTCGCGGTTCGAACTTCTGGACCTCGACAGTCCAGCGTACTCACGGTCCGCCGACATCGAGAAGTACGTCACGCGGTACCTACTTAACGGTCCCGGCACGCCCTACCGCCTTCCGCAGGACGCTTCCCTGATCGAGGCGATCGCGCGCGAGGCCGCTCGCCGCGCCGGCCACTCGTTTCTCATCGCCGCGGCCACCAGCCACGCCCTGGCGTCACGAACGTCAGTCGCCGCGTCCAGCGAGCTCCAGCGCCTCCCCGCCGACGTGGGCCAGGCGTTTGATGCGGAGTTCGCGCGGTTCGCCGTCGCTGAGCGAGCTCAGGCAACCGCAGTGCTGACGGCGTTGTCTTTCGCCGAGGGAGGCGGGTTGCCGCACTCGCTTTGGGCGCCCGTGGCGGCGGCGATTTCGAGTTGCGACATCACCGAGGACGACGTCGCCTACTGGCTGGGGGCCGCCGAGTTCTACATCGCGACCGACGACAGCACCGTTGAGCCCGTCCACCGCCTCTATCACGAGGAGTTCGCGCGGCATCTCCGTGATCAGGCCTCTGACCGCCTCGGTGATCGGGTTGCGCAGCGCCGCATCGTTGCTGTGCTGTCTGCGCTCGTGGATTCCCAACGGGGGTGGCAGCACGCGCACCCGTACATCCGCCGGCATTTCGCCGACCATGCCGAGAAGAGCGGCGAGCTCTCTGACTACGCGGAGGATCCGTCCTTCCTGGCCGGCGTCGAGCCTACGGCGCTGATGGCGGCCGCCGGGCGGCCCAACCGCGACGAATCGGATGACACTAGGTGGGTCCGTCGCCTGCTTATGCTCGTCGGTCACCACATCCGCGACGAGAACGATGCCGGCGAGCGAGCGAGCCACCTGCAGTTCGCGGCCCGGCAGCTCGGGGACGACCCGCTCGCTGAGGACCTGGCGGCCGTTGCACAGCTGGCATGGGAGACCGATTGGGTTCACATGGCCCGTGACCTCTCCTCGACGCTGCTGCGAAGCGGCGCGAGCGCGAGCCAGCACGTGTGTGCCACGGCGGTCATCCCTGTCGATGGTCAGCCGCTCGTCGTGGCGGCGTGGCCGGACGGGTCGGTCCGTCGCTGGGATCTTGCCGCGGGTGCCGAGCGCCTGCCTGCCTGGACTGTCCCGTCAGGGGAAAGCGATCGCCACACGCGAGCCCGAGTCGTGGATATCGCGACCGTACACAGTGCCCGTGGCCCGATCGCCGTCGTCGCGCTTGACAACGGCACGATCCACCGTTGGGACCTCCTGACCGGTGCCGCCTTGCAGCCACCGATCCAGCTGCCGAATGCGTGGCCATTCGCACTGGCCGCCACCGACGCTCCGGGCGATGCGACGATCTATGTCGGCATACGCGAGTCGCTGTACCGCTGGACGGCGGACACCGGGGAAACGGTCGGACTTCCCGACGAGCCTCGGGATGCTTGGATCAGCACGCTTGCTGTTTGTACGCATGAGGGGTGCGCTTCTCTGCTGGTCGGACGTCACGACGGCATGGTCGAACGTCTCGACCTCCAAACGCTCCGCCCGCTTGAAGTTCCCGTGCGCGTAAGCCGCGACCGCGTGGAGTCCTTGTCGACCGGCACAATCGATGAGCAGCCGGCACTCGTGGCCACCGACCGGTACGAGCGCGCCCACGTCTGGACGCTCGATCCTTTGATGAAGCCCCTCCACTCGGTCGCCCTGCACAGCGCCCCCCAAGGCCGAATCGCCATCACGACGCTCAACGGGCGTCCAACCCTCGTGGCAGCAACCGCTGCCATCGAGCTGCGTGACCTAGCCAGCGGCGAGCTCGTCGGACAGTTCCTCGGGCACGAGGGAACCCCCACTGCAGTCGCCGCCGCGGATGTCGACGGCGACCCGGTCATCGTCTCCGGTGGTGTGGACGGCACCGTCCGCTCATGGGACCCGCGGGATGCCAGTCTCCGCACGACCGCCGACGATCGCTTCTCACCAGCGTCCGCAGTGGCGTCGGGTTACTGGCCCGCGAATCCGTCAGACCAGATCGTCGTCGCCGCGCGCGGCCAGAGTGTGATCGAGCTCCGCCAACGAGCAACAGGGCATCGCTCGCATCGAATCTCGGCGCGCTCGGAAGAACCGTGGCTCCGAGCAGTCGCTCTGGCCGGACCAAGCTTTGGCTCGGGCGTGCTTTTCAGCGACGGAGACTCGCGCATCCAGCAGGTCGACCCTTTGTCCGGCCTCGTGACTTTCGTCGCTCAGGCGCTTGTAGGAAACGTCATGGACATGGCGACGGTGCCGGCGAGGATGCCTGCAGTCCTTGCTTGCGTAGTCGAGGGTCAGATCGTTCGCCGACACCCGGTCGACGGGTGGCTGCCGGCGGCAAGAGATGCAGGATCGGTCAGGGAGGTGTCCGCAGCTGAGGTCGCCGGAAAGTGCTTCCTGCTCGCTCTCGACGCTGAGGGCGTACTGATCTGGCACCTCTCCGACGCGGTCGCCAACAAACCGCTTCCGCCCGGACGCCGGATCAGGATCGGCACGCCGGGGGCCCGAGGGATTACGGCGGTTGACGTCGATGGGGACGCCGTCTTGGTCGTCGGCGCCGGCTATCGGCGCGCGGTTCACCTCTACCGAGTGGGCGACTTCTCCGCCGGCGACCCAGTCGATGCGGAGGTCCCACTGCTACGCGACATCCCCTTCGATGCGGTGGTCAATGATGTGACGCAAGTCATCCCGGACGCGTTCGCTATCGCGTCAAACAAGGGCGTGGCGGTCATCCGGCTCACGGAGCACGTCCTGCGGCCACGGTGCCGCGATTGAAGGAGGATCGCGGGCGTTCGAAGCGAGCCGTCCACGCGGCGTGGGCTACTCCCGCTTTCATGCCACACCGCGCGTTTGGCCAGCGTCAGTCACGGCCCCGCTCCGCGCGGAAGGGAAGCGTTTGGGTCGAGGCGGCGATCGCAACCGCTTGGACGAGGAGCGGTTGTCGCCTGCCGAACGGCTGAGCACGTACGCTGAGCGTACGCAGGGCCACCTCCGCCTGACCACGGGATCCCGCATTCCAGAGCCGTTCTCCGGCCACGATTTCGCACCCGTCGAACCCACCGTCTCCACTTTTCCTGACGTTGCGCAAACAGCTCTTGCGCATGAATGCCATCGCAGTAGGTGGCTGCTGTCCCGCGCTGTCCAAAGAAGTACCGAGACCTGCGACGCCACGCCCGTGGGACACGCGATCAGGGGAACAGCGATGAGTGCCAGGCTGTCTTGATGCCTTCGCGGTTCTGCCAGGTGGCCAGGGCATCTCCTCGAGCGTCCAAGGCGGCAAGCCCATCGTCTCCCACGCCGGGGCCGCTACGTTCGTGCGCCGACACCGTGTCCGGCTTCTGCCAGGACCCGCCCGCCGGGCGTGCGGCGGCCTCGATCCCGCGCTTGTCCTGCCACGTGATTAGAGCATCGCCGCGCGCGTCGATCGCGAGTGAGGGCGGCCCGCCATGAGTGCGCGAGATCGTTCGTGCGGTTCCCCAACCGCGGCCGGCCGGGCGAATACGGGCCCAGATCGCGGACCTGCCGCCATTCAGCGCCTCCTCGTGCCAGACGACCATCACGTCTCCCCGTGCATCCATCCTGACACCCACGGTTTCGTCGATGTGCGGCGCCTTGGCCAGGACGCGAGTGGTCCAGCGACCGCTTGCGCTGCGGCCGGCACTCTCGACGAATTGCGTCCTGCCGCGTAGGGTGACCCACGCCACAACCCCATCCCCGCGAGCGTCGATTGCCACTTGCTGATTCGCTGGACAGCCGACGTGCGTATCAGAGAGGACCCGCGGTCTGCTCCAGCGGCCGTTGGCGGGACCAAACGCAGCTTCCACAAGGCAACCGCGAGCGGTGTCGCGCTCCCACGCCACCAATGCATCTCCGCGCGCGTTCATCGCCAAGCGCGGGTAAAAGTCGTTTCCGGGGGCCGAGATCACCTGCGCCGGGGAGAACGTGCCTCCTGCGGGCCGCAGCACTGCCTGAATCCCGCTGGAGTGCCCAGGTGCCTGCCGGGTCGAGACGACAATCACATCCCCGCTTGCATCACTTGCGATCTGGGGTTCCTCGCCACCTGGGGTGGCCACAGTCTGTGGCGCTAGCCAGCTACCGCCAGCGGGCCGTATCGCCGCCTGTACGCCGGGGGGGCTTTGCCACACCGCGATCGTGTCCCCATGCGCATCAACTGCCACGTCCGGATCTAGGCCGAGACGGGAGAGGGTTTCTGCCGGCTGCCAGTGTCCGTCGACTGGACGCACCGAGGTGCGGACCAGGTATTCCAGCGTGATGGCTTCCTTGATCGAGAGCCTCGCTTCTGTCCACACGACAACGGCATCGCCTTTGGCGTCGAACACGGGTGGGTGAGCGGGAGCAGGCGTGCCAAGTTCGTGCGCTGGAATGAGTTCCGGTGCCGACCATGCGCTCGGGGCGCTCTGCGCAACATGAACGCGCCGTGCCACGTTTCCGAGTCGGAGCGAGCGCGGCTGCGCGTTACCGCTCAGGACGCCGGCAAGAAGCAGCGTGACCGCTCCGGCCGTCCAACGTGCCCGCGTCCGCATCGCTTTGCCCCGCGGCGTCGCGTGTCGGAGCACACGCTCACCTATTCCTGAACGCGCTGCGGTCTCCCATGTGTCGCACCAGCATATAGGGCGACTTGGAAGCGCAAACGCCCTCGCGATCGGCAGGGGTTCTTGCTCGGCCCCGCGGACTGCGCGACGCTCAACGGCTCCGCCCGCACGGCCACGGGGTTTGCGCAACGTACGGTCCTCTCCACTGACAACTGTCTGCGAGTGCCGCGCTCGCAGCTCATCGCGGCGGGCCGGTCAGCGATGAACGAAGCGCGATGCCGGCTCGAAGTCGCCGTGCAAAACGAGAGGATCGAGGTCCGCTCCGTTGGGCCACACAACGGTCCCCAGCTCGTCATCCACGCGAACCTGCGCGAAGAAGTCGGGGTCAGCAAGTGGCTCAAACACGAGGCCGTGTAGCTCTCCCGTGAGGTCGACATCTCGCGAGCTGCCGTCGCTGAAGCCGATCCTCAGCCGGTAGTGACCCAGCACTTGTGCGGACGTGACCCTTACGAAGTCCATTGGTAGTCAGGGGCGCGGTGCCAAGATGGCCCGTTTCCCCATTCCCCTTTCAATCCGTGCGTGCGGTTTTCCCGCACACGGCTTACCGATGATCT
>JADGPP010000060.1 GCA_017882375.1 Solirubrobacteraceae bacterium | reverse complement strand
GCGAGCTGGTCGGCATCCTCGCAGAACACGAGCCGACTGTCGGAGTGCACGAGGACGTACTCGCACTCCTCCGGCGAGTTCGTGTGGTAAATCGGCGCGGTTGCGGCGCCGGCGCACATCACGCCAGCATCGGCGAGCGTCCACTCCGGACGGGTGTTGCACAGAATCGCGACACGGTCCCCACGCTCGATACCAAGCGCGATCAAGCCGCGAGCGATGTCACGGACGGACCGAAGCATCTGGGCGTAGGAAATCTCAACCCATCGACCGCCGTCCTTGTAGCTCAATGCAACCCCCTCGCGGCCAGCGCTGCGGAGCAGCATCTCGCCGAGCGTACGCCCGTGCGTGGAGCGCACAAGCGCGGTGCACTCAGGCGCGGATGAGGCAATGGCAGGGCGCGTTACGAACATGCTCCTGAATGTCACCCTGGTCATGACCCCCACCTCGCCATAGGGCAAGTTCCTCGCGCATTTCGCCTCCTGCCGGCCGCAAGCAACGCCCGTACAGACGGCTGTTGGCAGAACTTAGGCCTGATCGGATCCGGGCGCATCGGCGGAAATCACGCCCTCAGGGGCTGGTGGACTACTGAGCCGCCGCTGCGGCAAGGCGCCTTCCGCTCGGCCGGGACAGCACCCCTCCTTGGCCCTGAGGGCCCGCGAAGCCCCGCCTTGATGGCGATGCGGGCGGGCCTCCGCCTTGCCCGCCGCCGCGGCTTGGCCAACGAGGCTGTCAGCAGAGGACTACGCTTGCGCCATGGGTCTCGAGGACGTCGTCGTCACTCCGCTGGACCCCGAGCGCTTGCGCGCCGTCCTTACCCCCGACGCGCTCGCGGCCTTCGAGCATACGCTCACCCGCGGGCGCGAGCTGCTGCAGTCGCGGACGCTCTGGAACGTCAACTCGACCGCCTACGGGGGCGGCGTCGCAGAGATGCTGCGCTCGCTGATCGGCTACGCGCGGGGTGGGGGGGTTGATGCGCGCTGGGTAGCGATCACGGGCGACGCCGAGTTCTTTCGCATCACGAAGCGCCTCCACAACCGGCTGCACGGGCACGAGGGTGACGGCGGCCCGTTGGGTGAGGCCGAGCGCGCCGCTTACGAGCGCTGCTGCGCCGCCAACGCCGAGCTGATGGCAAAGCGCGTTCGCCCCGCGGACGTCGTGCTGCTGCACGATCCACAGACGGCCGGCATGATCCCGCGGCTGCTCCAGACGGGGGTGCCGGTCGTCTGGCGTGCACACGTCGGCATCGACCCGCCCAACGACCTCGCGCGCGAGGCCTGGCGGTTCCTGATCCCTTATGTCGAGCAGGCCGACGCGTATGTCTTCTCGCAGCCGGACTACATCTGGGAGGGGCTCGATCCTGCCAAGCTGACGGTGATCGCGCCCTCGATTGACGCCTTCTCGCCGAAGAACCATGCGATGGCGTTCACCAGCGTGATCGCGGTGCTGCGCGCCGCCGGACTGGCCGCAGACCGCCACCACCACTATCCCAGGGCGGTCTTTGAGCGGCTCGATGGCACGGTCGGCCGCGTGGAGTCCAAGGCGCGACTCGTTGAGGAGGGGCAACTCTGGCTCGGCGTCCCGTTGCTCGCGCAGGTCTCCCGCTGGGATCGCCTCAAGGACCCGCTGGGCGTGCTCGCGGCGTTCGCCGAGCACGTCCACGCCGACGACGAGCCGCACCTGGTGCTGGCGGGCCCCGACGTGACGGCGGTCGCGGACGACCCCGAGGGGGAAGAGGTGTTCGCAGAAGTCGAGGCGGCCTGGTCGGAGCTGCCTCGCCGAATCCGTCGTCGCGTGCACCTCGCCCTGCTTCCGATGGTCGATGCCGACGAGAACGCCGTGATCGTCAACGCCCTCCAGCGGCGCGCCGATGTCGTCGCGCAGAAGAGCCTGGCAGAGGGCTTCGGCCTCACAGTCTCGGAGGCGATGTGGAAGGGCCGCCCGGTCGTCGCCTCGCGGATCGGCGGCATCCGGGAGCAGATCGAGGACGGCCGCACCGGCTTCCTCGTAGACCCCGGCGACCTGCGAACCTTCGGCGAGCGCGTCAGCGGGCTGCTAAACGACCCCCACGACGCGGAGCGCATGGGCGCAGCGGCGCAGACGCGCGTACGTGATCTGTTCCTCGGCCCCCGGCACCTCGGCCAGTACGTCGAGCTGCTCGAGAGCGTGCTGAGCGGCCGCGCGTAAGCGGCCGGTTAGCCGCGGCGAGCCCGCCGTCTGTCTCG
This sequence comes from Solirubrobacteraceae bacterium, assembly GCA_017882375.1. GTDB lineage: Bacteria > Actinomycetota > Thermoleophilia > Solirubrobacterales > Solirubrobacteraceae > Palsa-744. Next base: position 19,461 of record JADGPP010000060.1, on the reverse strand, counting down.
TCGGCGGCACCGCCTCGGGACGACCAGCACGCGCCGCGCGAGAGCGTCACTCGCTTTCGCTTCCATGCGCAAAGCAGCAGTGACGACCAGCCGAGCGATTGCTTGATCTGCTTGTACCGTTGAGCCATGTCCCCTCGGTTGCGCATCCTGGCGTTTGGGTCGGCCGCCGCGCTGGTCGTCGCAGGCGCTGCGTGTGCCGCGCTGGTCGGGGGAGTGGCGGGCGAAGTCCTCACAATCGTCCTGATGTCGGCTGGACTGGCTGGAGGCTTGCTCCTAGTCTTCCTCGAAGTCGGACTTAGTGAAGAGCGAGAGCTCGCGCGCGATGAAGAGCGCCGACGCAAGCGGGAGAGACGAGCTCTTGACGCCCGCCGGCGACCACGGCTGCCTCACCGGCCGCGACGCCCTGGCTGATCGGATTCACGAGTCCGTGCGGGTACGCATGCCATCGCCCCCACGGCACCCGCGAGGCAGACGTAAAGTGCGGCCAGCAGCGGGTTATCCGCCGGCGACGAACTCGCGCAGCGCGACCTTGCCGCCGCCGATGAGCGGCTCGCCGTGCGCGAACAGGAGATTGTCGAAATCGAGGTCGAGCAGCCCGCGAAGCGACTCGCACAGCCCGGCCCGCACCGCTGAGGGGTCATCACCCATCAGGAATCCGGGTACGAACGTAAGCCCGCCGCCGCGCGGATGCGTGAGGCCGTCGGCAAACGCGAGCGCGCTGCCGCCGCCGGTCCGGATGTGCAGCGCGGTGTCGTCCGGGCAGATCGCTCCGAGCTGGTGTGTGGTGATCCCCGGCGCCAGCTCCTCCCCGAACGCGAAGCCCTCGACCTTCGGGCCGCACTCGAACTCGTGCAAGCCGAGCTCGCTGCAACGGATCGGACAGCCGAAGGCCTCCGCATAGCGCTCGCTGTGGCGGAGATGGTGGCGGTTGGTGAGGACAACCTGGCTCGGCGTCTCTCGTCCCTCGAACCACTCGAGCCCCTCGCGCGGGACCGTCGGGTCGAGGGCGACCCGGGCGGACTCGATGTAGTAGGAGTCCACGGGCAGCCTGATCTTCGGATGGATCGCTGTCCAGTGGTGGACGCCGGGCAGCACCTCGCGGATCGGCCGGTGCGATGCGAGCTCGAGTACGAGCGGACGCAGGAACTGCGGCCACGCCGCGCCGGTGAGCTGGACGCCGTAGCTGACCCGGCGGGCGAGGCGATCCAGTTGCGCCATCGTCAGCACGTTACAGATGTCACTAGAGCATCGGTCGTGACGCAGACCAAGACGCTGATCGGGCGAGGCGTCGCGCTCGTCAGCCGCAGCAGTTCCCGCCGTTGCGGCAGCACACGGGCCCCCGGCTACAGCTGACGCAGCTCGCGTACGAGAGGTTGCAGCAGGGCTGGTCGCCGCACGGGACATATTGGGCGTCGTTACCGCAGCCCGGGGGGGTGGAGGGCGGGGAGCCGCCACCGCCGGTTTCTCCCGCCGGCGGCTTCGCCGCTTCACACCTGGCGTCGCCTTCGGCTCGGTCCGACAGGAAGGACTTATTACAGAACCCCATGTCATTCAGGGCTCCCTTTCGCCGCCGGCTCTGGTAGGCGATGACCTTCTGCAGGCGCCTGCGCTCCGCCGCCGTTTTCGCACCCCGCAGTTGCTTCTTTGCTTGGTCGATGAACCCCGAGGCTGCTTCGAATTCCGCCAGGGGAGTTTTGGCGCAGGCTTCAAAATCGCTATAGGCCATCTCGTTGCTCGCTGACATGCATTCCGCAAGCTGCGTCGATGCGGCGCCGGCGATCGACGGTTGCAGCAGCCGCATTGGCGCAAAGAGGGCGACGGCTCCCGCTCCCGCGGCCGTCCGCAGTGCGGTCCGGCGGGTCGTGCCGCCGGCGACGACGGAGACGCCCCCGTCGAGGGCCGCGGGCGGGCGGGCATCGTCGCGGCCACGAGCCGACCAGCGGGCGAGCGAGTCCAGCCACCGGTATCCGTCCTTGGACCTTTGGCTCACGCGAGCTCCTGGTCGAGGCGGTTTTCGAGGCGGAGGTATTCCGCGATTCGCTCGCCCGCGGAGCGAGCCGCATGAGCGGACTGATTAGGGTCGACGAGCGACAGTGCCTGGCGCTGGAGGTCCAGGGCGGCGATCAGAGCCTTCAGCCACTTCTCCGCGAGGTTCCTGCCGGGCGCACCGGAGGCCACGGTCTTGACCCGGTGCAGAGCGTGCTGCGCGTCGCGTCGCCAAAGGGCCAATGCCTTCAGCGCCTCCTTATCCTGCGGCGAGAGCTCGTTGAAAGAGCCGCTGCTCTTGGCATTTGACTTCGCGAGTGCGAGCAGAGCCACGGTGAAGTCCCTTGCGTCGTCGGCCAGCGGGGTGCGGAAGGGGTCGATCGCCGCCGAGACCGCGGACACCTTGACTGCTCCGCTGCTTCGGGTCGGGCTCATCGGGCTACCAGCCCCACGCGCTCATGGGGCCGGCTGGGGGCGGTGCCGAGAACCACCTCACGGACCGCGTCGATGCCGAGCGCGGCGGGCCTCGAGAGAGACCCCTCCTCGTCGATCTCGACAACGCCGGGAACTCCATAGACGCGGTAGGCGTCGAAGAGCGCCTCGTCGCCCTGGGGAACAACGCGATCCAACCCGAACTGAGTCGCCTTCTCCTCGATGCGATCGATACTACCGCTGCTGATCACGGCCAGCGTCAACTCGCCCGCGCGCTCGCGCTGAGCTCGCGCGACCGCGTCGAGAGCCGACTCGCAGGCCCCGCAGCCGGGATCGGTGAAGAAGAGCGCGACCGGGCGACCCGGCGCGAGCAAAGAGTCGAGCGAGACCGGCTCGCCGTGGAGATCCGTGCCGGCGAAACGGGGAGCGGCCGTCCCCGGCTCAAGCGGTGGCAGCGCTTTCGCGGCCGCCCTCGGGGGGCTCGCCCCAGCGCCCTGCGCCTCGAGGCGCACGAGCAGCCTGCCGTTCTGCCGCAACAACTGCCAGCAGAACCACCCCAAGCCGGCGAGGCAGGCGACCATGAAGACGATGGCCGGGCGATCCCTCGCCGCCGGGATGGTGACCCAGTGGAATGCGCCCACCGGCTGTCCGCTCGCGCTCAGCGCGACGAACGCGGCGATGCCGCCGAGGAGCAGGTTGCGAATCAACGTTCCGCGCCCCACCTCGGTCTGGGTGAGCCCCCCGAAGCAGTTGCAGTCGGGTGCGGACCCCGCCCGCAAAGTTCGGGCTATCGCAATGCTGAAGATCACCAGAAGCGCAACCGCGGCCAACGCGCCCCACCGGGCCGTGGCGGCCGGAACCAGTGCCGCGGCGATCGCGAGCTCCGCGATCGGCAGCAGCAGGGCGCCCGCGGGGGCGCTGCGCGGCGGCGCCCCGAACGCCTCGATCGCACTTCGGGTGCCGGAGCGGTCTGCCAGCTTGGCCACCGCGGCCACCGCGAACACCACGGCCAAGAGCAGTTGCGAGAGCGAGACCGCGAAAGACACTCGATTCCTTCCTGTTGGGTCCCGGGAGCGGGAAGCATAATCGGCCTCGACCTTGACGACGATCCCGGCGGGTGCGGCTTATCGCCCCTAGGATGCACGGCAATGGACGAACTGCTTGGAATCGTCATCTTCTCGGGCTTCATGCTCGTCGTCGTGGCCGCGTTGGTCGGCAACGTGCTGCTGGCCCTCTATCGGGAGCGCAGCCAGCGCAAGCGCGGGCCTGAAGCCCCGGGCGGACCCGCCGGGGAGTAGGTCCTCGGCTGTCGCGGCGACGCGCGGCTCAGCTCGCCCGCGCCCATCGGGTCGCGCCGTCGACCATCCACAGCCGCTTCAGCTGCGTTGCGATCTCCGAGACGGTCTCTCCGGGCGGCGCGAGCTCTGCCTCGCCGATCGATCGGACCGGCTCTACACCGCGCACCGAGCCGGTCAAGAACGCCTCGCCGGCCGCGATCAGCCGATCCACCGTCAGCGTTTCCTCGCGCACCTCGACTCCCAGCGAGCGTGCCGCCTGGATCGCCCGCGCCCGAGCCACGCCGGGAAGGATGCGCCCGTCGGCGGGCGGGGTGACGAGCGCGTCTTCCTCGACGGCGAACACGTTCGCGCGCGACGCCTCCAGCACCTCTTCGCCAGCGTCCAGCACGAGAGTGAGGCATCCCTCCGCCTCGCGCGATCCCGCCCTCGCAAGCCGGGCGCGGTCAGCCCACTTGTGCGCGCCGAGCCCTCCGTGGATCACGACGGGGCTCAGAACGGTCGCCCGCTGCCAGGAGGGGAATAAGTCCTCGGGATCGACTGTGGCTGCGACCGCGTCGGCACGCAGGACGCCGGCCGCTGGACCCGGAGCGACCGTCAGGCGCAGGCGCCCGACAGCACGCTGGGAGGCGCGGTCGAGCGCCAGCTCGCGCGCGCCGGGCGGCAGATCGGCCCCGAAGAGCTCCTGAACGCTGGCGCTCAGGCGCTCGAGGTGGGCATCGAGCTCGATCGGCGAGCCGTCGAGGATCAGCAGCGTCTCGAAGACTCCGCGCGCTCGGTCGGGCAAGACGGGGTCGGACACGCTCGCAGTGTGACACTGTGCTGCCGGCCATCGAGATCCCCGCCGGCCCCGGACAAAGCCGCAACGCACGGCACGCGCCGTACCTCGTGTGAAGACGCTGCTGATCGACAACTACGACTCGTTCACCTACAACCTCTTCCAGCTGCTGGCGGAGGCCAATGGCGAGGAGCCGACCGTCGTGCGCAACGACGCCGCCGATTGGCCGGAGTTGCAGAGGCTGCAGTTCGACAACATCGTCATCTCCGCGGGCCCCGGAAGCCCCGACCGTGAAGCTGACTTCGGCGTCTGTGCGCAGGTGATCGAACACGCCGAAGTCCCGCTGCTCGGGGTTTGCCTCGGCCATCAGGGGCTGAGCTGGGTTCACGGCGCCAGGGTGATGCCGGCGCCGGCCGTGATGCACGGGCGGATCAGCGCCGTCGTTCACGAAGGCTCGCCGCTGTTCGCCGGGATCCCGCGCGAGTTCCAGGTCGTGCGCTATCACTCGCTCTGCGTCGAGCAGCCACTGCCGCCGGCGCTGGAGCCGATTGCCCGAACGAGCGACGGCGTGCTGATGGCGGTCGCTCATCGCGCGCGACCGCAATGGGGGGTGCAGTTTCATCCGGAGTCGATCTGCACCGAGCACGGGCCGCGGCTGCTTGCCAACTTCCGCGACCTGACGCGCGAGCGCGGCGTCGCGCCGCGCCGTGCGCCGCGGGGAGGGCCGGCCGCGGCGCGCAACGGGGTGCGCCCGGCGAGGTCAGACGTGCGGGCGCGCGGCGTCGCCGGGCCGGCGAAGCTGGCGCTGAGGGTCAAACGCCTGGACAGGCTGCATGACCCCGAGCGCGCCTTCGTCGACCTCTGCGGCGACCGCGAGACGGCCTTCTGGCTGGACAGCAGCAAGGCCGACGAGCGCGCTCGCTTCTCCTTCATCGGCGCCCCCGACGGGCCGCACGGCGCAGTGATCACCTACGACGTCGGCGACGGCAGCCTGCGCATCCAGCGAGCCGGGGAGGTGCAGGTTCGCAAGGAGTCGATCTTCGACTACCTCAGCCGCGAGATGCGCGATCTGCATCACGTCTGCGACGACCTCCCGTTCGACTTCAACTGCGGTTTCGTCGGCTACTTCGGCTATGAGTGCAAGGCCGACTGCGAAGGCAACGACGTCCACCGTTCGACGCTGCCTGACGCCGCGTTCGTCTTCGCCGGGCGGCTGATCGCCTTCGACCACCGCGAGCGATGCACCTACGTCCTCTGCCTCACCGAGCCCGGCGGCGAGGAGCAGGCAGAGCGCTGGATCGCCGAGACGTGCCTGAGGCTGGCTGCGCCCGCGCCGTCGATCGCCTCGCGGTGGGATCGGGCGGGGCAGGAGCAGCCGGTCGACTTTCGCCTCAGTCGCTCTCACGAGCAGTACCTGCAGGACATCGCCACGTGCAAGCGGCGCCTGACCGAAGGCGAGACGTATGAGATCTGCCTGACGAACAAGATCACCGCTGAGACCGGCGTCGACCCACTAGCGCTCTACCGCACCCTGCGCCGCGTCAACCCGGCGCCGTTCTCCGCCTACCTGCGCTTCGGCGAGCGCGCGGTCCTGAGCTCCTCTCCCGAGCGCTTCCTCAGCGTGGGACGTGATCGCTGGGTCGAGGCCAAGCCGATCAAGGGCACGTGCCCTCGCGGCAAGACCCCCGCCGAGGACGCGCGCCTGGCCGAGCAGCTGCGCCTGGGCGAGAAGAACCGCGCGGAGAATCTGATGATCGCCGACCTGCTGCGCAACGATCTCGGTGTCGTCTGCGAGGTCGGCACCGTCCACGTCCCGGACCTGATGCAGGTCGAGTCCTTCAAGACCGTGCATCAGCTCGTCTCCACGGTGCGCGGGCTGCTGCGCGAGGACGTCGAGCCGCCCGACTGCATCCGTGCCTGCTTTCCTGGCGGCTCGATGACCGGGGCGCCGAAGAAGCGCACGATGGAGATCATCGACGAGCTCGAGGGCGAGGCGCGCGGCGTCTACTCGGGGGCCATCGGCTACCTAGGGCTGAGCGGTGGCTGTGACCTGAGCATCGTGATCAGGACGATCGTCGTCGAGGGCAAGAGCGCAACGCTAGGCGTCGGTGGCGCGATCGTGACGCAGTCCGACGCCGAGGAGGAGTACCAGGAGACGCTGCTCAAGGCCCGAGCGCCGATGGCCGCGATAGACCCCAGGGTCGATCCGCAGGCGGTCTTCGAGGACGCGCCGGATACGGTCAGCGCCGATCGGTCCGGTTCGCTCAGTCGATAGCCGATCCGTCCCAAGGCACGAGACCTGCCCGCGGGACGCTCAGGCGCGGGCACGCGCTCCGAGTCACCGCAGGACTCCATCCCGAGGAGTCGAACCCATCTCCAGACCCCTGACGTCCAGAGGAGGAGTCCGAGATGGCCCTGGTCGAGGCGGCGGCTAGCTTCGCGTCGATGGCGGCACATGACGGTCCAGCAGCGACGTGAGCGCGTCGCCGACTCGCCGTGGCACCGTTATCTGACCGCTCGCGGCGGCGCGAAGGGCCGCGCGTAGGCTGGGCCCGAGGCCGGCCGCCGGCAGCTTGACCTCGTACTCGACGGTTCCCGCGCTCGCGTCGGCGCTGAGAACGCGCGCGCCGATTCGGTGGAGCAGCGCCACGACAGCCTTGTTCTCGCCGGAGACCAGCGCGGTGTAGCGCTCGATTCCCTCGGCGCGCGCGCGTTCGTTGAGCTCTTCGAGCAGCAGCGTTCCGAGGCCGCGCCGCTGCCAGTCATCGACGACCGTCACCGCCACCTCGGCGACCGGCGCGTGCGCGGAGGGCCGGACGAAGCGCGCCACCCCGACGCCGCGGCCCGTCGCGACGTCGACCGCTCCAAGCGCCTCGTGAATGTGACCGTCGACGTCTGTCAGATACTCGAGATCGTGCGAGGTGAGCCTCACCTTTGCACCGAGAAAGCGCATGTCGCGCGACTCCCGGCTCAGCTGCTCGAAAGCCTCGGCGAGCGCCGGCGCATCCTGCGGCGTCAGCTCCCGGATAGTCACCTCGCTTCCATCGCGCAGCAGCGGCATGCCGCCCATCTTGGCACTCGGTTCGCAGAGGGCTAGGCTGGTCGGCCTCAGACAACCGCACGAACACGGAGGACGACCGACCCATGCTCACGCTCGCCGGCCTAGACGAGGTCAAGGCCTACGTAGGAAGGGAGCTGGGCGTCAGCGACTGGCACCTGGTCACGCAGGAGAAGATCGATCAGTTCGCCGAGGTGACAGGCGACGACCAGTGGATCCACATCGACCCCGAGCGCGCCAAGCAGAGCCCGTTCGGCGGGACGATCGCCCACGGTTACTACACCTTGTCGCTTGCCCCGCGCTTCTCCTATGACATGGTCAAATTCGAGGGCTTCGCGTTTGGCGTCAACTACGGCCTCAACCGTGTGCGCTTTCCCGCGCCGATGCCCGTCGGCGAGAAGGTCCGCATGCGCTCCAAGCTGGTCTCCGTCGAGGACATCCCCGGCGGCGCGCAGATCACGACCGAGCTGACGTTCGAGCGAGAGGGCGGCGAGAAGCCCGTGTGCGTGGCCGAGTCGCTCTCGCGCGTCTACACCGGTTGACGGCGGCTTGGCTAGCCTGAGCCCCATGGACGATCAGTCGATCCTCACGCGCATCGAGGCGCTCGTCGCCGAGGAGCACTCGCTGCAGGATCGCGAGGAGGGCGATGCGACCGAGGGCGACGCCCTCGCCGCCGACCGCGAGCGCCTGGACCGCGTCTCGGTCGAGCTGGACCGCTGCTGGGATCTGCTGCGCCAGCGCCGCGCCAAGCGCGTCGTCGGCGCCAACCCCGACGACGCCCGGGCGCGCGACGAGGGCACCGTCGAGAAATATCTGCAGTAGCGCCGTCGCGGCGGCCGGTTAGGTTGCCGGTCTGATGAGCGTCTCAACGGCGATCGCGTTCGCCTTCGCGCTGCTTTCGACGATGTTGGCGAGTCTCGCCTACCTGCGCGAGCACGACGCCGCAGCGGCTCTGCCGGCGCTCACGCTGCGGCACCCGCTGCAGTCGCTGCGTCTGCTGCTTACCGATCGGGCCTGGCTGCTCGGCTTTGCGGTGGGGAATTCTCCGAGCACCTGCTTTCCCGATGCCGTTCCGGCGAGGATCCCGTGCACGAGGTCGGCTTGCGTTTGCGAGACGGCCGCTCCGAGCGAGTGCAGATGGCTGTTCAGATTGCTCTTCGAGCTCGATGTGAAGATCGTCGTGTTCAGCCCGAGTCCGACTGAGCCGCCGGCGATCTGGAACATGTAGACGATCCCGCCCGCCAGCCCGGTGCGCGACGAGTCCAGCGCCGTGACGCTGGCGGTCGTGATCGACGAGTAGAACAGGCCGATGCCCACGCCGAGCACGAGCATTCCCGCGACGAGCCCGCTGTAGCCGGAGTTGCGCCCGACCAGCGAGAGCAGCAGGATGCCCGCGGCGATGGCCGCGCAGCCGAGCGAGACGATCCGCTTGGCCCCGAGCTTGCCGTACAGCGGGCCCGCGACGAACGACGTCACCGCGAACGTGCCCATCATCGGCACGAGCCCCACACCTGACTTCAGCGGCGAGTAGCCGAGGATCTTCTGCATGAACTGCGGCAGGTACAGGAGCGTCGCGAAGAACACCGCCGACATCAACAGCACGGCCAGGCAGGCCGTGCTGAAGTTGCGGTGGCGATCACGTCGCGCGGGATCAGCGCGGCCTCGTTCATCCGCCGCTCGATGTAGTTCAAGCCGACGAGCATGACCGCGCAGATCACCAGCAGCGCGACGATGCGCGCGTCGCCCCAGCCCCAGTCGGTCACCTGGTCGAGCGCCACGAGCAACGAGACGAGCCCGAGCGAGAGCGTCGCGACACCGCCGTAGTCGATCCGCCGGTCGGCCGGTTCGGGCTCGGTCTGGTGGATCGCCAGCCACGTCGCGAGCACGCCGAAGGCGGCGATCGGCACGTTCACGAAGAAGATCCAGCGCCAGCTCAGCGCGTCGGTGAGCACGCCGCCGAACATCGGCCCGACCGCGTTGCCGATCCCCATCAGCGCGCGACAGGAGATCAGCCACGCCGTGCTCTGGGCCGCCCCGCCGAGCACCGAGAAGCCCGCGAAGATCGCCGCGCCGAGGATGAAGATGCGCTTTCGCCCGAAGATGTCGGCCAACCGGCCGCCGACGACGATCAGCACGCCGAACGTCAGCGCGTAGGCGTTGATCACCCACTGCACCGTGCCGACGTCGGTGTTGAACTGCTTCTCGATCGCCGGCAGCGCCACGGCGAGCGCGGTGAAGTCGTTGGCGACGATGAACACCGCGACTCCCATCGCCACCAGCGCAAGAATCGTCTTGCGCTCGAGTGGTTGCTCGGCGCCGCCCGCCGTCGCTGTCGTCCGGCGCGCGCCTTGGCCTATGCTGGTGCGATGGGCGACGGCGACGTGACCTTCGCAACGCTCGACTACGAGCACGGGGAGCGCTTTCAGAGCCTGCGCCGCGAGCTGGGCGTCAACTCGTTCGGGATCAACCTGATCCTGCTGGCGCCGCGCGAGCGTGCGCGCATTCACACCCATGAGCACCAGGAAGAGGTCTACCTGGTGCTCGCCGGCGAGCTGACGCTGGTCGTCGAGCGCATCGAGCACGTGCTCGGCGAGCGGCGTGTCGCGCGTGTGCCGCCAGGTGTCCGCCGCCAGCTCGTCAACGCCGGACCCGAGCGGCTCGTGCTGCTGGCGCTCGGCGGCGCCGGCGAGCACGTCGGTCGCGACGGCAGCGCCTGGGAGACGTGGGACGAACAGGGGCCCGGGCGCCCGCCGCCTGAGATCCCGCTGCCCGACGATCTGCCGCCGGCCTGATCTCGCGGGCCCCGCGAGGGCCGCGGGCCATCTACGCTTCGCTTCGAGATGCACGTGCGCTCCTATGAGCAGATCGAGCCGTTCGTCACGCTCGACGGGTCGCAGATTCGCGAGTGGGCGGGCAAAGTGGCGATGCCCGCGTGCAACCAGAGCCTCGCCGAGGCGACGATCCCCGTCGGCGGCGCCACGACCGAGCACTACCACCGCACGACCGAGGAGCTGTATCTCGTCAGCGCGGGCAGCGGGCGGCTGGTGATCGACGGCGAGGAGCGCATGATCGGCGAGGGCGACTGCGCGCTGATTCCACCGGGCGCACGGCACAAGCTGTTCAACGTCGGCGGCGACCCTCTGCGCGTCCTCTGCGCCTGCTCGCCGGCCTACGCCGACGAGGACACCTGCCTGACCGAGTGAGCGTGGCCGCCGACGCGCAGGTCAGCCCGCCGCAACCGCTCGCCCTGCTCGATCGCTGGCTGTCCGACGCGTGCGCCACCGATGCGCCGGCGGCGCGGTCGGTCGCCTTCGTCACCGTCGGCGACGAAGGGCAGCCGACAGCGCGAACGGTCTCGCTCAAGCGCCTGGAGGACGACGCGCTGATCTTCACCTCGGCTCTGTGGACGCGCAAAGCTCGCGAGATCGCCGAGAACCCTCGCGTCGCCCTGCTGTTTCACTGGCCAACCCTCGGTCGCCAGGTGCACGTCGCCGGGCAGGCGACGCTGACCGAGCGCGCGCTCGCGCGAGAGCTGTTCGCAGAGCGCGCGCTGTCACACCAGCTGCAGACGCTCGTGTCGCGACAAGGCGAGCCGATCGACGACATCGCGCCGCTGCGCAGCCGCCATGCGCACCTGCTCGAGGCGATGGAGGCGCCGCCCGAGTGCCCGCCCGACTGGGGGGCGATCAGCGTGCGCCCGCAGGCGGTCGAGTTCTGGTCTCAGGCGGCCGATCGCCTGCACGACAGGCTGCTGTATGAGCGTGCGGGCGAGAGCTGGTCATTGACGCGCCTTTCGCCCTGAGGCGATCCGCTCTAGCTATCGCTCGGCGTTGCCGGATCGATCGGCGCGCACGGTCCAAAACGAGCTCAGCGGCGACGAGCGGCCACGAGGATCGCCTCGTAGGGCATCGCAAACGATCCTCCGACGGACTCGATCGCATCGCCGATCGCCGCCAGCAGTCGCTCGCGCTGAGGCGCCGGAAGCGCCTGGTGGTCGCTGTGCGTGCGCAGCAGCTGCAGCCACTGGACCGTGTCGTGTGTGCGGCTCCAGGCGAACGTGCTCACCTCGGCCGCAGCGAAGCCCTGCGACGCCTCAATGCCCGCCACAGCTGTATCGACGCGTGCATCCCGGCCGCCGAGCAGCACCGAGTAGCTCTCGACGCCGGGCGCCAGGCGCGCGTAGATCGCCCCGAACAGATTGGCCATCTCGGTGGGCGGCACGCCGAAGTTCCAGAACAGGCCGAGCCGTCCCCGCGGCTCAAGCAGCGAGGCGGCCTTCTGCGCTCCGGCGACCGGGTCGATCCAGTGCCATGCCTGCCCGCACACGGCCAGGTCGAACCGTCGACCGCCGGCGTCCCATCGCTCAAACGGCGCCACCTCGACGTCGATTCCGCGCGCTCGCGCGACCCGCGCCATCCGCTCGTCGACCTCCACCCCGAGCACGTCGCATCCGCGCGCGGCGAGCAACGCTGCGGCGATGCCCGTACCGCAGCCGATGTCCAACGCGCGCCGCGGGGCGTCGGCCAGCAGGGCGTCGACGAGTGCGGCTGGGTAGGTCGGGCGTACGCGGTCGTAGAGCTCGGCGATCGCGCCGAAGGACTCGGCGCGCGGGCGGTCTTCAAACAGCATCGCGGCCATCTTCCCAGGGCGCGCCCTTGCGTTTGCACGCGCCAGCGATAAGGGTTGACCGATGGCCGATGCCTCCACGACGCTGCCGGCCCCGCCCAAGAGCCGGGCCGCGTTCAGCCGCGATGACGTGCCGGATGCCAAGCGCGGCTACCCGGATTTCGACCTGCGCGAGTTCGCCTCCCGGCGCGGTCTGGAGTGGCTCGACCATACGACGCCCGCCGGCTATCGCGCCGCGGTGCCGGCAAGGAGGAGCTGCAGTCCAACACGTTGCGCGGAGAGCTCGCCGGCGGCGAGTACGGCGTGCTCGCGCACGAGGGCCTGGAGGTCGGCTACAGCGCAGAGAGCTTCGACTGGGGCGGCACCTTCTACGGCGTCCGGGTGCGCACCGGTGGCGTCGGCCTCAAGGGGCTGCTGCCGTTCAGCGGCCGTGCAAACGAAGCGCTCGTGCGAGTGCCGTGCACGGTCGCCGGCGTGCGCCTGCCCGAGAGCGTGGGGACCCAGCTGTGCCTGCGCATCGACACGCGCCGCTCCTCGCCGCCGTTCAGCTTCGGCCATCAGATCAAGCTCGACGAGCTGATCGGCATCGACGGCTGGAGCGTCTGGGGCCTTCCCAAGGTCGAGCCCGACGCGCTCGCGGCCCTCGTGCGCGAGCACGCCGCCGGGCGGTGTCGCCCCGGCCGGGCGCGGCGTGCGCCTGGAGACCGGCGGCGGGATGCTCGCCGTGTGGGCGACGAGCAGCTACTGGGGCAACGCGATGGTCGGCGACATCGACGCGTTCGTGTCGGTCGCCGAGGCGACGATCGAAGAGGCGCTCGCCGCGGCGCGCTGACCCGCGGATGTGCACGCCCGCGCGCGCCGCGCGCCGCGCGCCGGGGAGATGTAGTCTCGCCGCGAGCGCGCACAGTCGAGTAACCATGGCGATCGAAACCGAGACCATCGGCACAACAGAGCCGCCGCTCGCCGCGGCGCAGCGTGTGGCCCCGCGCGCCCGCGCGCTCGCCGAGCGGATCGAGCAGGAGCGTGCGCTGCCGCGCGAGCTCGTCGACGAGCTACTCGGCGCCGGACTGCTGAGCCTGTGTCTGCCGCGGGCGCTCGGCGGACGCGAGGCGCACCCGGCGCAGATGGTGCGCGCGCTGGAGGAGCTCGCCCGGGCCGATGGAGCGACCGCGTGGTGCGCGATGGTCGCCTCGACGAGCAGCCTGCTCGGTGCCTATCTGCCGCCGCAGGAAGCGAAGCTGATCTACGCGGGCGGACGCTCGGTCACCGGCGGCGTGTTCGCGCCGCGCGGCCGCGCCGAGCGCCGCGATGGCGCCTACGTCGTCGACGGTCGCTGGTCGTTCGTCAGCGGCGTCACGCACTGCGACTGGGTGCTCGGCGGCTGCGTCGTGCACGACGACGGGGAGCCTGTCCTGCTCCAGGACGGCAGTCCCGACGTGCGTCTGATGCTGATGCCGATCGACGGCGTCGAGGTGATCGACACGTGGTCGGTGTCCGGCCTGCGCGGGACCGGCAGCCACGACATGACCGCAATCGCGCAGCCCGTGCCCGCGGCGCGCGGGGTGTCGTTGCTCATCGATCGCCCACGCCATCCCGGCGCGCTGTACTCGTTCCCGCTGTTCGGGCTGCTCGCCGTCGGCATCGCCGCGGTGGCGCTCGGCATCGCCCGCGGCGCGGTCGAAGATCTGGTCTCGCTGGCCGGTGCCAAGACGCCGGCCTCCGGGCGTAAGACGCTCGCCGAACGCGCCACCGTTCAGGCGCTCCTCGCGCGCGCCGAGGCGGCGCTGCGCGCCGCCCGCGGGCTCGTGCTGCGCGAAGTCGACGCCGCGTGGCTCGCCGCCGAGCGCGGCGGGGCGATGCCCGAGGAGCATCGGCTCGGTCTGCGTCTCGCGGCCAGTTACGCGACCGAGGTCGCCGCCGAGGTCGTGACGTCGATGTACCACTCCGGCGGCGGCACCTCGATCTATGACTCGAGCCCGTTGCAGCGGCGCTTTCGCGACGTGCACGTGGCCACCCAGCACATGATGGTCGCGCCCGCCACGTGGGAGCTGGCCGGGCGCCTGCTGCTCGGCCTGCCCACCGATGCACGCCAGCTCTAAGCTGGCCGTGTCATGAGTGTCGGCAGCGAACGAGCGAGCGCCACGATCGTGCAGCCGGTCCCTCGCGGGCGCAACCCGTTCGACGACAGCGCGGTAGAGCGAGGCGATGATGGGCGCGCTCGCTATGCCGATCGGCCCGCGTCGCTGGTGCACCTGCTGCGCGCGAGCGTGCAGTGCGACAGCGCTGCGGTGGCGGTCGCCGAGGTGAACGGACGCTCGCTGAGCTACGGCGAGCTGTGGGACGGCGCCGCGCGCGTCGCCGGCGGCCTGCGCGACACGGGGATCGCGCGCGGGGATCGAGTGGCCATTCGCCTGGGCAACAGCGTTGACTGGGTGCTCGCGTTCTTCGGCGCGCAGCTGCTCGGCGCAGTCGTCGTGCCGGTCAACACGCGCTTCACCGACGACGAGGTCGCCTATGTCGTGCAGGACTCCGGCGCGGCGTTCACCTTCGCGCCCGGTGTGCCGCTGCCCGATGGCCAGCCGACCGCCGTCGAGGATCTCGCGCCGGACGACTTGGCGGCGATCTTCTACACGAGCGGGACGACGGGCTTCCCCAAGGGCGCGATGACCTCGCATGCCAACTTCACGACCAACTGCGAGAACGCCTTTCGCTGCCTGCAGATCGATCGCTCGCAGCTGACCGGACTCTCCACGCTGGTCTCGGTGCCGCTGTTCCATGTCACCGGCTGCAACAGCCAGCTGCTGCCGATGCTCGAGTGGGGCGGGCGCGTGGAGATCCTCTCCGGGCCGCTGGACCTCGACGGCTTCTTTGCGGCCGTCGGCACCCACGGCGTCAACCAGCTCGTCTCGGTGCCGGCGATCTACCACGCGGTGATGCGCCACCCGAGGTTCGCCGAGCTCGACGTCAGCGGCGTGCGTTGGGTCTCCTACGGAGGCGCGCCGATCGCCGAGAGCCTCGTGCAGCGGATCAAGGACGGCTTTCCCAACGCGCGCGTCGGCAACGGCTTCGGCCTCACCGAGACCTCCTCGCTGACATCCTTCCTGCCCCACGAGGAGGCCGCCGAGCACGCCGACTCGGTCGGCTTCGCGATGCCCGTCGTCGACCTCGCCGTCGATCGACCCGACGCGCAGACGGGCGTCGGCGAGCTGCTCGTGCGCGGGCCGAACGTCGTGCAGGGCTACTGGAACAAGCCCGAGGCGACTGCCGAGACGTTCGTCGACGGGTGGCTGCACACGGGCGATCTCGCGCGCATCGACGACGACGGGCTGCTGTACATCGTCGACCGCAAGAAGGACATGATCAACCGCGGCGGCGAGAACGTCTATTCGATCGAGGTCGAGAACGCGCTCGCCTCGGCGCCGGGCGTCGGCGAGGCGGCGGCCGTGGGCGTGCCCGACGAGATGATGGGCGAGAAGGTCGGCGTGGCGATCGTGCCCGCCGCAGGAGCGGCGCTCGACGTCGCCGCCGTGATTGCCTACT
The DNA here is from genome assembly GCA_017882375.1 of Solirubrobacteraceae bacterium. Taxonomy (GTDB): domain Bacteria; phylum Actinomycetota; class Thermoleophilia; order Solirubrobacterales; family Solirubrobacteraceae; genus Palsa-744. The sequence continues at coordinate 3,746 of JADGPP010000060.1, read as the reverse complement.
GCCGCGGGCGCCTCGCCGACTTCAAGGTCCCGCAGTACGTCGCCGTGCTCGACGAGCCGCTGCCGCGCAACCCCGGCGGCAAGGTGCTCAAGGCGCAGCTGCGCGACGAGACCGACTGGGGCCAGCCGCTCCGCTAGACACGCCAACGGGAGGAGAGCAGAGATGTCCGAGGTGCAGACCGTGCAGGGCGCGGTAGACGAGAGCGAGCTGGGCCTGACGCTGGTGCACGAGCACGTTCGCTTCCGCGACGAGGCCGTCGCGGCCGAGTGGCCCGACCGCTATGACGAGCAGCTCGAGTTCGACGCCGCACTGCTGGCCGTCAGCGGTGCCAAGGACTGCGGCGTGCGCACGATCGTCGATCCGACGGCGATGTTCGGCGGGCGCGACGTTGGCTTCATGAAGCGCGTGGCCGATCAGACGGGCGTGCAGATCGTGGCGTGCACGGGCATCTACAGCTACGACTACCTGCCCCACTACTTCGAGAACCGCGACGTCGACGTGATGGCCGACCATTTCGTCGAGGACATCGAAATCGGCGTCCAGGGGACGGACATACGCGCGGCGTTCTTGAAGTGCGCCGCCGACGCCGCAGGGGTGAGCGAGCACGTCGAGAAGATCCACCGCGCGGTCGCGCGCGCGAGCATCCAGACGGGCGCTCCGATCATGGCCCACTCGATGCCTGCCGTCGGCACCGGGCCACGCCAGGTCGAGATCTTCGCCGAGGAGGGCGTCGACATGGCCAAGGTGCAGATCGCCCATTGCGGCGACAGCGAGGACGTCGAGTACATCCAAGGGCTGATCGACAAGGGCGTCTACGTCGGGCTGGACCGCTACGGGCTGGAGATGTACCTGCCGATCGACAAGCGCAACGCGACGGCCGCCGAGCTGCTGCGCCGCGGGCACGCCGAGCAGCTGATGATCTCGCAGGACTTCTGCGCGACGATCGACTGGTTTCCGCCGGAGGCCGCGGAGGTGTTCGAAAGCCAGGGGGCGATCCGCAATTGGTCGATGACGCTCGTCTTCGACGAGGTCGTGCCGACGCTGCGCGAGCTCGGCGCGATGGACGACGAGTCGTTCAACACGGTCTTCGTCGAGAACCCCAAGCGCTGGCTGACGGCATGAGGCGGCCGGGCAGATGAGCAGGTCCAAGCCACCAGTTCGCCGCGCCGCGCCCGACGGCCTGGTCATCTCGGGGCTCGCTGAGCTGGCGCTCGGGGCGCTGACCGGCTGGCCGTATGCGCTGGCGATCGCCGATCCGCAGCGCGCCAAGGCGCTTGGCATCCGCTCGACGGCGAGGATGCGCCAGTGGCACCTGGACCTGATCGCGCTCGGCGGCCTGACGGTGCTCGCCGGCACGGCGCTGCCGGGGATGCCGGCGCGCGTCAGATGGCCGCTCGGCGTTGGAGCCTGGACCAACGCGATGTCGTTCGGGGTCCTCCTCCTCGCGCCGGATGCCAAGGATCACCCCGTCTATCGCGCGGGCGTGATCGGCTCCTTCGTTACGACGAGCACGGGCTTCCTCGGCATGGCCGGCGAGGGCGTCAAGCGCTGGCGCGCCGCGCGCTAGGAACCGTGAGGCCGCGCCGGGGAGCCTTGGTAGGGTGCATCTGAGGTGGCGCGCTGACTTCCAGCCAAGGCAGAAACGAGCGCGATCGGCGACCGCGAGAGGGTGGCGCACCCGCCCCCGTCGCGACGCTTCCGGCGCAGTTCGACGAGTGGCAGATCGAGCTGCACGGGCGCCGCGTGATCTATCGCGTCGCCGGCAGCGGCCCGCCGATCGTGCTGATCCACGGGATGCTCAACTCCTCCAGCCACTGGGCTCGGTGGCGCAGAGCCTGGCGAGCGAGTACACGGTGATCGCGCCCGACCTGATCGGTCACGGCGACTCGGCCGCGCCCCGCGGCGACTACTCGCTTGGCGCGCACGCCGCGAGCATCCGCGACCTGCTGGCGGCGATCGGCATCGACCGCGCGACGATCGTCGGGCACTCGCTTGGCGGCGGCGTGGCGATGCAGTTCTTCTACCAGTTCCCCCAGCGCGTCGAGCGCCTCGCGCTGATCTCCAGCGGTGGCCTCGGCCGCGAGGTCACGCCGACGCTGCGAACGGCCGCGCTGCCGGGCGTCTCGCCGCTGCTCGCGCTGACGATCCGCCCCCGCCTGGTCGGTGCGCTCGCGCAGTCGGGCATGCGGCTGCGCGAGCGCGGGGTCGGCGTCGGCGTCTACCTGCAGGCCGCAGCGCGGGCGCTGCGCCCGTTGCAGAGCGCCGGCGCGCGCCAGGCCTTCCTGCACACGCTGCGCTCGGTCATCGACGTGCACGGCCAGCGCGTCAGCGCCACCGATCGCCTGTACCTGCTGGAGTCGCTGCCGACGATGATCGTGTGGGGCGAGCGCGACAACACGATCCCGCTGGAGCATGGACGCGCGGCGCACGAGGCGATCCCGCACAGCCGCTTTCGCACGCTGGCCGGCGCCGCGCACTTCCCGCACCTGGAGGACCCCGACGGGCTCTCGCAGCTGCTGCGCGAGTTCATGCGCGAGACGCGACCAGGGGCGATCGAGGACGGCGACTGGGGCGCGATCCTCGCGCGGCGCTCGCCACCGTCACGGCGCCAGAGCGGTGCGGCAGCTTAGCCGGCGCTGGTCGTCGCGACGCGGTGCAGGCGCGTGGGGGCTGCTGCTCGCGACAGCCGCGCTGGCAGCTGCCGCGCCGAGCCAGGCGGCGCCGGGCCGGTGGTCGCCGCCGCAGCAGCTGACGTGGTTCTGGCAGCTGCAGGGCAAGGTCGTCAACGACAAGGCGGTCGCCGCGTACGACATCGACGGCTTTGAGAACGAAGCGGCCGAGGTCGCGGCGCTGCACGCTCAGGGCAAGCATGTGATCTGTTACATCGACGTCGGCACGGCGGAGAGGTTCCGCTCTGACTACGCATCCTTCCCGGCCTCGACGCTCGGCAGATCGAACGGCTGGCCGGGGGAGAGGTGGCTGGACATCCGCCGGCTGCAGACGCTCGAGCCGATCATGACCGCGCGCTTTCAGATGTGTCGCGAAAAGGGCTTTGACGCGGTCGAGCCCGACAACGTCGAAGCCTTCTCGAACCGCAGCGGCTTCCCGATCACCGCACAGCAGCAGCTGACCTACAACGAGTGGATCGCCGGCGAGGTCCACTCGCTGGGGATGGCGGTGCTGCAGAAGAACGACGGCGAACAGACCGCGCAGCTGCAGCCGTACTTCGACGGCGCGCTCAGCGAGCAGTGCAATCAGTACCGCGAATGCGCCGCCTTCCAGCCGTACCTGGCGGCCGGCAAGCCGGTGCTCAACGCCGAGTACCACGAGTCCAGCGCCAAGTTCTGCCAGGCCGACGACGCGGCCGCAATCATGGGCGCGCGCTTTGCCGTGAGCCTCAACGGCAAGAAGTTCGAACCCTGCTGAATCGCCGCATCCGGGCCGAGCGCGCCGGCCGCTAACGTGAGCATCACGATGATGACTACCGAGCCGATGATCACCCGTGGAGCGCACTACACGGCGCTGATCGAGATCATGGATCACCAGGGCGCCGCCAAGCTGCACGCCGGCGAGCGCGAACGGCTTCTGGAAGCCGCTGACGCGCTGCTGTTTGGCGAGCCTGAAAGCGAGGCGCTCGTCCGGTCGGCCGAGACGCTGATCGAGTCTCTGGAGGCCAGCGGACGGTGGTCGGCGGAGAGCTGCGACCAGCTGCGCGAGCACTTGTACGGCTGCGACAGCCCCGGCGC
>JADGPP010000059.1 GCA_017882375.1 Solirubrobacteraceae bacterium | reverse complement strand
TGAGGGCTACCGCTCGCTCGCCGAGGGCGCGAAGGTCTCCTACGACGCCGAGGCCGGGGACAAGGGTCCCAAGGCCGTCAACATCCAGCCGGTCTAGCAGTCCCGCGCATCCGCGGCGGTCCCGAGCGGCGCATGGACGTGGCCGGACGTGACCGCCGTCGGCTGGGCGTCCGTGCGACGCAATATCACGCATTTCTGCGGCCACTACCTCGCAGCACCCTCCACGTTTTCGAAGCGCACATATCCGGAGGGGAACAGAGACGGTTACAGGAGCGTCAAGTGGTTCGACGACGACCAGGGCCTCGGACTCATCACAGCTGATGATGCCGGCAGGGACGCGCTCGGAACTCCACGAGAAGGGACGGACAGACATGGCCTCAAGCGGCAAGAAGAAGACCACGATGGCGAAGCTCACACGTGAAAGCAAGCTCCGCGAGCGTCGGCTGGACAAGCAGGCCAAGAAGGATGCGCGCAGGCAGGCGCCGGCCAATAGCTCAGACCGGCCCGACGACACGCTAGACCCAATAACCGGCGAGTCAGCCCTGCCAGATGTCGGGCAGCCTGCGCTCGAAACCGTCGCTCAGGCGCACCCGGACGCCTAGCGCGACCGGTTCGCTGCACCGCGCGCAGCGCTTCTCCTCTTCCGAGCTGCGGGTCGCGCACTGACTCAGGGGGGTCCGTCGCGCCGTCGCGGCGCTTGTATGGTGGAAACCGCTTTGAGAAGCAAACGCCCATTCGCCGACCGGATCGAGGTCGGCGCGCCCCGCATCGCAGCGCTTGCGGCTCGAGCTCTGAGCCGGTTGCCCGAGCGCATACGTCGCCGCGTTCTTCAGACCGCGTTCGACCGTGCCCGCGACGCATTCAATCGCGATGATCTCAAGGCTGTCTTTGCGCTGTTCGCCGGCGACGTGGAGTACGGTCCCCGGCCGCCGCTGTACGAGGGCGCCCCACTCCGAGGCCGCGGCGAGGAACTCACCTACGTGATCGTGCAGACCACCGAACTGACCGTGGTTACGTCGTGAGGCAGATCAATGTCCTGGAGACCGACGCTCGGCTGTGAGCGAGGCGTCAGGCGGGGATGTCGGGGGTGGATGTGCCGACGGCGACCGGCTGTGATGATCTGCGCATGCGACGCATGGGCAGCGCTTTGACCGGGCTGATGGTGGTGGCTTGCTGTGCGCTGATCCTCGCGGCGCCCGTCAGCGCGTCGCGCCGGCCGGCCGGCACCGAGGCGAACGCGATCAGGGCCGCGGCGTTGCACTCGCTGCACGGGTCCGGCTGGATCGTCAGTCACATCCGCGTCTCGACCGTGCAGATCGTCTACGAGTATGCGTCGGCTGCGGTTGACCAGCATCCGTCGGGAGTGGGCGGAGAGATGATCCTGCAGGGCCGCAACGGCCGCTGGAGCTCGCTGTTCCTCGGCACGAACGACTTCTGCACCGCCAACGCCCCGGTGGTCGCGCTGAACGACCTCGGCTTCCAGTGCTCGACCAGGCCGAGGTCGTGCAACTCGTTCACCGCGCATGCGCTGACCGGCTATCAGGTCCGCATCAACAGCTACGTGCCCGGTTGCCCGTACGGCAGACGCGTGATCAGCGCATGGTTCGCGAAGGGGCGCACGAGCAGGCCGGTCCGCGTCGACTCGATCTCATGGGCGTGCGGCTACGAGATCGGCTCACACACGCGAGCATCGTGCATCGCCGGGAAGAACGGCTTGATCGAGCTCGCGGTGCGCCGCCACTAGATGGATACCCAGCAACACCGCAGGCCGCTCGCGCGGACGGCGTCATCGTCAGCTTCGCGCCAGCGCGGCGAGCAGATGTTCGGCGATCGCGTCTGGCGTTGGCGGACAGCCGGGGATGCGGATGTCGACAGACAGCACGTCCTCGAGAGCGCCGACGACGTCGGTCGGATCGCCGAGAACGTTGCAGCCGAGCGCGCAGTCGCCGAGTGCGGCTACGACGCGGGGCTCAGGCATCGCCTGGTAGGCCGTGAGCAGTGGACCGACCATCCGGGTGGTGACGGGTCCGGTGACAAGCAGGATGTCGGCGTGTCGAGGGGAGGCGACGATGTCGAGGCCGTGGCGCTGAATGTCGTGGAAGGGATTGCTGACGGCGCCGAGCTCGTGCTCGCAGCCGTTGCACGAGCCGGCGTCGACGTGGCGCAGCGCCAGCGAACGCGGCCGTCCGCGGCTGAGGTGCGCGTCGCGGCGGATCGTGGCGAGCTGACGTAGCAGGATGAACATCAGCGGTCCACGCAGGCGTAGCAGAGCTCGAAGCTCTTGTTGATCAGCGGGAAGTCGGGCAGCAGATTGCCGGCGGCGGCAAACGCCAGTGCCGGCCAGTTCGCGTAAGAGGCGGTGCGCAGGTGCAGCCGGGCAACTCGCGCCCGGTCGAGCTCGACGGCGCATGTCGTGCCCCCGCGCGGGCTCTCGACAATCCCGACGCCGAGCGTTCCCGCTGTGCCCACGCCGGCCGTCGCCCCCGGAGCGAGTGGCTGCTGCAGGAGATCATCAAGGATCTCGTATGTGCCCTCGAGCTCGAGGGCACGCATGTTCAACCGCGACGCAACGTCGCCGTTCGCTGTTGGCGGCGAGGCGAGCGTGAAGCCGTCGTAGGCGAGGCGCGGACTGGCCATGCGGACGTCTTCGCGAATGCCCGCGGCACGCGCCGCCGGTCCCACGGCGCCGAGTCGCTGGGCGTCGGCGAGCGCAAGCACCCCGACGCCGTCGAGGCGCGCCTGCATCGAACCGGCGAACTCGAGCTCGCGCCAGGCGGCGGCAGTGTCCGCGTGAAGCTCGCGAAGCGCGCGTCGTGCCGCATCGGTACTCGAGGCGTCCAGTGCCAGGCCGCCGTGTCCGACGCGAACGGTCCCGAACAGGAAGCGGTGCCCGAATGCGCGTTGGTTGATCTGCTGAGCGCGATCCTTCAGCGCGGCGAACGCCATCGACCCGGGCGCGAAGCCGACGCCGGCGCAAATCGCGCCGATGTCGTGCAGGTGGTTGTACAGGCGCTCGAGCTCCAGCAGCACCGTTCGGGCGATCCGCAGCTCGCGATCCGGTTTCAGCCCACGCGCGTTCTCGACCGCGTGCGCGTAGGCCAGCGTGTTGGCGACGGCGCAGGCTGCGCACGCGCGTTGGGCGTACAGCAGCGCCCCGTCGCTGTCGTGTCCCTCGGCCGCTCGCTCCAGTCCGCGGTGCTTGTAGAAGAGCCGTGGGTCGACCGCAAGGATGCGCTCGCCGACGACGTGGAAGCGGAAGTGGCCAGACTCGATCACGCCCGCGTGGATCGGCCCTACGGCCACCTGATGCACGCCCTCGCCCGACACCGGCGTCATCCACTGCGCAGGGTCGTCGGTGTGCGCCACCAGCGCACGCAGCGGTGCGTGGCCGGAAAACTCGAGCCCGTACAGGTCGTGGGCCTCACGCTCGTCCCATGCGGCCGCCTCGGCAAGCTCGATGATGCTCTCCACCGGTCCGTCGCTTGCCGGGCACGAGATCACGCGTTGTCCGTGTTGGGATACGAGCAGCGCGCGCCAGGTCAGGCTCCCGTCGCGTCCACCGGCCCACGCGCCCGCGAATCGCTGACCCTCAACGAGGGCTCGCGCGACCGTCTCGCGCCACGCCGGCGGCGCGACGTGCTCGATCGCTGTCACAGCGCTCCCCTGGCGAGGGTCTCCACGAAGCCCGAGCCGGGCAGCAGCAGCCCCGCCGCGGCGAGCGCCAGAAGGCCGCCGCCGAGGATCGCGGTGAGCGCGACGAGCGGGCGCTCGACGCGAGATCGCGTGTGCCGGTGGTGTCGCCTGTGCCCTCCGACTACGCCTTCGACAAACGCGTGGAGCAGTCCGAGGAACCCGAGCGCGAGGGCGAGCAGGGCGATCACGCTGACGAGCTCCTCGCCGGCGGCGACACCGCCGAGCAGGATCAGCAGCTCGGACAGGAACAGCGGCGAGGGCGGCAGTCCCGACAGCGCGAGCAGGCTGACGCCCATCGCCGCTGCGACCGACGGGCTCTCGCCGACGACGCCGTCGGGGGCGCGGGTGGCTGCCTCGGGGTCGATTCGAAGCAGCGGCAGCGCAGCGTAGAAGCCCAGCGCCTTGGCGAGCGCGTGGCCGGCGACGTGCAGCACGACGCCGGCGATCGCCAGCGGTGTGCCGAAGCCGATTCCCAGGCCGATCACGCCCATGTGCTCGAGGCTCGAGTAGGCGAGCAGTCGCTTCCATGGCAGCGATCGCCAGAGGAACGGCACGGCGACGAGAATCGAGGTCAGACCGAACGCGATGAACACGCCACGCGTGGTGGCGCTGCCCACGGATGGCTCCAGGATCGCCTTCACTCGCCAGGCGATCAGGAGCACGCTTGGCAGCAGCGCCGCGGAGAGCAGCGCGCTGATCGGAGCCGGCGCCTCGCTGTGGGCATCGGGCAGCCAGTTGTGCACCGGCGCCCAGCCGATCTTCGTCGCCAGGCCGGCGAGCAGGAGCACGAACGCGATCAGCGTCGAGCCCTTGGGCAGCGCGTGCGCGGCCAGGTGCAGCGAGTGCCAGTCCAGCGCGTGCAGGCCGTGGTGTCCGAGGTTCGCCTGGCTGATCGCGAGCACGATGATTCCCAGCAGCGCCACCGACAGTCCAAGCGTCGTCAGCACGAGGTACTTCCAGCCGGCCTCGAGCGCGTCGCGCCGGCCGCTGAATGCCACGAGCAATGCCGAAGCGGCGGTCGTGGCCTCGATGATCAGCCACGCCGCCGCGAGGTTGCCGACGATCGGCACGGCGAGCAGCGCCGCCCAGAACAGGAACAGCGCGGCGTAGTAGAGGCTCCGCGAGCGCGCGGCGGTCGTCCAGCTGCGGCCACTCGTTCGTAGGTAGGCAGGCGAGACGGCGACGCTGCAGAGGCCGACGACGGCGATCACGCCGAGCAGCACTCCGCTGGCGCCGTCGATCAGATACCACTGGCCGCGCAGCGCGGGCAGCCCGCCACGCGCGAGCGCAGTTGCCGCGAGAGCCAGCGCCGCGACAGCGGTCGGCAGCGCCGTGGCGAGCGCGAGCAGGTCGGCCTGTCGTGGAGTGCGCGCGAGCAGCGCGAGCAGCATCCCGGCGAGCGGCAGGGCCGGCACGACGACGGCGAGGACCGGTACGAGGTCAGTCACGCAAGCCTCGCAGCAGCTCTGTGTCGCCGGTGCCCAGCTCGTTGTGGATCCGCTGCGCAAATGCTGCGGCGACGGTCACGATCAACGCGAGGTCGAACAGCGCGCCCAGCTCGATCACGTATGACAGCCCTCCGGGCACCGACACCGCCAGCAGCGACAGCCCGTTCTCGGCGACGATCAGCCCGAGCAGCTGGAACAGGATCGGGCGCCGCGCGACGACGATCGCGATACCGAGCAGGACGAGCGCGACAGCGCTGTGCTCGGCGTGTGCATCGCCGAGCCCGAGCGGCGGCACGAGGATGACCGCGCACAGCACCACCGCGCCGGCGCCTGCCAGGCGCACGAGCGGACCTGCCGCGGCTATCACCAGACCGGGCTCGCGCGTGCGGCGAATGAGCGCGTACAGAAGCAGCGGGAGCACGATCGCCTTGCTCAGGAGCACGAGGCTCGCGACGAGCGAGTCGCCTGAGCGCCCGCTGGCGAGGCTCAGCGCGCCGACGCCCAGCACGAGCGACTGCGCGGCCAGCAGCACGATCGCAACCGATCGGCGGCGCACGACGATCACCGCCAGCCCCAGCCCGAGCATCGCATCGACGAGCGCGCCGTTCACGTCCCGATCCCTCCGACCCACATGCCGGCGCCCGCCAGTGCGATCGCGCATCCGACTCCCACGAGCGCCGGCACGCGCAGGATCCGCATCTTCGCCTGCGCCGTCTCGACCAGCGCGAGCGAGCCACACAGGACCGCCACCCCGGCGGCGAGCAGGCCGAGGCTGGCCGCGAACCCGCCCGTGTGCGGCAGGAACAGCTCGGCGCCCAGCACGAGCACGACCCAGTGGCGCGCGGCCGCCGCCCACTGCAGAAGAGCGAGATCACGGCCGCCGTATTCGAGCAGCGGACCCTCGTGGATCATCGTCAGCTCGAGATGCGTATCGGGGTTGTCGATCGGCTGGCGGCCGGTCTCGACGAGGATCACGAGCGCGAACGCCAGCGCGCCGCACCAGTGGGCCGGCGCGCTCCAGATGTGCCCGCCGGCCGCTGCGGCACTCATCGCCTGCAGGCCGGTGCTGTGCGCGGGGAGCGCAGCGAGCAGCAGCGCGAGCACGAGCAGCGCCTCGCCGAACACCGAGATCATCAGCTCGCGCGCCGACGCCATCAAGGCGAAGCCGCTGCCGGTGTCCCACGCGGCGGCGGCCAGCGCGAAGCGGGCGAGCGCGAGCAGGCCGACGAGCACGAGCGCGTCGTTGCCGAGCCCGAAGCCCCCGCCGCGCCCGCCCACGGGGACGATTGCCAGAGCCACGAGCATGCACGCGGCGACGAGCGGCGGCGCGAGCCGGTAGATCACGCCCGTTCCCTCGGGGTCGACGGCGCTCTTGCGCCACAGGCGTCGCAGCGTCCGGTACGGCTGCAACGCCGACGGACCGCGACGGCCTTGCAGCCGCGCCTTGAGCGTCTGGATCGACCCGGTCAGCAGCGGCGCCAGCACGACACCGGCGATCTGCACGATGCCGGCGAGCGCGTTCATCCGAGGACTCCCGAGCGCGCCAGCACGAGCAACGCGATGACCAGTCCGAGCAGGTACGCGGCGTACGTGCGCACGTTGCCCGACTGCAGGCGCCGGGCAACGGCGGCCGCTCGCAGGCCGGCGCGCGCGATCGGCTCGTAGAGGGCCGCGTCGAGCAGCGAGGGGACGTGGCCCGTGTAGCTGATGCTCTGCACGATCGCGCCGTCGCGCTTGACCTCGATCGCCCGGCGCGGGCGCAACAGCGCCTCGAGCACGAGCCGCAGCGGCTTGGTGAATCCGGCCGAAGTCCAGTCGAGGGCTGCCACGACCGGCTGTCCGCAAGCCCACGTCGCCGTCGCCGCGGCGCGGCGCTTTCCGCGCACGGCAATCAGCAGTGTCGTGAGCACGGCCAGTGCGAGCGCGAGCGTGAGCGACGGGAACGAGCCCGTCCCGGGTAGCACCAGGCCCGCGTGGCGAGCCAGCACAGCGCCATGCGCGCCAGGCGCCAGGGCGGTGAGCGTCGGCAGCACCAGACCAGGCACGAGGCCGAGGGCGACGCACATCGCTGCCAGCGCGAGCATTCCGGCGCGCATACCGATCGGCGGCTCGACCGCGGCGGCGCACTCGGCGCGTCGCGGGCGACCGAGCAGGACGAGGCCGACCACCTTGGCAAAGCAAAGCAGCGCAAGCGCCGCTGTCGCCGCGAGGCCGGCGAGTGCCAACGCGCCGGCGAGCGCTACGCCCAGGGGACGGTAGAAGGCGACGTGCAGAAGCGACTGCAGCACCAGCCACTCCGACGCGAACCCGTTCAGCGGGGGCAGTCCCGCGATCGCCATCGCCCCGATCAGGAACGCGCCGCCGGCCCACGGCATCCGCCGCAGCAGCCCGCCGAGATGGTCGAGATCCAGGCTGCCCACCGCGCGCTCCAACGTCCCGGCGCCGAGGAACAGCAGCGCCTTGAAGATCGCGTGGTTGGCGACGTGCAGCAGCGCCGCCGCGAACGCGATCGCCGCCCACGTCGTCTTGCCGGCATCGGCGAACAGCAGCGAGGCGCCGAGGCCGAGCGCGATGATGCCGACGTTCTCGATCGAGTGATACGCGAGCAAGCGCTTGAGGTCGTGCTGCACCAGCGCCCACAAGACGCCGCCCAGCGAGGACAGCAGACCAACCGCGAGCAGCGCGAGCCCGAGCCAGCGCGGTGTGGCGCCGAGCCACTGGAACTCGACGCGGATCAGCCCGTACAGAGCGACCTTGATCATCATGCCCGACATCAGCGCCGACAGATGCGCGGGCGCGACGGGGTGCGCGCGCGGCAGCCAGGCGTGCAGCGGGATGAACCCCGCCTTTGTGCCGAAGCCGATCAGCGCCGTGAGCGCCACCAGCGTCTGCGCTCCGCCGCCGGCTGCGGCGAGCGCAGAGGGGTCGCCGAGCGCGCCGTGGTGCGCGAGCGTGAGCAGCGCGATCCACACTCCAGCGCCACCGAGATGTGTGATCGCCAGATATGCATAGACGGCCGACCGCACGGCCTGATCGCGTCTGGCGACGAGGATCGCGGCGGCCGGGATGAGCGTCATCAGCTCCCAGAAGGCGAGAAAGCTCGTGACGTCACGCGCGGTTAGCACTCCAACCAGTGCGAGAAGGAATGCGGCCGTCAGCGTGCCGACGCCCCGCGCACCCGGGCTCGCGGGCAGGTAGTCGCGCGCGAACACAAGCGTCGGCACCGCCGTCAGCGCGAGCACCGCCAGGAAGAAGCCGCTGAGCGGATCGAGGCCGAGCGCTGGCGCGATCGTGCTGCGGAACGCTGCTCCGAGAGCATCGCCGCCGGTCAGTACGGCGATGCCGTCGAAGCCGAGCAACGCCATCCCCGTCGCCTGCACGGCCAGGCCGCAACGCAACCCTCCGCTGGTCGCCGCGAGCAGACCTCCGAGCGCGACCGTCGCGGCGCCCGCGAGCGCCACTGCATCGAGCGCGCCCACGGCTAGTCGCGAACCCGAGGCCCGAAGTCCTCCACGGCAAGGTCGTCGAGCAGCGCTCGGTTGTCCTCCAGCGCTCCGGCGATGATCTCCTTGGCGAGCTCGAGCAACTCCTGCGTGCGCGGATCCTTGACCCGGTAGTAGACGCTTGTGCCCTCCTTGCGACTCACGACGAGGCCCTGCGCGCGCAATGCCGCCAGATGCTGGGAGGTCCCGCTCGAATCAAGCTCGAGCGCGTCGCGCAGGGCACCGACCGATTGCTCGCCCCCGCGTAGAAGCTGCAGCAGACGAACCCTTGCCGGATGACCGAGCACCCGAAAGAAGTCGGCCTTCAAAGCATAGATAGGAGGCTGACCGGTACGCGACGACCACATATAGATGCTGAAGTTTACAAAGTTCTAAGATAACCCCGATCGGACGCGAGGACAGGCCGGACCGGGACACTCGACCTGATCGGCCGGGTCATCGGGTTCGACATCGCCGAGCTCAACCCGCCGTATGACCCCTCCGGCACTACGGCGCGGCTCGCGACCTGGCTGGTCACGCACTTCCTCGGCGAGATATTCGACCAGCCACGGTGAACGCTAGTGCAGACTTCGCGACCGCTGCGCCTCTGGCAGTTGGTGTGACTCGGCGTCTCTGCGGCTGGCGTCACGGAGCAGCGAGCGTGGCGCGCGCAGCTGTTGGCACAGCGCCTCAACAACATCTGGGTCGAACTGGCTTCCGGAGCTTCGCCTGAGCTCGGCCATGGCTGCGTCTGGCGAGCGCGCCTCGTGGTACGCACGATCGGAGATCATCGCGTCGTATGCGTCACAGGCAGAGATGATTCGTGCGCCGAGCGGGATCTCGTCTCCGGCCAGGGAGTCGGGATAGCCGGTCCCATCCCATCGCTCGTGACTGGAGCGAACCAGGCGTGCGACCATGCGCAGTGCCGGTGCCACATTGAGGATGCGCTCGCCGATGATCGTGTGCTGGCGCATGAAGAGTTGCTCGCTGTCGTTCAGCGGACTGGGCTTGTGCAAGATCTCGTCGGGGATGGCGAGCTTGCCAATGTCGTGAAGCTCGGCCGCTCGCCCAAGCTCATCCAGTTGTTCGGGATTGAGGTCGAATTGTCGTCCGATCGCAACCGCCAAGACGCCGACATCGGACACGTGACTGCGTAGCCTCGGCTCGCGCTCGGTAACCAGCTGCAACAGAACGCTCTGGGCCTGCGAGCCGGCCGGGCGTCCCCTGCCCTTCTCCGCGTACATGCGCCCGTCCGCCAGGCTGAGTGCGGCCGTTATGGAGCTTGCTTCCTCGGGCACGATGACTGAGCCGCAGGCGGTGGTGACGACAAAGCCGCTGCCCCGATCCGTCAGGGCGGCCTCGGCCTTTGCCACCAGGGCGTCGTCGCGGGGAAAGCGGCCGCGAAGTAGGACGCAGAACTCATCGCCACCGAGCCTGTAGGCCTTGCCCTGTCCGTCGACGACCGCCGCGAGCGCCGTGCCGAGTCGCTTCAGCAACGCATCTCCCGCGACATGTCCAAAGCTGTCGTTGTAGCGCTTGAAGCCGTTCAGATCGAAGAAGGCGAACGTTGAGGCCTGGCCGTTCGGGCCGGTGTCAACGGCGACGTCGAGATCCTCCATGAGCTGTCGACGGTTGTCCAGACCGGTCAGCGCATCCGTAACGGACTCGTGTCTGTGGACCTCGAGCAATTGCACGTTCTCCCGGTAGGTGAGCGCACCGCGTATCCCCGCCGCGAGCAGTGCACCGGTGGACAGGATGACCGACACGCGCGTCAGCGGATGGGCTGTCGCGCTAACCAACAGGGCGAGCGCGAGCGTCCCAAAGACACCGGGGAGCACGATCGTGTGTCGGTTGTGAGCTGCGCGTGGCACCTTGCTCGACGCAGGCTGCCACGCCGCCAGCGCGATGATGGCCATCGAGGCAGGCCACATGGTGTCGAGGATGCGACCGGCTACGTAAGCGCCGTGCGCTTCCTGATAGACGTAGATCATGTCGGCGCAGGCCGAAAGGGCAATCCCGAGTCCCAGCAATGCCCACTGGCGTCCAGGCCGCCAGCCGGACAGCGTGAAGCCGAGGGCGACGAACACGAGCAGCAAGAAGTCGCCCAGCGGATAGGCGAGGTTGACCGCGATCTCCGAGACAGTCCCTCTACTCGCATGCTCAACGGCGGGGAGGACCAGACCGGCGCCGATCGCCGCCGTCGTCAATCCCACGACGATCCCATCCAGCCACACCGCTGCGCCGACATGGCGAAAACGCGAGCGCATGAGCAAGAGCAGCGCGACGTACGTCGCCGGGAACATCGTGAGATAGAGCGCGTCCGCGATCGAGGGGTACGGCGGATTGGCGACGCCGTCGAGCCAGAACGTCCAAAGCGAGTCGCCTGCGGTCCACGTGAGGAGGCTGACGCCGATTAGCAGCCACGCGGCCCGGTCATCGCTTCGCCGCAGCACCCGCGTGGCGCAGAGACCGACCGCGCCAAACTCGATCGCCACGTAGATCCAGTCTTCGGCAAAGGCATCCAGCTGCGGATGCCCCAGTCCGAACACCGCGTGCAGCGCATGGAAGGCGATAGCCAAGCCCATCGCCATGAAGGCGATTGCAAGCGCTCGGGATTTTGAATCCAGGAGGGACAAGGAGGGGCATTCAGTCGCAGCGGGCTCGCCCGCTCGCTAACAAGACATCGACAACTCCACGCGACAGCCTTAGTCGAAAACCTCGCGCTGGACTGGCCAACTACGGCCTGTCGTCCATGCTCCGCGCGCACCCGACAAGCGCCTTGAGCTCGCGCTCGAGCGCGTCGCTCGTGTCGCTGCCAAGCGTCCCCGCCGCGGCCGTGGCCGCTCGGCGCGAGCCCCACACCACGCGCGACGCAAAGCGGGGCTCACGACTGTGCTCGGCCACGTGGCGTTCTCCATCAAGGAGGGCAGGCGCCAGTCCAACTGGGTGACGATCAACAGCGCTGGTCGTCGCGCGATTCAGGCCGCCAAGGGACACCGGCTGAACGTGCTCGCCGAGACCTTTGTCGGGCCAAGCAGCAGCCCGACGAGCGCAGGGCATCGGACCCTCACGCTAAGGAGCTACACGCCGCCGCGCCGAAAACGGTCCCCACGACGCTGACGTGCCACAGACACGGTCGCCCGCCATCCGCGCATTGCGATCGCCTGCCGATGGCTTGGATTCGAGGCAACTGGGGAATGCGGCGTCAGATCAGCGGCGCCGACACGCCCGTCCTGTCCCGTCGCTGGTGTGGAAACGCCGACGCACGAATGCCCCGTGCCCGTAGCCACAGCCTGAGCCATGACCGCCGTGTTCGCGCCGAGCGAGAGCGGTATCGAATTGCTACCATATTGGGATGAGCAAGCAGATCGCCGTACGTCTTCCAGACGAGCTAGTTGAGTTTGTGGACAGTGCCGTCGCCTCTGGCAACGCGCGGAGCCGTGCCTCAGTGGTCACGCGAGCGCTCGAGCGCGAGCGCCGGCGTGCCGTCGCTGAAAAGGATGCCGAGATTCTTGCCCGTACCGGCCCGGACCCCGAGCTTGCCGGGCTGGCAGAGCACGCAGTGGGCGTGCCGCCTGCACTTGCGTGATGCGCCCAATCCACGTCGCGCAGCTTGACAAGGCGCGGCCGGTGTTGGTTCTCACGCGTGAGCTTGTGCGCCCACATCTGGTGACGGTCACAGTCGCGCCGATCACCACCACCATTCGTGGACTCTCCACCGAGGTGCACGTTGATGCGGCGAACGGACTCTCGAGACCGTCGGTCGTGAGCTGCGACAACATCACCACGATTCCAACCGAGGCGCTGCGAGATCAGATCGGTGTGCTGCTCGATGATCAGGAGCCGCAGCTCGGTGAGGCGATTCGAGCTGCGTTTGATCTCGACTGAGGGACGTTGCGTGACGGCCTTGACACTGCCTAGCGCGAATCTCGACGGGGTTGCCAAACAAGGGTCCGATCCCGCTGGGGACCGCCAGGCCAACAACGCGCTGCACACGATCGCCCGCATCCGCGCACGCCACGACGAGCCAACTTGCACCTACCTCGAGCGCCGCATCAGTGAAGGCAAGACGCCCAGCGAAGCCATGCGTGCACTCAAGCGCCACCTCTCCCGCAGCCTCTACAGAAAGCTGATCACCATCCCCTTGACTTAGTAGAAGCGCCCACGACGAGCAAGAGCACCGACGTGCATCAACGCGGACACTTCTGCATTGCGCGGCGGAAGCAGGTGTGAACCTACCGTGAGCCGACGCGCTTGGACGGCGGTGACGGCGTGCCGCCGCGGTGCTAGAGCGCTATCTCCCCGGCTACCTCGTAGAACTCGACCGATGAGCGCCGGCCGGCGTTGCGAGGCTGGCCCGCACTCATTGCAGCATCGCCCTTGCGCATCGCCTCCTCGGTGTCAAACGTTGTTAGAACGAGCCGTCCTCCCGACTGGCGGTCGACGAGCATCAGCATCTTCGCGCCCGCTAGCTCGGGCGGCACATTGCCCGAAGCGGCAAAGCTCCGACTCTCCTCAATCGCTGCATCGACACTCCCAGGACGCGCCCTAGCTTTCCGCGGTGGCTCGTTACTCGGGAGCACGCATCGGCTTTCGACGTCGCTCTGTGCCGCACGCTGAATGGCGGCACAGAGCGACGTCTACGACCTAAGAGTCGAGCGGGTATCCGGCTAGAAAACGCCGTGCAACAGCATCGACAGTCCGACGTCAATTGCATCAACCTTTTGCCCGGTAGCGTTGGGATGCACTGCGACACCGGTGAGCGAACCGATAAGCGGTTCGATCCAGCGCTTGCCGACTGGTTCGCACGCGTTGTGCCCGATACTCGGCGTGAACGTGTCCACGAAAGTGTCGTGGTTTGCGATTGCGCCAGCCTTTTTGAGTGCATTGCCCTGCTGCTCGACGGCTCTGAACCACTTAAGGTCACCCGTTGTCCACGGGATCGCTGCAGGACAGAAGCCATTCAGAGGCGTGATCTCCGGGTAGCCGACGACGAACACCTTCGCTTTGGGAGACAGCGCTCGAATCTGAGCCAGCGCTTCATTCGAGGGCGCTACATCTCCGTTGAGGTCAGATTGCACCAATGGTTCAAGCGCTTCCTGACAAGGTGCCCCAACATTCCCATGTGTTGCCAGGTAGCCGCTGTAGTAGTCAATAATAGTACATTTTTCCAAAAGCGTTCCAAAGAGGTTATAGTCGTTGCCGCCCATGCCCAGCGACACCACATTTGTGGTGGCAGTTAGAGCATTAAACTGCGGCGGGGTGAATGTAGGAAATTGTTCTGTCGTAAAGTCTATTGTTTTGGCACCGCTGCAACTCACATCCGTGAGCGAAAAGTGCAAAGCGGACGCGACCAGATGTGGATAATTTGCGGTCGACTGAGCGCAGCCCGGGAAAGCCGTCGGTGAATAGGGGGTGATGCCCGGACCAGCGGTGTACGAGTCTCCCAGCGCCACATAAGAGACGCTGTTGGCATTCGCTACTGACGGTAGACAGGCGCTAAGCATGCCCACGACCAAGACAAGCATGACATTGAAGTGAAAACGACGACGTCCCAGCCGGCTACTTCCGGCGCGCCGTCCATGACGGATCTCTCGCATCTTCCGCTCCCTCTCGAGTGGTAACACGGTTGCGCGCTACACTCTCCCTCACGAACAGAAGAGGCAGCCGACGATACGATAGTCGACCCTCGGCGCTTGTGCCTGCTCGCTTCGCACGCTGCTGCTTTGCGTGGATACGAGCGCGTCGACGGACGCCGCTCACACTGCTGGATCGGACGAACACGAGCAGTGACGGACACGGGTCCGAACACTTCCGCATTGCGGCTGTGACCTAAGCAGGCGTGATGCTGTCGTTGGCGCCGGCACCTCCCCTCGTCCAACCCGAGCGCGAACCCGGCACCCGCTCGAACGCTCGCTCGTCCGCGCAAGCGGTCACGACACGGGCGGCGGCGCAGTGTGCCGTCCCCCGTGTCGATGCCCGTCCAGCTCCCTGACAGACTCAGCTGCCGAGTGCCGCCATGCCCTTCACGGTGTCGGCGATGAACTCACCGCGAACGACCTTACCGTTGCTCAAAGTCATGAGGTGCAGATAACGTGACTCGGTCGATCCCCCTGGGCCGGTGACGCTCTGAACGCCGCGGATCAGCACGTGGTCGCCGGCGTCGATGTACTCGTCTGGGTCCACGCTGAACTTGCTCCAGTACTTCGAAAGTTCCGCGAAGTTCCCGAGGACTGCGTCGCGGCCGCGGATCACACCGCCGGTCGGCAGAGTGTCGGGCGTCTCCCATACAATGTCATCGGCGAAATACGTCCCCACCCCCTCCAAATCGCCTCTCCTGAAAGCTTCATAGGCGTCGCGTGCGACCTGAACATTCTCGGCTGACATCACCTCTCCTTGATCTCGCGTGTGAGGCGCGAGCCTACATCAGTTGGTCCGCGGAGCCTGCCCAAGAAGATTGAGCGTGCCGCCCGCCGTCGTCGTCGTCGCTGCTGCTGCTGCTTCGCACGAGATCCGGGCGTCTCCGCGACGCCCAAGCGGCTGGCGCGTCGGAGCCAGCCGCGCGGCCCAGAACCCTGCTAGCCCGCGTGCGCCGGCTCGTCGGGGGGTTGGCTCCGTGTAGGGGCGTCGGTGAGGGTCTGACGCAGGCGCTGATACTCATCCTCGCCAATCTCACCCGAAACCAGCCGCCGATCAAGATACTCGCGTGCCGATTCGCCTTTGCCGTCTTGATTTCGAATCGAGACCCCGGCGCTTTGACTGCGAACGAGCCAGACGATCGCGAGGACGACGAGCACGACCAACAGCAGCGATACGAAGACCGACAGAGCCCAGCCACCGGCGTCCATGTGGTTTCCATACATCATGTCCCGAAGCTACGGGCATTCGGCGAGTGTGTCATCCGCAGGTTCTCGCATCGCGATCGCGGGGAACTACGCAGGCCACCGTTCACCGCCGGAGGCGAAGCCTTCGCAGCCTTGGGCGTTGCGAGGACCACAGCGCCAGGCGAATGCTCCTGCCGCCCCCCCCCGGGGGGGCTGTTCGGCCCACACCGCGAAAACACCGCGGACTTGGGCCCAGCGGCCCGGGTGATCCGATTGCGGCAAACCACGGAGAAGGCCTGCCCAGATCCACAGATGGTGCGCTCTCCACGGCGGCGCAGGCTGGACGCAATGACAGCGTCGCGTAAAAAGGAGAAGCCGTGAGAAAGACATTTGAGATTGGTGGCATCGTGGCCGCGGTCGTGCTGGTCGCGTTTGGGATCGCCGCCATCGTGATGGGCG
This sequence comes from Solirubrobacteraceae bacterium, assembly GCA_017882375.1. Classification (GTDB taxonomy): domain Bacteria; phylum Actinomycetota; class Thermoleophilia; order Solirubrobacterales; family Solirubrobacteraceae; genus Palsa-744. Next base: position 5,855 of record JADGPP010000059.1, on the reverse strand, counting down.
CGAGCGGTCAGAGCACCGTGCACGACAGTTTGGCCGAACAGAAGATCGTCGGCTCAGCCGACATGACCCCGGCGGCCATCAAGGCGGAGGCCGCGAAGGCTGGCTTGGACACGTCCAAGCTCACGATACCGAGCTGCTCGGTGGCGAATAAGACCGTCAACAGCGGCTCGACCGCAAGGTGCTTCGCCCAGTACATGAACATCCACGCGCTGGAGGCGACCGGCGGTCTTCACTACTCCCAGATGCCGCGTTACGCAAGCGTCAACGGCGAAGGCACCAACGTGGAATCTAAGGCGGTAAAGGATGCCAAGGGCAAGCCCGCTGAAAACCCGGCGCGCAATGTCTGGATCCAGGAGACCGCGTTGTCCACGGCCCTGAACACGAGCTACATGGCCACGCAGGTGGGACTGTTCGGGATCGTCGTCGGTATCGCGCTGCTGCTGAGCGGGCTGGGCTTTGCGATCCTCGCGATCGGCGGCGCACTGCGCAACCCCGACACGGCACTGAAGTTCCTCGTCCCGCGCGAGCGCCCCGTCACACCGTCGCCGACCGGAGCGTAGGCAAGCAGCGCACGATCCCGGTCGGACTGCGGGTTGCGACATGCGACCCGCAGTCGGCCGACGGTCTTAGGTACCGCAATCCGAGCGCCCGCGCCGCGCGTCATCCGCCTCTGCGAAGGTTCTGCCGTGACGCCAGAGCTTCCGCTTGGAGAAAAGGTCGACTGGACGGGAGCCCAAGCCCCTTCGCGCACGACGCTTCAGGGCGCGTACGTTCTGCTGCGACCGGTCGACGCCCTGCGCGATGCCGACTCGCTGCTGTATGCGGTCTCACATCCACCCGAAGGCGACGAGACGATCTGGACCTACCTGCCGGACGGCCCTTACGACGATCCCGAGCATCTGCGCCGGATGCTCGCATCGGCTGAAACCTCAGCCGATCCTCTCTACTTCACGATCGAACGCATCTCCGATTCGCGTCCTCTTGGCCTTGCCTCCCACCTGCGGATCGCGCCGGAGTCCGGTGTGATCGAGATCGGCCACCTCTGGTTTGGCGTGCCTGTCAGGCGCACGACGGCAGCGGCTGAGGCGATCTATCTGCTGGCGCGTCATGCCTTCGACGACCTCGGTTACCGGCGTCTTGAGTGGAAGTGCAACTCGTTGAACGCAGCGTCCAGGCGGGCGGCGGAGCGCTTCGGCTTCAGCTTCGAGGGGATCTTTCGCAAGAACCAGATCGTCAAGGGCCGCAACCGCGACACCGCGTGGTATGCGATCACCGACGAGCAGTGGCCGGTCATCAGGGCCGGGTTTCAGGCATGGCTTTCGCCTGAGAACATCGAGGCCGATGGGACGCAGCGGCGGTCGCTGGTTGACCAGCGAAGCCAAGCGAAGGCCGCATAGCGCACCTCGCGCTCGATCTTGACTCGAGACCGACGGCTCAGCGCCAGGCGCACACGATGCTCTGTGAGTTGCTTGACTCAGCGCATGCGCCCCGATCCGCCTGACCTTCCCCCTGCACCCGAAGCTCCCGACCTGTCGGCGTCACGAATCGCTGAAGCCCGGCTCGCCGGAGCATCGTTCGCCGGCGAGCGCCGGCTCGGCCTGTCGCTTCTCGACTGCGAGATCGACGACTGCGACCTCGCCAATCTCGATGCGCGCGGCGGGGTCTTTCGCCGCGTTGCGATAACAGGCGGACGCCTGACCGGGTGCAACCTCAGCGAGGCCGTCCTGGCGGACGTCAGCTTCCAGAGCTGCCGAGCCGACCTCGTCGCCTTCGCCGCGACCCGGCTCGAGCGCGTGCGCTTCGCGTCCTGCAATCTCGCTCAGGCGGACTTCCAGGAGGGCCGCCTGCGCGCCGTCGTCTTTGAGGACTGCGACCTGAGCGGCGCCGACCTGAGCGGCGCGAAGTTCGAGTCGGTTGACATGGTGGGCTGCAGGCTCGCCGCAATGCGCGGAGCCGATGCACTGCAGGGCGTGCGCATGTACTGGAGCGATGTGCTCGAGAACGCTGACCTGTTCAGCGCTGCGTGCGGGGTACAGCTACTTCAATAGTGCGCTGTTCTGCGCAGCATACGGCTAGCCGTATGCTGCGCTCTCGGCGGCCCAGCTGTCCAGGAAGGCCTCGGCACCACGCGCATCCAGGGGCCGAGCGTAGAGAAAGCCCTGGCCGCTGTCGCATTGCTCCTGTTGCAGGACGGATAGCTCCTCCTTCTGCTCGATGCCCTCGGCAAGCGTCTCGATCGAGAGCGCCTTGCCGAGTTGCACGAGGGTGTGGATGAGCGCCTCCCCCTCCGGGTTCTTAGTCAGCCGCGATACGAACGAGCGGTCGATCTTCAGTGCGTCGATCTGGAACTGCTGGAGATGGGAGAGGGAGGAGTATCCGGTGCCGAAGTCATCGATCGCTATGCGCACACCGAGCTGCCTGATGGCACTCAGACGCCGAGCGGTCTCCTCGACGTTGCGCATGAGCGTGGTCTCGGTTATCTCCAGGGTCAGCGCGCCGGCATCCAATCCGCTGTCTGTGAGGGCGTCGCAGACATCGCTGACGAAGTCGTCGCTGTCGAGCTGGCATCCAGAGACGTTGACAGCCATTCCGATCGCATGCCCGTCCTCTCGCCAGCTCGCACCCTGACGGCAGGCCTCGTGGAGAACCCACGACCCGACCTCGATGATCAGTCCGGTCGCCTCCAGGAGGGGAATGAAGTCATCGGGTTGGACGATGTCTCGGACTGGGTGCTTCCAGCGGATCAGCGCCTCCAATCCGGTAGGGCTCATGTCGCGCAGATTGAACGTCGGCTGATAGACCAAGAAGAACTCGTCGTTCGGCAGGGCATCGCGCAGGTCCATCTCCAGTTCCATACGGAACTGGACCGCGTCCTGCATCCCGGACTCGAACACGACGTAGCGGTTCTTGCCGTCGCCCTTGGCCTGATCCATCGCGATCTCTGCGTCGCGCAGAAGCTCCTCGGCCGAAGTTCGCTTACCCACCGCGATCCCGATGCTCGCGCTCGCGGTGAAGTGAGACTCCTCACTGGCTCCGAGCTTGAATGAGGGCTTGAGCACTTCCAGCAGGCGTTCGGCGGTCAGCTCGGGACCGGCCTCGAGCGGAAGCTCCTCGCAGATGACCACGAACTCACTGCCGCCGAGGCATCCCAGCGCGTCGGAGGCGCGCACCACGCCGTCGAGCCTCGCAGCGATCGCCTGAATGAACTTGTCGCCGGCTGCGTGGCCGAGAGTGTCGGTGACGCTCTTGACGTTCTCGACATCGACAAACAGCGCGGCCACCTGTGCGTGGGTGCGCGAGCGGCGCGCAAACATCTGGTTGACGCGATCCAGGATCAGCGCCCTGTTGGGCAGCCCGGTCAGCTCGTGGTGGGTGGCCATGAACGCCAGCTCCTCTCCGGTCCGCTGGCTGGCCCCATCAAAGGACTCGGACATCTTGATAAAGCCAAACTCGAGGCCCACCTGCAGGAGGTTCAAGGCTTGTGCAAGTGCCTCAGCCGAAGCACCCAGTTGCGCGGCGCTCTGCTGCAGCACCTCGGCCACTGCGTCGCGCCAGCAGAGGCAGTGCATGATCACCGTGTTCAGCGACGCCGAGCGATCGGCGGCCAGTTCGCCGTAGAAGAGCCAGGTCTCCGCATTGGCCTCACGGGCCACATCGGGGCCCTCCCCCGCCAGCCAGCTGGCCAGCGCGACCGTGGAGGCCTTGCTGATTCGTTCAGCGGTGCGCTGAAGCGCGGGATCGATGGCGAGGCCGCTCGCTCGCGCGACCGTCAGCTCGACAACATCCGCGGCCCGCTCCTTGAGCGCCTCGCCGAGCGGGTGGACATCCTGCCTGAGCTCGGACAGGGGAGCGGGCGGGCCCAACGACGCCCGCGTTTGACCCGTTCCCGGGCCCGGGGGTCGCCGTTGAACCGTCATAACGGGAATACGTCGGCGCCCGACACACACTCCTTGAGGCCGCTGGCCTGGCCTGCGCGACTCTTCGCCACAGCTCAGACTCACCTCCACCGGGTCTCACCTGCGTCGGGGAGGCTGGCCGCGGCGCTCGGAAGCTGCGCAGGCCAGGCACATCACGCTGTCGGGCATGGCGTGCAGTCGAGCAGGCGCGATCGGCTGCCCGCAAGCGTCGCACGTGCCGTAGCTGCCATCGTCGAGCTTGCTCAATGCCCGCTCGGTTCGTGCAAGCGTGCTCTCCAGCGATTGACCGACGCCGATCTCGGTGAGCCGGCTGATCGCCTCGGTTGTCCCGTCGCCGATGCGCTTGCCGAATCCCTGTGCGCTGCCCAGCTCGGGGCGCTTTGCCAGCGCCGCGACGCGGTCTCGGGTGTGGTCGCGGTGCGCTTGCAGAGCCTTGCGCACCGTCTTGAGATCGAGATCCTCGGCCGGCGTGGGCATCTTTCAGTTCTACCCCAATCGACGCTCCGCCACCCCTGCCAGGAGCAACGTTCGCGTTCGCTACGTTGAGAGCAACCGGCGCAGAATCTGGCAGGGACCGGACGATGACGAGGAGATGACATGAGGGCTGTGCGATTCGACGAGTACGGCGGGGTCGATGTGCTCGAGGTGCGCGAGGTCGAGGACCCGGTCGCCGGTCCCGGAGAGGTGCTGGTGGCGGTCAAGGCGGCGGGGATCAATCCAGGCGAGATCGCAATCCGCGAGGGACGCCTTCACGATCGCTGGCCGGCGACGTTCCCTTCGGGTCAGGGCACCGATCTGGCCGGCGTGGTGCAGGCGGTCGGTGACGGCGTGAGCGCATTCGCCGTCGGCGACGAGGTGCTCGGTTGGACCGAGCAGCGCGCCAGCCACGCCGAGCTCGTCGTGGTCGCATCCGATCAGCTGACGGCCAAGCCGGCGTCGCTCTCCTGGGAGGTGGCGGGTTCGTTGTTCATCGTGGCGCTCGCCGCCTATGCCTCGGTTCAGGCGGTCGCTCCGCAAGCTGGCGAGACCGTCGTGGTCTCCGCGGCGGCCGGCGGGGTCGGCTCGGTCGCCGTCCAGCTCGCGCGCCGCACCGGAGCGACGGTGATCGGGCTTGCCGGTGAGCGAAACCACGACTGGCTGCGCAGCCACGACATCGTGCCGGTGACCTACGGCGACGGGCAGGCCGAGCGGATCCGCGAGGCGGCGGGTGGCACGGTCGACGCGTTCATCGACACGTTCGGCGGCGGCTACGTCGACCTGGCGATCGAGCTGGGCGTCGCTCCGCAGCGGATCAACACGATCATCGACTACGAGGCGGTGCAGCGACTCGGCGTGCAGGCGCAAGGCACTCACGCGATCGCCACCGCGCCTCTGCTTGCAGAGATGGCGGGACTGGTGGCCGACGGAAGCATCGAGATACCGATCGCGCGCACGTTTGCGCTGGACCAGGTTCGCGACGCCTTCGACGAGTTGGCCGCGCGGCACAGCCACGGCAAGATCGTGCTGCTGCCTTGAGCCGCCTCGCCTGACCTGCGAGGTCCGGCCGATGTCGTCGGGCTGTCCGTCCGAACTGGTGTCGCGGGCTTCGTCTACCCCGGTTACGCCACGCTAACAATCGTCGACCGCTTGATTGCAATGGTCCGCCTACAGACGATGTCCCGGTCGACGGCTTGCATGGCAAACCAACCTCGATTCCAAGATTCGCGTCACGACGCTATCGGCGCCGACGGCGCCGAGCGGCGCAGGACGGCAGATGCTCCTTAGCGGCAACGGTCGCCGCCGAGACCTGTGCTGGACGCCGCCGCGGCCCTTTCGTTTCGGCATCCTTGCGCGTCGTCCTAGCCACAGCGCGCAGAGGTCCTCGCTGGTGCGCTCGGCGTGCAAGCGGTCACGTCGGCGCGCTCGCGCTGGGCGAAAGCGCAGCAGCTGAAGAACGCC
>JADGPP010000113.1 GCA_017882375.1 Solirubrobacteraceae bacterium | reverse complement strand
GCGATCGAGCGAGGCGCGCAGCACGTACGGCCGGAACGACCGGGCCTGCGTGCTCGGCCTGAACGAGCGCACCGCGCGCGGCGCGCGGACGTCGTTGCGGAAGCTCGCGTCGGCGAGCACGCGTCGCGTCGCCGCACGCGCGAGAATCGCGGCCGCCACCAGGTGCTCGTCGATCACATATTGCGAGTCGAGCACGAGCTGTCGGAGTAGGTGTGCTCGCCGCATGATTGGTCTGCGTCGCCTATCGGCAGCAGACGAAGGCGCCATTCATCGGCGGCGCCGCCTTAGACGAGCGTATGACCGCCGCAGCTGGTGGGCGTCACCGCGCACGCTGCGTATAGCCATGGTTATACGCAGTCTCTGAGTGGACACACACCCCCCCAGACGGCCATCCCGCGGGCGCCCGCCACCGGGCTGGCGCGATCGGCCTGCGAGCGTGTGCTTGGGGCGATCACCGCGGCCGGCGCGCCGTTGCTGGCGCCCGCGCCCGACGGCTTTGCGGATCTGATGAGCACCATGGCCGCGCAGAACCTCGCGCGCGCGTGGGCGATCGAGGTCGGCGGATGATGGACCGCGAGGCCAGCGAACGATGGGCCGGGGCGCGGGAAGCTACGAGCAGATCGCGGCGCAGCTGCGCGGAGCGTAGGGCATGATGCAGCGATGAGAGCGGCTGTCCTGCACGAGCACGGCGTCCCGCGGCCGGACGACTTCGCCGAGCCCGAAGCCGACAGCGGCCAGGCCGTCGTCGAGGTGTTGGTGGCGGGTCTGAACCCGGTCGACGTGGCGATCTGCGCGGGTCGCTTCTACGCCGGGGCACCGCCGCTGCCGTCGGTCGCCGGACGCGAGGGAGTGGGACTGCTCGACGGCAGGCGCGTGTACTTCGACTCGCCGATCCCGCCTTACGGCTCGATGGCCGAGCGTGCGCTGATCGACCCGCAGGCGACCTACGACGTGCCCGATGGCGTCGATGACGCAGTCGCCGTGGCGCTCGGGATATCCGGGCTGGCGGCGTGGCTGGCGCTCACGTGGCGCGCGGCGCTGAAGCCCGGCGAGCACGTGCTCGTGCTGGCGGCCAGCGGCGTGCTCGGGCAGATCGCCGTGCAGGCGGCCAAGTCGCTGGGTGCGGGCCGCGTGGTCGCCGCGGCGCGCTCACGAGAGGGCCTGCAGCGATGCCTGGCGCTCGGCGCCGACGCCGCAGTCGAGCTCGGCGGCGCCGAGGATCTCCCGACGGCGCTCGCCGAGGCGGCCGACGGCAGGATCGACGTGGTCGTCGACCCGCTGTTCGGCGAGCCGTTCGCCGCGGCGGTCAGCGCCGCGAGCTTTGGCGCGCGGATCGTGCAGGTCGGCGCCGGCGCGGGCAACGAGAGCACGGTGTCCTCGGCGCCGATCCGCGGCAAGATGCTCGTGATCATGGGCCACACTAACTTCGCCGCGCCGCCGGAGGTCAAGCGCGAGGCCTACGCGAGCCTGTCGGCGCTGGCGGCCTCCGGCGAGCTGAAGATCGAGACCGAGCGGATCGAGCTGGAGCGCGTCGGCGAGGCGTGGGAGCGCTTGGCGGCCGGTTCGCATCGCAAGATCGTGCTCATCCCGCCGGGCCGCTAGCAGGACCGTCGCCGCCCCGGGCGATCGGCGGGTGGGCGCCGGTGCGCTGAGCGCTACTTGCGCTTGGCCTGGTGCTCGATGACCTTGCCGAAGGCCTGTTCGAGCTGGGCGGTCATGCGCAGCTTGAACAGCGCGAGCAGCGCCTCGGAGGCGAGCGGGCGCAGCGAGTCGACGCCCTCGATCAGCTCATCCCAGCCCTCGTCGGGCTGGCCGGCCTCGTCAAAGGGCTGCCACAGCTCGCGCAGGAACAGCTTGGTGAAGTCGCGCGAGATCGAGTCGCAGTCGCGGCTCATGCGCTCGACGAGCACGAGCGCGGAGTGCATCGGAATGCCCAGCGCGACGACCTGCTCAGCGGCGCGCAGCAGCGCCGGGCTGGGCGCTTCGAAGCGGTCGTCGCCGAGCGCCACGAGCAGCTTGAGCTTGCGCACGCGCTCGGCGTCCTTGGCGCTGAGCTCGCCGAAGCGCTCGGCGAGTTCGGCGGTGGTGATCAGCTCGGGCTGCTCGGGCTCAAACGGCGTGGTCACGGCCTTGCGCAGGCCCAGCAGCCGCTCGGCCAAGCCGTCGGAGCCGCTGAGCAGGCGCTCGATCGCGGCGAGGTTGAAGCCGTCGGCCTGCAGGTCGAGGATCAGCCGCAGCCGCGCGACGTGCTCGGCGTTGTAGTAGCCGACGCGCGCGCGCACCTCAGGCGGGGGGAGCAGGCCGCGCGTGTGGTGGTTGCGGATGTTGCGCACCGACATGCCGACCTCGGCGGCGAGCTGCTCGACGGTCAGGTCCGAGCGGGGCGGCCCGGGCACCTCGCGCGGGGCGCTGTTGCGCGCCGCTTTGGCCTTCCCGGAGCCGTCTTTCACCGGCTCGAGCTTGTCGGTCGCCGTCTGTGTCATCCCTCACACAAGGATACCATGTTTGATGTAACCTCGTTTGAGGTAATGGTTATTCCAAGCAACATGATCCGCCCCCTGCTCACCTGACCACCCCGTCGAGTGCCCGGGCTGCGTTCGCCTCGCGGGCAGCCGCTTGGCCGCGCGCTGTGCCGTCGCGGGAAGCCGGCCAGCCGCGCGCTGTGTCTCGCGGGAAGCCGGTTTAGCTGCGCGCTGCGTCCTGCGGGCAGGCGTCAGGCGGCTCGATGCGTGCCGCTCTCGCCCGACAGCGTCGCCAGCAGCGAGCGCGCGCCGCCGTGGTCGCGGTGCTCGCACAGGTAGATCCCCTGCCACGTGCCGAGCGCCAGACGGCCGCCGGCGATCGGCAGCGACAGCGACGGGCCGAGCAGCGAGGCCTTGATGTGCGCGGGCATGTCGTCGGGCCCCTCGAGCGTGTGCGTCCAGTAGGCAGCGTCCTCGGGCACCGCGCGGTCGAAGTACGCGGCGAAGTCGCGGCGCACGTCGGGGCTGGCGTTCTCGTTGAGCGTCAGCGACGCCGACGTGTGGCGCAGGAACAGGTGCAGCAGCCCGACGCTCAGCTGCGCCAGCTCGGGGATCGCGCCGAGCACCTCGCGCGTGATCAGGTGAAAGCCGCGCGGCAGCGCGTGCAGCTCGATCTCGCGTTGCACCCACACGGGCAGACACCGTAGCGGCGATCGCTGCGCAGCCACCGCGCGGCGCCCGTCGCCCGCGGCGCAGGTTCGCGGCCCTGCGCGAGGGCGACTGGTGCAAGCTCGTGATCGAGCGCTGAGTGCAATGCTGCAGGCGATGTCCAGCCAGCAGCCCGCCGTCGCCGACGTCTCGCGACGACCCGCCGGCGCGCCGTCGCCGACGATCGACGAGATCGTGCTCGCCGACGAGCCACAGCGCTGGGCGGCGCTCGGCTTCAGCGTGCTCGGCGACCGCCTGCAGCTCGACTCGGTTCGCCTGCGACTCGCCGGCGCCGACGCCGGCCGGGGCATCGTCGGCTGGTCGTTGCGCGCGCTCTCGGGCGGCGAGCTCGACGGGCTGGTGACGACCGCTTCGCAGTCGGCGCCAGCAGACCCCGCGCCGGCGCACGCCAACGGGATCGCCGCGATCGACCACATCGTCGCGATGACCCCCGACCTGGATCGCAGCGTGCGCGCGCTGCAGGGCGCCGGCCTGAACCTGCGCAGGATTCGCGAGCAGCCGACCGCCGCCGGAGCGCCGCGCCAGGCGTTCTTCCGCCTCGGCGAGGAGATCCTCGAGGTTGTGCAGGAACCCGAGCAGGTCGTCGCCGAGCATGGCGGTGCCGATCGCCCTGCGCGCCTGTGGGGCCTGGCGCTGCTCGCCCCCGATCTCGACCGCACCGTCGCCGCGCTCTCGCCGCACGCCGGAGCGGTGCGCGACGCCGTCCAGTCGGGGCGCCGCATCGCGACGATCAAACGCTCCGCCGGGCTGGCCGTGCCCGTCGCATTGATGAGCGCGAAGCCGACGACCGTCTAGGAACGTGCGCCGCGCGGGCGGTCGGTCGCGATCAGCGCGGCCTCCTCGCCGCCGAGAAACGGCGCGAGCGCGATGTACGTCGCCGACACGGCCAGCTCGGGCAGCTCACGCAGCCTGTCCGCGAGCGCGTAGTGCAGGCACAGCTCGAACAGGCCGCCGGCGATCGCCTCGATCGTCACCGCCGGCGGGCTCAGGCCGCCCGTCTGCTCCAGGCCCGGCGCGAGCATCTGCGCGAACGCGTCCACGCCGGCGCTCGAGCGCTGCGCCGTGTGCTCGGTGGCGATCAGCGCGTCCAGCAGCGCGATGTGCGCAAACGACGGCTCGGTTGCGAGAAAGTCGAACAGCGCGGCGATGCCCGCGCGCACGGCAAAGCGCCAGTCGTCCTCAGCGGCGAATGCCCTTTCGACGATCGCCAGGCCCTTGCCGTGGCCGACCTCGAAGGCGACCAGGAACGCGTCTTCCTTGCCGGTGAAGTGTTCGTAGAAGGCGACCAGCGACACGGCCGCCTCCTCGGCGATCCCTTCGACGCGCAGCGCCGCGTAGCCCTCGCGGGCGGTGAGGTTGGTCACCGCGTCGAGGATGCGTTCGCGCTGGCTCTGCACGACGAAGCTGTGCGAGACGTTCTGGTCGCCGCGCGCCAGGCCCCGGCGCCCGCCGAGCGGAGGATGCGGGGCCAGCGTGCCCGGGGCGCGGCCGCCGTCGAGCACGGTCGCCGCGCGACGGGCGCGTGACCGCACGGAGGGCTCGGCGAGCATCGACGCCGGCGCCGGGTAATAGGACGCCGCCCAGCTGGCCAGGTCGGGGACGAGCGCGCCCAGCTCCGTCGCCTCGCCGCGCAGCACACGCCGGTAGAGCACCCGGTTGAAGCCGCCGACGATCGCCTTCAGCGCGAAGTCGGAGACGACTCCCTCGCCCGGTGCCAGCTCCAGCGCGTCGCGGATGAACTGCTCGAAGCGGAGAATCGACTGCTCGCGGCGCGCGATTCCGGCCGGGCCGGCGGTCGCGATCTCCAGCAGGCTCAGACGCAGCGCTCCGGGGTTCTCCAGCGCCGAGGAGAGCAGCGCGCCGATCGCCGCTTCGACGCGTTCCGGCCAGCCTTTGGCGTCGCGATAGGCAATCTCCACCCGGCGAACGGCCTCGTTGGCGATCAGGTCGAACGTCGTCAGCAGGCAGTCCTGCTTGTTGTCGAACAGCTCGTAGAAGGTCTTGCGCGAGACGCCCGCCCGCGCGATCACGTCGGCCACGCGCGTCTCGCGATAGCCGTCCTCGCCGACCGCGTCGATCATTGCCAGCGCCAAGCGCAGGCGCTGGCCGGTGCGGACCTGCTCGCGCGCCACCGGGCCTGCGGGCCTGCGCGAGCGCTCGCGCTGCTGCTGCGCCGGTGGCTGTTGCGCGGGTGCCGGCTGTACAGCCGACGGCTCTCGCGGTTTGGCTTTTATCGGCATCAGCCTGTGGGCGCTCTATCGAGCGCGCATACCCCCATCTTGTCGCGGCCAGTGGCGAGGCGCAAAGCGATCCGAGACAGACTTAAATCGATCGATTGTTTTGTAAACAGCTGTCTACTTTAGCCTTGACAGGGCAGTTTAGCTATGCGATGTTGAACATTCAGGAGTGACCTCCCTCGTCCGGTCACCTTGAGGACGCTCGGCGCCGCTCCCTCCCTGGCGTGGGCGTCACCGCCGGAGGACGCCGTGACCTGGCTCGGTCACGGCGTCCAACGGTGCTCTGCGACCGGGCTCTCCGCGCAATCGCCAAGGCCACGCGCCTGGTTCTCGCGCGCGATGGCCGGCAGAGCGTAGGCTTAGCGCACGCCGCCGCCCGCGCCTGACCGAAAGGACGTCGCATGAGCTGGGACTTCTCCACCGACCCCGACTTTCAGGCGCAGCTCCACTGGATGGCCGAGTTCGTCCGCCGCGAGATCTGGCCGCTGGAGGCGATCTGGCACGACCTCGGCCTGCAGGGCCTCGGCGAGGCGATCGCGCCGCTGCAGGAGCAGGTCAAGGAGCGCGGTCTGTGGGCCACGCACCTGCCGCCCGAGCTAGGCGGCCAGGGCATGGGACAGGTGCGCCTCGGGCTGATGCACGAGATCCTCGGCACCTCGCCGATCGCGCCGCTGGCCTTCGGCAACGCCGCGCCCGACTCGGGCAACTCGGAGATCCTCGCGATGGCCGGCACGCCCGAGCAGAAGGAGCGCTGGCTGCACCCGCTGCTCGCCGGCGACCTACGCAGCGCCTTCAGCATGACCGAGCCCGACAGCCCCGGCTCGGATCCGACGCAGCTGAAGACGCGCGCCGTGCTGGACGCCAAAGGCGGTGGTGACGAGTGGGTGATCGACGGGCACAAGTGGTTCTCCTCCAACGGCTCGATCGCCGACTTTCTGATCGTCATGGCTGTCACCGACCCCGACGCGCGCGGCTCCCAGCGCGCGTCGATGTTCATCGTGCCGCGCGACACGCCCGGCGTGGACATTGTCCGCGACGTGCCGACGATGGAGCATCCGTGGGAGCAGTTCGGCGCCTACGGCGGGCACTCGGAGATCCTCTACGAGAACGTCCGCATCCCTGCCGACGCCCTGCTCGGCGGTGTCGGCGACGGCTTCATGCTCGCCCAGCAGCGCCTCGGTCCTGGGCGCATCCACCACTGCATGCGCTGGCTCGGCGTCGCGCGTCGCGCCTTCGACATGATGTGCGAGCGCGCGACCTATCGTCGCGCACACGGCTCATTGCTGTCGGACAAGCAGACCGTGCAGAACTGGATCGCCGACAGCGCCGCCGAGATGCAGGCGGCGCGCCTGATGACGCTGCACGCCGCCTGGGTGATGGACACGCAGGGCGCGCGCGCCGCGATGGTCGACATCGCGCTGATCAAGTTCTACGGCGCCAAGGTCCTGCACGACGTCGTCGACCGTGCCGTGCAGACGCACGGGTCGCTCGGCTACTCCACCGACCTGCCGCTCGAGCAGATGTATCGCTTCGCGCGCGCCGCGCGCATCTACGACGGACCCGACGAGGTGCATCGCCAGACCGTCGCGCGGCGCATCCTGCACGGCTATTCGCCGCCGCTCGATGAAGTCCCCAGCGAACACCTGCCCACCCGCCGGGAGCACGCGCGCGAGCGCTTTGCGCATCTGCTCGGCGCGCTGACGGCCAACGACTAGAGGCTTGATGCGGGTTCATCGCCCGCATGGCGCACTGCCCGCGGCGCGCAGCGTGGGCTGAGTGTGTGCAAATAGCGCTAGCGATAGCCATAGTATTTACATCGTATATACGATTGCTATCGCAGTTCGTAAAGAGGACACAGCTCACCGACTGTGGGCCCGATACCGATCAATCGATGACATCCCGTCATCCCCCTCTGCTCGATCTGGATGGGCGCCGACCCGCAACCGCAAAGCTGAGCGGCTCGAAGGCCACGCTGATCCGTCCACACGACATCTTGTGCGCGGTGCCGGCGATCAGCGTTCGCCGGCACCGCGGCGCAGCAGCAGCACGTACCAGACGGCGACCACGACCAGCACGCCCAGCGGCAGCGCGAGCGTGAGGATCGAGCCCGTGAGGAAGTGCGAGGCGAGCGGGATGGCGAGCTTTGGCATGGATCCTCCTAGTGGTCGCTCGCAAGGCGCGGCGCTCCGGACGTGACCGGGGGAGCCGGCGCGAGCCAGCGGTGGACATAGACGAAGATGACGATTACGAACGTGATCGATCCCGGCACCCACATGATCCCCGCTGCGATCTGCTGATCGGTCAAGGCGGAGATCCCGCCCGGACGGCTGGCCTCGTGCGCGTAGAACGAGTACAGCGGATCGGGCGCCAGCGCCAGCACGACAGCTAGGACCCAGCTGACGATCATCGCGCCGACCAGGTAGGCGACGCGCTGCACGGCCGACAGGCGCGCGTGCAGCGGGGGCGAGTGGATCACCTGCTTCCAGAACATCACGGCGGTGGCGAAGAACAGCGTGTGCTCGAGCGCATGCAGCGCCGATGAGCGCAGCGTCGCGTCGAACAGCGCCGGCACGTGCCAGACCAACAGCACGATGCTGAACGCCAAGAAGCCCGCCGGCGGGCTGCCCAGCGCCCTGCTCACGCTGCGCAGCCAGCGCGTGCGCTCGCCCTGGCTGAGGTTGCGCGCGAGCCAGCGGCGCAGGTCCAGCGGCAGCGAGCGCCACAGGCGGATCCACGGTCGCCCCAGCACGATCAGCGG
>JADGPP010000019.1 GCA_017882375.1 Solirubrobacteraceae bacterium | reverse complement strand
CGGCGGGCCGGCAAGGGTGAAATGGTGCGGTAAGAGCGCACCAGCGTCGCGGTGACGCGGCGGCTGGGCAAACCCCACCCGATGCAAGGCCAAACGGGATCGCTTGCAGGTGACCCGCCGAGATCCAGGTAGGCCGCTCAGATGGATGGCTGCTCAACGACAGAATCCGGCTTATCGACCCGCTAAGGAAAAGCCCCGCTCCGGCGGGGCTTTTCTATGCATTGGATGGCTCACGCCGGCAGATCGAGTCGGCCGTGGCGTCAGTAGGCTCTGCCCGATGCGAGAGATCTCCACGGGCCTGTGGCATTGGACGGCTCGCCACGAGCACATCGGCTTTGACGTCAGCTCCTACTACCTGCTCCCCGAGCGCGTGCTGATCGATCCGATGACCCCCGCCGAGGGTCACGAGTGGTTTGAAAGCGAAGGCGCACCAGAGCATGTGCTGCTGACAAACCGCCATCACGATCGGCATTCGTGGGCGTTTCACGACGCATTCGGCTGCGCTGTTCACTGTGTTCGCAACGGACTCCACGAGCTGGAGGGGCGCGGACCCGTCGAGCCGTTTGACTTCGGCGAGGAGCTCCCCGGAGGTGTCGTGGCCTACGAGGTCGATGCGATCTGTCCCGACGAGACTGCCCTGTACATCCCATCCCGGCGGGCTCTGGCGTGCGCCGATGGCGTCGTGCAATGGCCTGGCGGAGACGGGCTGGCGTTCGTGCCCGACCAGCTCATGGACAACCCCGAGCAGACGAAGGCCGGTCTCAGGAACTCGTACACGCGCCTGCTCGATCTTGACTTCGACGCGTTGCTCCTGGCGCACGGCGAGCCGCTCGTCGAGCGCGGCAAGGACGCGCTTCGCGCCTTTGTCGAGAGCCCGCGCTGACTCTCGGCCCTGATGGGCTCGCCTCGGACGGCCGTGCAATCGGATGCTGATCCTGAGCTGGAATCTGTTTCACGGGCGCTCGCTGCCGCCGACGCGCCAGTCGCTGTTTGAGCGGTTCGCCGCGAGTCTCGCCGGGTGGCGGTGGGACGTTGCGCTGCTGCAGGAGGTCCCACCGTGGTGGCCTGCGGCGCTCGCGCGCGCTTCCGCGGCCGACCACCGCAGCGCGATGACCTCGCGCAACTCGCTGCTCGCGTTGCGTCGCGTCGTGGCCGAGCGCGATCCGGAGATGGCCAAGTCAAACGGCGGCGGATGCAACGCGATCCTCTCGCGCACGCCGATCGCCGAGCACGCGACGCTGCGCCTGCGCGCGTGGCCGGAGCGTCGCGTCGCGCAGCTGGCGCGCCTCGGCGACGGGACGTGCGTGGCGAACTTCCACGCCAGCACGCGCGTGCCTTTGGCCGAGGACGAGCTGCGACGGCTGTGGGAGCGCGCGCTGAGCTGGGCTGGGGGAGACCCGCTGATCCTCGGCGGCGATCTCAACCTGCGCGAACCGCTCGCGCCCGACGCCGCGATTGCGCACATCGCCGCCCGCGACGTCGACCATCTGTTCGCGAAGGGCCTCGCACCGGTGGGTGACGCGGAGATCCTCGACAGGCACGTCACCGTGCGAGACGTCTCGGTGGAGCTGTCCGATCACCCGCCGCTGCTTGTTCGCGTCGAGTAAGCGCCGCCTGGCCTTGCGAGTCAGTCGGCGAGGTGCTCTGCGTCGGCCTCGCCGTACTCGCCGTCGACGGGGTCCTGCTCGCCCTCGCGAAAGGCGTCCTGGGAGATCTTCGCCGGTGCGTGCCCGTCGCCATGGGAGGTGTGCTCGATCAGTTCCTGCTCGGCCAGCTCAAAGCCCTCGGACTGGCCGCCGCCGGCCTCCTCGACGGCCTCGCGCTCTTTGCGCCTGCGCTCGGTGAGCTCCAGCAGCGGCTCTGGGGGCGTCTCGTCGACCATGGCGCAACTGTACTCGCTCGGCGCGATCTCCCGGCCGGGGCCTTCCGCGGCGAAGCCCATCCCCGGTAGGGGTATGCTGGGGCGATGCCCCAGGCACGCGCGACGGCGCCGACCCGCGGATACACGGCGAGCAAGGACGAGCTGCAGCGACGCCTCGCGCGCATCGAGGGTCAGGTGCGCGGCGTCTCCAAGATGGTCGCCGAGGACCGCTACTGCATCGACGTGCTCACGCAGATCGCCGCGATCGAGGCGGCGCTGGACAAGGTCGCGCTCGGGCTGCTCGACGACCACGCGCGAGTGTGCGTGCTCGGCGGCGAGGAGTCAGAGCGCGAGCAACGCGCCGAGGAGATGATGGCCGCGGTCGGGCGCCTGATGCGCCGCGGCTGAGCTACTGCGCCAGCTGTCTGCGAGCGCTCTGCAGCAGCGACTCGCCGCTCTTGAGCTCGGCCAGCGCCGCGAGCATCGGATCGAGCTCGCAGTCGATCTTCGCCGGCCACGGCTTCTGCGGGTGCTCGTCGAGCGTCTTCAAGCCGTTGCCGGTGATCAGCGCGACCACCGTCTCCCCGGGCGCGAAACGTCCGGCCGCGGCGAGCTTCTCCAGTACGGCGACCGTCGTGCCGCCGGCGGGCTCGGTCAGCAGGCCCTCGGTCGCCGCCAGCAGGTCGATGCCCGCGAAGATCTCCGGGTCCGACGCGAAGCCGGCCGTGCCGCCGCGTTTGTGCACGGCGTCGATCACCAGATAGCCGTCGCCCGGTGCGCCGATCGCCAGCGAGTGGGCGGCGGTCTCGGGCATCACCGGATGGACCTCTGCCTCCTCGGCGAGGATCGCGCTGGCGATCGGGTTGCAGCCGCTGGGCTGGGCGATGTGGATCCTCGTGCCGTCGGTCTCTGACAGCCCGAGCAGCTGCAGCTCGATCAACCCCTTGTGCAGGCGCGAGGAGAGCGTGCCTCCGGCGGCCGGGCTGACGATGTGGTCGGGCGACTCCCAGTCGAACTGCTCGACGATCTCAAACGCCGCCGTCTTGGCGCCCTCGGCGTAGAACGGGCGCAGCGTGATGTTCGCGAAGTCCATGCCCGTCGCTTCGGCCACCTCGCGGCAGCGGCGGTTGGCTTCGTCGTAGTTGCCCTGCACCTGCACGACCTTCGCGCCCAGCGCCATGCACGCGCGCGCCTTCATCTCCTCCAGGCGGTTGGGGTAGAAGATGAACGCGTCGACGCCGGCCTTCGCGGCCATCGAGGCCACCGCCGTGCCGACGTTGCCGGTGGAGACGCAGCCGATCTCCGTCTTTGAGCGCTCGAGCAGCCGCGCGACCGACATCGACACGACCCGGTCCTTGTAGGAGAGGCTCGGGCGGTTGCTCGAGTCGTCCTTCAGGTACAGGTTGGCGATGCCCAGCTCGGCGCCCAACCGGTCGGCGCGGATCATCGGCGTGTAGCCGGAGTGCTGGCCGACGCGCGCCTGCGCCGCCGCGTCGACGATCGGCAGCAGCTCCTCGAAGTGCCAGATGTTCTGCGGGCGCTCGGAGCCGGGGAAGTCCTTGAAGTGGCTGGCGGCCAGCTCGTAGTCGTAGGCGATGTCCAGCCCCTTGCCGCAGTCCGGGCAGGAGAAGACCGTCGACTCCAGTGGATAGCTGTTCTCGCAGCGCTGACAGACCAGCTCCGTTGCGCAGGAGCGCGTGCGCTGCCGGGACCCTTGTCGAGGGCTCTCTACGGTTTGCGGGCTCATGCGACTGCCTGCAACGATACGCCTGGCCACGGCGTTTGTGCGCCGCTCTCGTCATTGCCCAAGCTGAGCCACAACTCCTCGGCCATGTGCGGAGCGAACGGGCCGAGCAGCTGGGAAAGCAGGGCCAGCGCCTCCAGCAGCGCGTCGTTGTCGGCGCGGCCGAGCGCGCCCTGGCGCGCGACCACGCGCTTGTCGAAGTCCTTGACGCGGTCGAACAGCCGCATGACATTGCGCACGGCGCTGTGCATCTCCAGGCCCTCCATGTCCTGTGTGATCTTCTCCGCACCCTTCTCACACCACTGTGACAGTTTCAGCCGCAGGTGCTCGCTGGTGTCTCTCACGGGCTCCGCGTCGGACCCCTCGCCGGAGGCCGCCCGCTCGGTCTGCGCGAGCAGCTCTGCCGCAGCGATGCGCGCTTGGGAGAACTCCCACACCTGCGTGAGGAAACGGTGCGCGCGCAGGACCGCCGAGTCGTTCCAGTTCAGCGTCTTCTGCGGACGGGCCGCGTAGAGCACGGCGAGGCGCACCGTATCGGCGCCGTAGCGCTCGACCAGCGCGTCCGGGTCGACGACGTTGCCCAGGTGCTTGCTCATCTTGCGACCGTCGCTGATCACCATCTCGTGAAACAGGCAGCCCGCGAACGGCTCGCCGTCCTGCAGGAAGGCCAGCGGGCCGAGGTCGCGCAACGCCTTGGTGACGATCCGCTGGTCGAACACGAAGTTGCCGCTGTCAGAGCCGGCGACGACGCGCTCGCAGGGCAGCCACTGGCGCAGGTCTGCCAGTGCGAGGATCTCCTCGAGGGTCTCCTCGCGCGACTCCGGCGGCACGCACACGGGAACCCACAGCCACAGCGCGTCGAAGTGGCAGTCCAGCGTGTCGGTCTCGCGCTCGGCCGGGCCGCCGCACAGCGGGCACGTCGTCTGCACGAACTCGCTCAGCTCGGCCAGCGGGTTGCCGGCGCCGGTCGGCCTGATGTCCAGCGGCAGCAGCACCGGCAGCTGCTCCTTGGGCACGGGCACGGCGCCGTGCGCCTCGCAGTACACGATCGGGATCGGCGTGCCCCACGAGCGCTGGCGCGAGATCGAGAAGTCGTCGGCCTTGTAGCGCAACGCCGCGCGCGGCGCCGATGCCTCGCCGCCGCCCGCGCTCGCATCGGCCCCCCCGGCGCCGCGGGAGGCCGCCAGCAGCTCGGGCAGGCGCTCGGCGATCACCTCGTCGGTGCGGTCGTGCTCGGGGATGCCGAACACCGCCGTCGCGCCGAAGCGGCCGTCGACGGCCGGCGAGATCAGCACCGGCAGCGATCCGCCGCCCGCGGGCGCGGGTAGCGAACGGCCGGTGTCGATCAGCGCGATCGCCCGTGCGTCGCGCGAGCTTCGCTCCAGCCCGCCCGAGCGCAGCTCCTCCAGGCGCTCGTGAACCTCCGGGTCGGCGGCCCAGGCGTCGATCTCCGGGTGCTTGGGCGAGATCAGCACGAAGCGCGCGAGCTCCAGCGAGTCGGCGTGCGGCGTGAACACCGACAACGCCGGGCCGTCGCCGGCTGCGCTCAGGTCCACCTCGACCCCGTCGACGCGCCCGAGCACGAAGCGCTGGCTGGCCAGCGCTACCTCGTCCCAGCGCCCGCCGCCGGCGAGCTCGTCCAGGCGGCGGTCGTTCTCCTGGGTGTAGGCGCTGACGCGCAGGTACCACGTGGGGCGCTCGATCAGGCGAACGGGGTTGTGGCAGCGCCAGCACAGGCCATCCTCGACCTGGATCGTCGCCAGCGTCGTCTGGCAGGTGTCGCACCAGTCGACGTTGCCCGTGCCGCGGTAGACCAGTCCGGCCTCCAGCAGCGCCAGGAACAGCCACTGCGACCAACGGTACATGACCGGGTCCGAGCTCATGAACGTGCGCTCCCAGTCAAACGAGAATCCCAGCCGTTGCAGTTGCCCGGTCATGTGCTCGGCGCAGCGCGCCACCCACTCGCTCGGCGGGACGCCGCCGGCGATCGCACCGAGCTCTGCGGGCAGGCCGAAGGCATCAAAACCGAAAGCGAACAGGACACGATCTCCGCGTGCTCGCCTGAAGCGCGCGTAGGCGTCTCCGACGGAATAGCTGCGCACGTGGCCCATGTGCACGTTGCCCGACGTGAACGGGGCCGACGGCTTGATGTACAGATGTGGTTGGTCATCGAACACGGTCGGGGTGCGCGCGGCGTCGCGCTCGCGCCAGGCCGCCTGCCGGCGGGCCTCGATCGCGTGCGCCTCGTAGCTGATGTTCACCCCCTCGCTCATCGAAGACGAGGATATCCAAGGGCATGGGATGCGACCCGCCATTGCTATGCTCAAACCCAGTTGGCCGAGGTCCGCGACACCACCTTCACGGCGCCCCGCCGACACCCGTTTGGCCCCGTCGTGAGCGGGGTCTTCTCGTCCGGACCGACTGCGAGGATTCAGCGATGGAAGTAGAGATCGGACGCGGCAAGAAGGCCCGTCAGGCGTACGGCTTTGACGACATCGCGATCGTGCCTTCGCGGCGCACGCGAGACCCCGATGACATCGATATCTCCTGGAAGCTCGGTCCGTACCAGTTCGAGCTGCCGGTGCTCGCCTCGGCGATGGATGGCGTCGTCTCGCCCAGAACCGCGGGCATCATCGGCGGCCTCGGCGGGCTGGCGGTGCTCAACCTCGAGGGGATCTTCACGCGCTACGAGGACGCCGAGGAGCAGCTAGAGCGGATCGCGCTGCTGCCCAAGGAGCTCGCGACACGCGAGATGCAGGAGATCTACTCAGAGCCGATCAAGCCGGAGCTGATCGCCCAGCGGATCTCTGAAATCAAGGAGCAGAAAGTCGTCGTCGCAGCGTCGCTGACCCCGCAGCGCGTGCTCAAGTACCACGAGATCGCGATGGAGGCCGGCCTGGACGTGCTCGTCATCCAGGGCACCGTCGTCTCCGGCGAACACGTCTCGACCGTCTCTGAGCCGCTGAACCTGAAGGAGTTCATCCCCTCGCTCGATGTTCCCGTCGTGGTCGGCGGCTGCGCCTCCTACCACACGGGTCTGCACCTGATGCGCACCGGCGCGGCGGGCGTGCTCGTCGGCGTGGGTCCTGGCGCGGCGTGCACGACGCGTGGCGTGCTCGGCATCGGCGTGCCGCAGGCGACGGCCATCGCCGACGTCGCCCACGCACGCTCGACGCACATGCTGGAGACCGGCGAGTACAGCCAGGTGATCGCCGACGGCGGCATGCGCAACGGCGGCGACGTCTCCAAGGCGATCGCGCTGGGCGCGGACGCCGTGATGATCGGCTCGCCGCTGGCACGCGCATACGAGGCGCCGGGCCGCGGCTTTCACTGGGGCATGGCGACCTTCCACCCGACCCTGCCGCGCGGCGCGCGCGTGGCGACCCATCAGAACGGCACGCTCGAGGAGATCCTCACGGGCCCGGCGCGCGAGAACGACGGCACGTTCAACCTGTTCGGCGGGCTGCGCACGTCGATGGCGACGTGCGGGCACAAGGATCTGGCGGAGTTCAACCGTGCGGAGGTAGTGATCGCGCCGGCTCTGCAGACCGAGGGCAAGTCGCTGCAGCGCGATCAGGGCGTCGGCATGGGCGCCACCAACGGAAAGGCTGCAACCCTCGTACATGACTGAGCTGGCTGTCACGGCGCCCGAGTTGGACGCCGGCGACGCGGCGCCGATCGAGGCGGCCAGGGAGGAGGTCCTGGTCCTCGACTACGGCGGGCAGTACAGCCAGCTGATCGCCCGCCGGCTGCGCGAGTGCGGCGTGTTCAGCGAGCTGCTGCCGCACGACGTGCCGCTGGAGGAGGTGGCCAGGCGCAAGCCGCGCGGGATCGTGCTGTCGGGCGGCCCAGCGTCGGTGTACGCCGAGGGCGCGCCGCGACTGGACCGCGAGCTGCTGGCGCTGGGCGTCCCGGTGATGGGCATCTGCTACGGCATGCAGCTGCTCGTCCACGAGCTGGGCGGGCGCGTCGAGCAGGCCGAGGTCGGCGAGTTCGGGCGCTCGGATCTGCACATCTCAGAGCCCGGCGTGCTCCTGCGTGACATGCCCACCGAGCAGACCTGCTGGATGTCTCACCGCGACACAGTGTTCGAGCCGCCGCCGGGCTTCACGGCGCTGGCATCCTCGAGCTCGTCGCCGGTCGCCGCCGTCCAGGACACTGCCCGCGGCATCTACGGCATCCAGTTTCACCCCGAGGTCGTGCACACGCCCTACGGCCAGGAGATCCTCACGCGCTTTCTCACCGAGGTCTGCGGCTGCGAGCAGACGTGGTCGCCGGCGTCGATCGTCGAGGATCAGATCCGGCGGATCCGCGCGCAGGTCGGCGAGGCGAACGTCATCTGCGGGCTGTCCGGCGGCGTCGACTCCTCCGTGGCCGCGTTGCTCGTCCACCGCGCGATCGGCGATCAACTGACCTGCGTGTTCGTCGACCACGGCCTGATGCGCAAGGACGAGGGCGAGCAGGTCGTCAGCGCCTTTCGCGACACCTTCAAGGTCCCATTGGTGGCCGTCGACGCCGAGGAGCGCTTCCTGGAGAAGCTCAAAGGCGTGACCGAGCCCGAGGCCAAGCGCAAGGCGATCGGCGCGGAGTTCATCAGGGTGTTCGAGGAGGAGGCCGAGAAGCTCGCGGACGCCGACGGCGAACCGATCGGAGATCGGCCAGCACGCTTCCTCGTGCAGGGGACGCTGTACTCCGACGTGATCGAGTCCGGCGGCGGCACCGGCGCGGCCACGATCAAGTCCCACCACAACGTCGGCGGGCTGCCCGACGATCTGCAGTTCGAGCTCGTCGAGCCGCTGCGCGCGCTGTTCAAGGACGAGGTGCGCGCCGTCGGCGCCGAGCTCGGCCTGCCCGAGCGCCTGGTCTGGCGCCAGCCGTTTCCCGGTCCGGGACTGGCGATCCGCGTGGTCGGCGGCGAAGCGACCAAAGAGCGCTTGAACGTCCTGCGCGAGGCCGATCACATCCTCCAGGAGGAGATCCGCAAGGCGGGGCTCTACCGCGAGCTGTGGCAGTCCTTCTGCGTGCTTCCCGACGTGCGCACGGTCGGCGTGCAGGGCGACGAGCGCACCTATGGGTATGTGGTGGTTCTGCGCGCGGTCACCAGCGACGACGCGATGACCGCCGATTGGGCCAGGCTCCCGTACGACCTGCTGGAGACGATCGCCTCGCGCATGATCAACGAGCTGCGCGAGGTCAACCGGGTGGTCCTCGACATCACCTCGAAGCCGCCGGGGACGATCGAGTGGGAGTGAAGCCCCGGAATTAGCTTCGCAGCTTGGATGCTCTGCTTACGGAGCGGCCCGAGTTCGCCTATGATGTCCTCTTCGCCGCGCAGCCGATCGACGATCGGGGCGTGGCCTTTTTCACGCGATGGCACCCTCGACAAGAACCTACGTAGCGAAGCCGACCGACCGCGAGCGCAACTGGCTGGTCGTCGACGCCAACGGTAAGACGCTCGGGCGTATGGCCACGCAGGTCGCCGACGTGCTGCGCGGCAAGCGCAAGCCCGAGTACACGCCGCACGTCGACACGGGCGACTTCGTGGTGGTCGTCAACGCGGAGAAGATCCACGTGACGGGGAACAAGCGCAGCGACAAGCGCTACTACCGCCACTCCGGCTACCCCGGCGGCCTTCGCTCGCGCACGTTTGCGGAGATGCAGGCGCGCCGCCCGGAGGAGATCATCAGGCTGGCCGTCAAAGGCATGATGCCGCGCAACCGCCTCGCGCGAAAGCAGCTGACGAAGCTGAAGATCTACGCCGGGCCCGAGCACCCGCACGTCGCCCAGAACCCGCAACCTTTGGATCTTCGGGAGGCGGGAGGCCTACCGTTCACATCAGAGCGCGGAGCCGGAGGCTCCGCGGAGGAGACCAAATGATGGCCGACGAGGACACCCCGCAGACGCCCGCAGACGCCGAGACGCCCGCGGAGGAGACGCCGCAGCACGCCGTGCCAAGCGAGGAGGCGAGCGAAATCGCCGGCTCGGTCGAGGACGCGGCCCTGGAGGCCGCGCAGGAGGCGATCGAGGCCGGCGGCGAGACACCGCCCGAGCCGGCCACGGCCGAGCCCGGCGGCGAGGGTCACGCGGTTCCCAGCAAGGACGCGCTGGAGATCGCCGGCGTGGCCGAGGACGCTCCGTTGGAGGCGCTGCAGGAGGCCGAGGACAAGGTCGCGATGGAGGCTGCGGTTGACGAGGACGCCGAGGACTCCAGCGACGCCGAGCCCGAGGCGACGCCGAGCGCCAAACCGTCCGTGCCGGGCGCGCACCTGGAAGTGGACATCGTTCCCGAGGGCGCCGATCCGCTGGGCCGTGAGCAGCCGGGCTATGAGGATCCCTATGCGGTCGAGGGCGAGGAGGGCGAGCCGGCAACCGCGGCCGAGGGCGAGGAGCCGGGCGAGGAGGCCCTCAGCGAGCCGATCGCCTCGGCGGCGATCGACCTGGCCGCCGACGCGCGCTACCGCGCGACCGGCAAGCGCAAGACGGCGATCGCGCGCGTCACGCTGAAGCCGGGCAAGGGTACGTACTTGATCAACGGTCGCACGCTGGAGCAGCACTTTCCGCGCGACACGCTGCAGCGCAACATCCGCCAGCCGCTGGAGACGGTCGGCTACCAGGAGAAGATGGACGTCGTCGCCCGGCTGCATGGCGGCGGCATCTCCGCGCAGGCCGGCGCGCTGCGCCACGGCGTCTCGCGCGCCCTGCTGGAGGCCGACCCGAACCTGCGCGGCGAGCTCAAGCGCCGAGGCTTTCTGACGCGCGACTCGCGCGCCAAGGAGCGCAAGAAGGCCGGCCTGAAGAAGGCCCGTAAGAAGCCACAGTTCTCCAAGCGCTAGAGCCAGCCCGCAGGGCGCAAGCATGACCCGCAAGCTGTTCGGCACCGATGGCGTCCGCGGGCTCGCCGGAGAGTTCCTCAGCGCCGAGCTGGCGCTCGCCCTGGCGCGCGCGGCGACCGAGCAGACCGGTGCCGAGCGCCCGCAGGTGCTGATCGTGCGCGACACGCGCGAGTCCGGCGAGATGCTGCAGGCGGCGGTCGCCGCCGGGGTCAGCGCCGCGGGCGGCGACGCGCTGCTCGGCGGGGTCCTGCCGACACCCGCCGCGCCGCTCTTGATCGGCCGCTACGGCTTCGATCTCGCCGTCGTGCTGTCGGCCTCGCACAACCCCTTCCAGGACAACGGCATCAAGTTCTTCGCCGCCGACGGCTACAAGCTCTCGGATGAGACCGAGCGGGCGATCGAGCAGGCGCTGGAGCGCGAGGGCGCTGCGGGAGGCACGTCGATCGGGCGCGTGCGCGAGCTGCGTGGCGCCCCCGAGGACTACCTGCGCGAGCTGCACACGCGCTTTGTCGACCTCGACCTGAGCGGCGTGGACGTGCTGCTGGACTGCGCCAACGGCGCGACGTTCCATGTCGCACCGGAGATCTTTCGCCGGCTCGGCGCGAAGGTGAGCGTGATCGCCGACGAGCCCGATGGGCGCAACATCAACGCCGGTTGCGGCTCCACGCACGTCGACGCGCTGGCTGAGAAGGTCGTCGCCGGCGGCCATGCGCTCGGATTCGCCTTCGACGGGGACGGTGACCGCGTGCTGGCCGTCGATCGCCTCGGACACGTGGTCGACGGCGACGAGCTGCTGGCGCTGGCGGCGCTGCACCTGCGCCAGTCAGGGCGGCTCAACGGCGACGGCGTGGCGGTCACGGTGATGACCAACTACGGCTTTCACTCGGCGATGGAGCAGGCGGGCGTCGCGGTGGCGATCACGAACGTCGGCGATCGCTACGTGCTGGAGGAGCTTCGCGCGCGCGACTGGGTGCTCGGCGGCGAGCAGTCGGGCCACATCATCGAGATGGGCTTCAACCGCACCGGTGATGGCATCGCCAGCGCGCTGCTGACGCTCGAGGCGCTCGCCGGGGGCGACCTGGCCGAGCGCGGCGCAATGGCCAAGCTTCCCCAGCGACTGGTCAACGTGCGCGTGCGCGACCGCGAGGCGCTGCACAACGCCGACGACGTCAAGCAGGCGATCGGCGCCGCCGAGCGAGCGCTGCAGGGGCGCGGCAGGGTGCTCGTGCGCCCCAGCGGAACCGAGCCGCTCGTGCGCGTGATGGTCGAGGCGCCGAGCGACGAGGAGGCCCAGCAGGTCTGCGATCGCCTGGTGGCGCTCGTGCAGGCCGAGCTTGGCTGAGCAAGAGCGCCCGTCAGTGCTCGCGCAGGTCCAGACGGGCCGCGAGGCGCTGGTATCTTCGATGCGATGTGCGGCATCGTTGGCTACGTCGGCGGGCGCCCCGTCAGAGACCTGCTGCTCGCCGGCCTGAGCAAGCTCGAGTACCGCGGCTATGACTCGGCAGGGATCTCGGTGATCGCCGACGGGCACATCGAGGCGGTCCGCGCGGTCGGCAACCTGAGCGCATTGCAGGCAAAGCTCGTCGGCGAAGACGCGCTGGCCGCCAGCAACGGCTCGGTGGCGGTGGCGCCCCGGCCGGCGACGACGGGCATCGGGCATACGCGCTGGGCCACGCACGGGCGCGTGAGCGAGGAGAACGCGCATCCCCATTACGACAGTCGCGACCGCGTGCACGTGGTCGTCAACGGGATCGTCGAGAACTACATGGCGCTGAAGGAGCGCCTGATGGCCGACGGGAGCGTGTTCACCTCGGAGACCGACGCCGAGGTGATCGCCCACCTGGTCGCAGCTCACTATGTCGACGATCTGGCCGACGCCGTGCGCGCCGCCTACGCCGAGCTGGAGGGCCACTACGCGTTCGTGGCGATGAGCCTGGACGAGCCCGAGGTGCTGGTGGGCGCGCGCAAGGAGTGCCCGCTGATCATCGGCCGCGGCGAGGGCGAGCAGTTCGTCGCCTCTGCCGTCCCCGGGTTTCTCGCGCAGACCCGCCAGATCCAGTACCTGGAGAACGGCGAGATCGTCGTGCTACGCCCGGAGGGAGTGCAGATCACGACCGCCGCCGGCGATGAGGTTCAGCGAGCCGTGGAGACGGTCGACTGGGACGAGGAAACCGCCGAGAAGGGCGGCTACGACACCTTCATGCTCAAGGAGATTCACGAACAGGCCGACGCCGTCGCGGACACGCTGTTTGACCGCACCGCGCGCGGCGACGGCGTCGACCTCGACGAGCAGGACGCGCTGGACGAGGCGATCCTCGCCGGCGTCAAGCGGATCGTCGTCGTGGCCTGCGGGACGGCCTACCACGCCGGCCTGATCGGCCGCTACGCGATCGAGGAGTGGGCGCGCGTGCCGGTGGAGATGGACATCGCCTCCGAGTACCGCTACCGAAATCCCGTCGTCGGAGCGGGCGACCTGGTGATCGGGATCTCCCAATCGGGCGAGACCGCCGACACGCTCGCCGCGATGCGTTTGGCGCGCGAGCGCGGCGCGACCGTGCTGGCGATCACCAACACCCGTGGCTCGCAGGCCACGCGCGACGCCGACGGCGTGCTCTACACGCGCGCCGGCCTGGAGGTCGGCGTCGCCGCGACCAAGACGTTCGTCTGCCAGGTCGCGGTCATGTACCTGCTGGCCCTGCGCCTGGCCGAGCTGCGCGGCACGCTGCCGGCGCCGCGAATCGCCGAGCTGGTCGCCGAGCTCAAGCGCCTGCCGCACTGCATCGACGAGCTGATCGAGGGCTGTGAGGCGCGCATCGAGGCGATCGCCGAGACCTGCTGGAAGGCTGATTTCTTCCTCTACATCGGCCGCCACGTCGGCCTTCCGGTGGCGCTGGAGGGGGCGCTGAAGCTGAAGGAGATCTCCTACATCTCGACCGACGCCTACGCGGCCGGCGAGATGAAGCACGGTCCGATCGCGCTGCTCGACGAGGCGACTCCGGTCGTCTGCGTGGCCACGCGCTCGCCGGTGCTCGACAAGCTCGTCTCCAACATCCAGGAGGCGCGCGCCCGCGGCGCGCACGTGATCGCGGTGACCACGGCCGGCGACGGCGTTGTCGAGGCGCACGTCGACGCGACGATCGCCGTGCCCGCCACCGATTGGATGCTGCAGCCGATCCTCGCCGTGATCCCGCTGCAGCTGCTCGCCTACGCGATCGCCCGCAATCGCGGGCTGAACGTGGACCAGCCGCGCAACCTGGCAAAGACCGTGACCGTCGAGTAAACGCTCGGCGGGCACGTGGCGTCCGCTCGCGCCGGCCCGCGCCGACCATCTAGCATCGCCTTTCGTGGACGCCCTGCCCGACTGGCTGACGCCGCTGCCCGACGCGGAGACGATGCGCGCGATCGATCGCTGGGCGATCGACCAGCAGGGCGTGCCGGGACTCGACCTGATGGAGCGCGCGGGCGCGGCAGTCACGCGCGCGGTCGAGGTCCATTGCGCCGACGGTCTCGTGGCGGTGGTGTGCGGCAAGGGCAACAACGGCGGCGACGGGTTGGTCGTCGCGCGCCAGCTGCGCGAGGCCGGCCGCCAGGTCACGGTCGTCTGCGTCGCGCCGCCGGAGGACTTCTCCGGCGGCGCCCGCGCGAACCTCGAGCGGCTGCCGGGCGATGCGCCCGTGCTGCTCGCCGACGGCGCAGACGCGATCGCCGGCGCGGCGGTGCTCGTCGATGCGCTGCTCGGCACGGGATTCGCCGGAGAGCCCCACGGCCCGACGGCGACTGCGATCGAGGCGCTGAACGCCTCCGCAGCGCCGGTCGTGGCGATCGACGTGCCAAGCGGCGTCGACGCGTCCACGGGCGTCGTCTTGGGCCACGCCGTGCGCGCGGCGGTCACGGTGACCTTCCACGCCGCCAAGCCCGGGCTGTGGATCAGGCCGGGCAAGGCGTATGCCGGCGAGGTTCACACGACCGACATCGGCATCCCCCGCGGAGCGCCGTCGGCGGCGGTGATCGGCTTGATCGCGACCTCCGTGCGCGAGTGCCTGCCCCAGCGAGGCGCGGAGTCGACCAAGTTCGCCTCCGGCCAGGTGCTCGTCGCGGGCGGCTCGCGTGGGCTCGTCGGCGCGCCGCGGATGGCGGCGCGGGCGAGCATGCGCGCGGGCGCCGGCTACGTGACGGTGTGCATTCCGCGCTCGCTGCAGGACGTGGTCGCCAGCGCGGAGACGCCCGAGCTGATGACGCGGGGGGTGGCCGAGGAGGACGGCGCCCTCGCCCCGGCGGCGGTGGCGCAGGTGCTCCAGAGCATCCGGTCGGGCGGTGCGCTGGCACTCGGGCCCGGCCTGGGCCGAAGCGACGGCGCCGTCGCTTTCGCGCGCGAGCTCGCACGTCAGGCCGACGCGCCGATGGTGCTCGACGCCGACGGCCTGAACGCGCACGCCGGACGCTTGGACGATCTCGCAGCACGGAGCAAGGCGACGGTCCTGACGCCGCACGCGGGCGAGCTGGGAAGGCTGCTGGGGCTCGCCAGCAAGGAGATCGAGCGCGAGCGCCTGCGCCACGTGCGCGCGGCGGCCGAGCAGGCGCACGCAGTGGTCGTGCTCAAGGGCGACGACACGCTGATAGCCGCCGCCGACGGCCGTGTCGCAGTGAGCCAGGGAGCCAGCCCGGCACTTGCGACGGCGGGAACGGGCGACGTGCTCACCGGCGTGATCGCCGCGCTGCTGGCCCAGGGGCTCGATGCGCTCACGGCGGCTTGCGCGGGGGTGTGGCTGCACGCCGAGGCAGGGCGTGAGGCCGCCCGCCGCCAAGGCGCCGTCGAGGGTGTCATCGCGACCGATGTGATCGAGGCGCTGCCGGGCGCGCGCGGCGGAGACGACGCATGAGCGCGCCGCGCGCGCAGGCCAGCGTAAACGTCGCGGCGATCGAGCGAAACTGCTCGCGCCTGCGTTCTGAGCTGCGCGCCGGTGCCGAGCTGTGCGCCGTCGTGAAGGCCGACGGATACGGCCACGGTGCGCCGGCCAGCGCGCATGCCGCGCTGGCCGGCGGCGCGAGCTGGCTGGCGGTAGCCAGCGCGCAGGAGGCGCGCGAGCTGCGCGAGTGCGGCGTGAGCGGTGCGCCGATCCTCGTGATGGGCGCGCTGAGCCTGGACGAGGTCGCCGAGGCGCTCGCCGCCGATGCCGACGTCGTCGTGTGGAGCGAACGCTACGTGCGAGCCGTCGCCGAAGCCGGTGGAGGCCGCGTGCACGTCAAGCTCGACTCGGGCATGGGACGCCTGGGCACGCGCGACAGCATCCTCGCCTCGCGCGTGCTCGCGCTGGCACGCGACACGCGAGGGGTGGAGCCGGTGGGCTTGATGACGCACTTCGCGACGGCCGACGAACTCGACGACGGGGGATTCTTCGCGCGCCAGCTCGACACCTTCGCGCGCTGGGCGCGCGAGCTGAAGCTGGCGCACCCGCAGCTGATCGTCCACGCGGCCAACAGCGCGGCGATGCTGCGCGACGCCGACGCGCAGTTCGACATGGCGCGCTGCGGGATCGCCGTCTACGGCATGGACCCGTTCGGCGTCGATCCGGCCGAGCGCGCGCTGCAGCCGGCGCTGGCGCTGAGCTCCTATGTCGCAGAGGTCAAGCTGTGCCGGGCGGGGGAGAGCGCGGGCTACGGGCGCCGCTTCACGGCCGAGCGCGATACCCACCTTGGCGTGCTGCCGATCGGCTACGGCGACGGCTGGCGGCGTGGGCTCTCCAACAACGCCGACGTGCTGATCGCCGGGCGCCGCTATCCGCTGGTGGGCACGGTGAGCATGGACAACGTGACGATCGACCTCGGCGCCGACTCCAGCGCGGAGCGGCTGCGCGGCGAGCCGGCGACGCTGATCGGCATCGACGGCGAGCAGCGGATCACCGCGGAGGACGTCGCACGGCGACTGGACACGATCAACTACGAGATCACCTGCGGGTTGACGTCGCGCGTTGCGCGCGTCTACCACCGCGACGGCGTCCTGGCCGAGCCCGTGGCGGCGGCCGCCGGTGCGTCGGTGCGCGCGGGATCGTGGCTGCCGCATCAACATGCCTGACCCCCTGGCCGCTGCGCGCAGCGCGCTGGCCGGTCGCCGGGCATGGCTCGTCGGCGGCGCGATCCGCGACCGCGCGCTAGGGCGCCTGACGGCCGACCTCGACGTGGTCGTCGATGGCGATCCGGCCGAGGCGGCGCGCGCGATCGCACGCGCCGCCGGACGGGCGGCGTGCTTTGCACTGTCCGAGGAGTTCGGCGCCTGGCGCGTCTGCGCGCGCGACTCCTCGTGGCAGGTCGATGTCGAGCGCATGCGCGACGGCTCGCTGGAGGCCGACCTGGCGCTGCGTGACTTCACCGTCAACGCGATCGCCGAGCCGATCGCCGGAGGCGACCCGATCGACCCGCTGGGTGGCCTGGAGGATCTGTCGGCCGGTCGTCTGCGCATGGCCGCGCCGAGCGCCTTCGCCGACGATCCGCTGCGCGTGCTGCGCCTGGCGCGGATCGCCGTCGAGCTGGATCTGCAGCCCGAGCCGCAGACCGTGCGCCAGGCCCGCCAGCACGCCGCGCAGCTCAGCCGGTGCTCGCCCGAGCGCGTGTTCGCGGAGCTGCGCCGGATCGTCGCGGCGCCCCGGGCGTTGCGGGGACTCGAGCTGATGGACGAGCTTGCGGCCACTGCCGTGGTGCTGCCCGAGCTCGACGCGCTGAGAGATGTCGAGCAGAACCGCTTTCATCACGCCGATGTCCACGGGCACACCCTGGAGGTGCTCGCGCGCACGATCGCGCTGAGTGAGACCGCTGGCGGGGACTCGCAAACGGGTGGTCCAGGAGTCACAACGGAGTCCGCGGAGCAAGAGACTGAGATCGAGTCCGTGCTCGCCGAGCACCGGGCGGCGGTGGCGGCACTCTTGGCCGAGCCGCTGGCAGATGGCCTGACCCGCAGCGAGGGGCTGCGCTGGGGGGCGCTGCTGCACGACGCAGCCAAGCCGCTCACCCGCGATGTGCGCCCCACGGACGGGCGCGTGACGTTCATCGGTCACGACGAGCGTGGGGCTGCGCTCGCGCGCGAGGTGCTCGGCAGGCTGCGCTGCAGCGAGCGCCTGCGCGCGCACGTGGCGGCGCTGGTAGGACATCACCTGCGGCTCGGCTTTCTCGTGCACGAGCCCCAGCCGCTCTCGCGCCGGGCGGTGTTCGGCTATCTGCGCGCGTGCTCGCCGGTCGAGGTCGACGTCACGCTGCTGTCGGTCGCCGATCGCCTGGCCACGCGCGGCGACCGTGCGCAGGAGGCGATACGGGCTCATCTGGCAGTTGCGCGGCGGATGCTCCCGGACGCTTTGCGCTGGCGTAGTGAGGGCCCGGGCGAGCCGCTGCTGCGCGGCGACGAGCTCGGCGCGCATCTGGGCATCGCCCCGGGGCCGCGTATCGGGATGCTGCTGAACGAGCTGGCCGAAGCTCAGTACGCCGGCGACATCAGCACGCGCGAGCAGGCGTTTGCCTACGTGCAAGGCCGCGCCGGAGACGCCTGAGGGCGATCCCAATAGGCTTTCCGCCGATGCGCGACCCAGATTGCATCTTCTGCAAGATCGTCGCTGGCGAGCTGCCCGCGACGATCGTCGACGAGGACGAGCGGACGGTCTGCTTCATGGACATCGCCCCGGCCACACGCGGGCACGCGCTGGTGGTCCCACGCGAGCACTCGGCCGATCTGCTGAGCATCGAGGCCGACGACCTCGCCGCCGTGAACCTGGCCGCCCAGCGGCTCGCCGTGCGCGTCAAAGACCGGTTGGCTGCCGACGGCGTGAACCTGATGAACTCCTGCGGTGCGGTCGCCTTCCAGACGGTATTTCACTTCCACCTGCACGTGATCCCGCGCTACGAGGGCGATGGGCTGCGGCTTCCCTGGGTCCCGGCGCCGGGAGATGCCGACGAGATCGCGGCTGCTGCGCAGGAACTCGGACGGCAATGACGAATGGTCAAAGCGCTACATCTGGCCCGGACTCGTGTTCAATGGCAACGATGAACCGCATATACCCAGCCCTTCTGACGAGCCTCGCGCTCGTTCTCGCCATTCCCGCAGTCGCGCCCGCGACGATCGCCGAAGTCGGCGTGATCCCGCCAACGACCAGCCCTGAAACGGTCCCCAGCTGTCCCGCCAGCCCGTGCCTGGCGGTCAGCCGCACGACCGGCTTCCAGGTCAAGGTGGGCCCGAACACCACGCTGATGAGCGCGCCGCGCGCCGGCACGGTCGTCGCCTGGACGGTCATGCTGGGCAGGCCCAACGCCACGCAGGTCAAGTTCTTCAACGCCAACGAGGGCGGCGAAGCCGAAGCGGGGCTCGCGATCCTGCGCGCGGAAAAGAAACCGAACCTCACCTACCAGCTGATCGCCTCCAGCCCGACGGTCAAGCTGAAGAAGTACTTCGGCAAGACGGCTCAGTTCCCGCTGGAAAAAACGATCGCCGTCAAGAAGGGCGACATCATCGCCTTGACCGTGCCCACTTGGGCGCCCGCGCTGGCGCTGGGCTTCGGCAAGGACACCTCCTGGCGCGCCAGCCGCGAAAAAAAGCAGTGCGCCAGCACCAGCTCGCAGAGCACGCAGACGTCGATCGGCTCGGCCGTGCAGTACTTCTGCCTGTACCAGACCGCGCGTCTGACCTACAGCGCCACGCTGATCTCCACTCCCTAGGGCGGCTATTTGCCGGTGGGCGCGCTCGCGCCGCCCGACGGACTGGAGCCGGCAGCGGATTTTTCGGTTTCTTTTTCTTTTTCTTTTTCGGCCGAGGCGCCACCGGAGGGCGTCGCTTCTTCTTTGCCTGAGCCGCTGGAGTTGCCGCCGCTTTCGGGTTCTTCGGTCGCTTCGTTGCCACCCGACGCGCCGGCGGCGCTTTCGCCGGTCGAGGTTTTCGTCGATGTGGACGTCGACGTCGTCTGCACCGCGGCCTTTTCGGCGCTCGTGTCGTTCGGCGGTGTGATGTCGGGCGTGCTCTTGGGCACGGAGTCCGAGGCGCTGCTTCCGCCACCGCAGGCCCCAAGAGCCCCCGCGGCGAGCAGCAGGGCGAGCGCGACGACGACGGCGCGAAGCCTCAACGGGCCTCCGCCCGCGGTCCCAACGGCTCCATGCGCCGGCCGCAGGTGGGACAGTCGTTGAGGTCCTTCTGGGCGAGTTGGTCACACCAGCTGCAAAAGCGCAGGTTCTGGACGGCCCACGGCAGGCGCGAGGACGAGGGCGCCAGAGGGAGAACCTGGCCGACGACTTCGAGCGCCTCGCCGTCGTCGCGATCGAGGTAGATCTCGCCGGGCTCGGCTTCGAGAACGATCTCGCGCCCGGTCGCGGGGTTTCGCAGGCGATAGCGCTGGCTGGTGCTCACGGGCAAAACTCTATCGGAGCGACCGACGGGAGCGGCCGGAAGGCGGGAGGCGCCCGCTAGGCTCGCGCCGTGCGCATCCTCGTCTTCCACGGCTACCTGCTCGGCGGGACCGGATCGAATGTCTACAACGCGCGCCTGGCGGCGGCGTTCGTCTCCCAGGGCCACGAGGTGCACCTGCTCAGCCAGGATCGCCACCCCGAGCAGCACGCCTTCGTGGACGTGGCCGGCGACTGGGACGAGGGCACGCTGCGCTTGCGACCCGTGCGCGAGCCGCGACGTGGACAAGCGGGCAGCTGCACGGTCTACCGGCCGGACATTGGCGATCTGCTGCCGGTGTACGTGGCAGACCGCTACGAGGGGATCCAGGCGCGCACGTTCGCCGAGTGCAGCGATGAGGAGGTCGCGCGCTACATCGAGGCGAACGTCGCGGCCGTGAGCGAGGTCGTCAGCCGCGCAGCACCGGATGTGGCTCTCGCCAACCACCTGGTGATGGGTCCGGCGATCCTCGCTCGCGCGCTCGGTGGTCGCGTTGCATATGCCGTCAAGGTCCACGGCAGCGCGCTCGAGTACACCGTCAAGCCGAACCCCGAGCGCTTCCTGCCGTTCGCCCGCGAGGGACTTGCGCAGGCCGGCGGTGTGCTCGTCGGCTCGCACCACACCGCGGCAAGCCTGTGGGACGCGCTGGGCGACCCCGACGTCAAGCGCCGGACTCGCCTGGGCCCGCCGGGGGTGGATATCGAGCGCTTCGTGCCGCGCGAGCCCGCGGCGGCCTCGGCGGGGCTCGGCGCGCTTGCCTTGCGGCTGCAGGCCAAGGGCTCGGACTCCGAGGCCCCTGCCGACAGCGACGCGTTCGCGCGTGACGAGCGCGCCGCCGGCGACGCGCTCGCGCGCTTGGATCCCACGAGCGACCGACTCGTTGCGTTCGTCGGCAAGCTGATCGTCAGCAAGGGCGTCGACCTGCTGCTGGCCGCCTGGCCGCTCGTGCTCGAGCGCGTGCCGGCGGCGCGGCTGGTGATCGTTGGCTTCGGCGCCTACCGCGCCGGATTGCAGCGGCTGTGCGCGGCGCTGGCGGCCGGCGACGTCGAGCAGGCCAAGCGGATCGCGCGCGCCGGGCGATCGCTGGAGGGCGAGTCCGTCGAAGCCAGGCCGCTGGGGCATCTGCTGGCGTTCCTCGACGACCTCGACGGGGATGCGCTGGAACGCTATCTCGCTGCGGCGGCGTCGCTGCAGGACAGCGTCGTGCTGACCGGCCGGCTCGATCACGAGGAGCTCGCCGATCTGCTCCCGGCGTGCGAGGCGATAGTCGTCCCGAGCACCTTCCCGGAGGCCTTCGGCATGGTCGCTGCCGAGGCTGCGGCCTGCGGCGTGCTGCCCGTCAGCGCCGCCCACTCGGGCCTGGCCGAGGTCAGCGACGTGCTGGCGCGAGCTGTGCCCGAGGAGGTCGCGGGCCTGCTGTCGTTTCCGATCGACGACGGCGCCGTGGAGGCGCTGGCGGCGCGCGTTGCGGGCTGGCTGGCGGCCGATCCGCCGCTTCGCCGGCGGGCGCGCGCTGGTCTGGTCGAGACCGTCCGCGAGCGGTGGTCGTGGGAAGGTGTCGCGCGCGGTGTGATCGCGGCGGCGCGCGGAGAGCTGGACGACCTGCAAACGCCGTGAAAAGACGCGCGTCCCGTCGTGGGAGCGGGCGCCGAGGCACCCGCGCGTTCGGATAGTGTTCCGCCCGCTTATGAGCCGCACGCAAGCTCTCACGGCCTCAGAACCCGCCCCGCGCAGCTCGCTGCGCCGGCTGATGGCGCGCGGACCGGCGCTCGCCGCGCTGGCGGCTGTCGCGCTTGGCACGGCCGGCTGCTCGGTCAAGGGCGGCGACAACGCCAACCTGATCGTCGGCAAGCAGCAGTTCGTCGCCAAGTGCGGCTCCTGTCACACGCTCGCGCGCGGCGAAACCAAAGGCGTCGTCGGGCCGAATCTCGACGAAGCGTTCCGCGCGAGCCTGAACGAAGGCGCCACCCGCGACACGGTCCGCGGCGTCGTCGAAAAACAGATCCAGATCCCCAATCCCGAAGGCGCGATGCCGAAGAACCTGGTCAGCGGAGCGACGGCCAAAGACGTCTCCGCATATGTCGCTCAGGTGGTCTCTAAGTCCGGCAAGGACAGCGGCCTGCTGGCGACCGCCGTGCAGGCGCCCGGAGCGGGCAAGCCGGCGGTCGAGAAGGGCGGCAAGCTGTCGATCGCCGCCAGCCCCAGCGGCCAGCTCGCCTACGTGACGAACAAGGCTTCGGCGAGTCCCGGCGCGGTGACGGTCGAAATGCCGAACATGTCCGGCGTCGCGCACAACATCGCGATCGAAACCGGCGAAGGCGGCGCGACGGCGAAGGGCTCGAAGATCGGCGCGAGCCCGTTCACGACCAAGACCACCGCAACGGTCAACGTCACGCTCAAGCCCGGCTCCTACACGTTCTTCTGCGAGGCGCCAGGACACCGTCAGGCGGGGATGTACGGCACGCTGACCGTCAAGTAGTCGCAGCGGCCGCCTACGACCGCTAGACGCGCAGCAGGGGATTGTGCGCGAAGAACAAGAACCAGACGACAAAGGCGATGATCGCGAGCACGACGACGAGCGTGGCGATCAGCTCGATTGTCCCGATCAGCTCGCGTCTGCGCTGCTCGCGCTCCATGTCCACCAGCCTACGCCCGAGAGCACACGCGGCGCCGTGGTCGTCTGCTAGAGGATCGCGCGCAGGATCAGGATCAGCGCGATGATCGCCACGGCCACCACGAGCACATACACCAGCAGCCTAAAGGCCTCGCCCTCGGAGCCAAGTGGATTCAGCATGTCGTCGGCCCAGCGGCCGTCAGACGATGTAGACCGTGGTGTAGACGACTATCCACATGATGTCGACGAAGTGCCAGTAGATGCCGGGCACCTCGACGCCACGGTGCTCCTCGGGGCTGTAGTGCCCGCGGAAGGATCTGATCGTCACGAACAGCAGCAGCAGCAGTCCGATGAACACGTGCGCGCCGTGCAGGCCGGTGAGCGAGTAGAAGACCGTCTGCTGCGCGCCGTCCTGCGGGGCGAAGCCGATGTTCGCGTACTCGTTGATCTGGATGAACAGGAACGTGCAGCCGAGCAGGAACGTCGTCAGCATGCCGGCCTTCAGGCCGAAGCGGTTGCCGTTCTTGATCGACGTCTGCGCCCAGTGCATGGTCATCGAGGAGGACACGAGGATCGCCGTGTTGACGCCGGCGACCTCGACCGGCAGGGTCGTGCCGGGAGCCGGCCAGGCATCGCCCTGGGCGACGCGGATGAAGAAGTACGCGGTGAAGAAGGCGCCGAAGACCATCACCTCGGAGATGATGAAAAGCAGCATCCCCAGCAGCTGGGGCTCGGCGCGCGAGCTGGAGTTGGCGGGCGGCGGCCCGTGGTGGTCGTCGCCGTGCGCGACCGGGTGGGCGATGCTGGCTGCCTCCATCGTCTGAGCCGGCTAAGCGGCGGAGGCCGCGGTCGTGGAGGGCTGCAGGTCGACGACGACGTGCTCGACGGGCGCCGAGGTCATGTGCTGCACGCGCTCGATCAGGTTCGAGCGCATCCAGCCCGAGCGCTGGTCGGGCAGCGTCGAGATGACGACG
Source organism: Solirubrobacteraceae bacterium (assembly GCA_017882375.1). Taxonomy (GTDB): domain Bacteria; phylum Actinomycetota; class Thermoleophilia; order Solirubrobacterales; family Solirubrobacteraceae; genus Palsa-744. Next base: position 24,174 of record JADGPP010000019.1, on the reverse strand, counting down.
TCGTCGACGCGGAACAGCTCCAACGCGTTGACAGCCGCCGTGTACGGGTCGGGGTCGCCGATCATGCCCGAGCCGACCAGCCCGGCGCTGTGCAGACGGTCGAGCATCGTCGCCAGGCGCGCGCGTGCGACCTGCGGCGCACCGCCGCTGCCGTCGGGCTGGGGGACGATCACGACGAACAGGCGGCGCTCGCCGCCGGCGGCCTTCTGACCGAGTCGCTGCAGCAGCTCGTCGCCGCCGAGCGTCTTGCTCGCGAGCACCAGCGTGACCTTGAAGGGAAAGCCCTCCTGCTCGATGTCGACGACGATGTGCTCGACGGGCAGTCCCGAGGCGTTGCGGATTCGCTCGACCAGATCGCGGCGCAGCCAGCCGGAGCTGACGGCGGGGTGCGTGGAGATCAGGATTTCGTCCGGGCGGCGTGTGGCGATCGCGTCCATCGTCGCCAGGAACGGGTCTGCGTCGCCGACTTCCCCGGTCGCGTCGATCGACTCGCCGGTGACCAGCGAGAGGGCCAGATCGACGCGCGCCTGCGCCGATTCGTGCACGGCCTCGTCGTAGATCACCAGGCCCGCCGAAGGGTTGCTCTGGGGGACGACCAGGCGAAAGCGCACGTCGCCGGCGGCCGCGCGCTCGCGCACGGCCTCCAGCAGCTTGGCGCCGCCGAGCGTCCGGTTGGCCACCACGAGGACTTCGCGCATCGCGACGCCCCTCCTACTCGCTCGGAGCTCGCGCGACGCCGGAGCCGGCTCCGACCGTCGCTGGGGTGGGGGTGGGGGCGAAGGTGCCGTGCACCGCACCCGGGACGCCGTACTCGTACGGGCCGCCGACGACGGTCGGCAGCTTGTCGAAGTTGAAGATCGGCGGCGGCGAGGAGACCTGCCACTCGAGTGTCATGCCGCGCCACGGGTTGCTCGCGGCGATCGGGCCACCGCGCCAGCTCGTGACCATGTTGTAGAGGAAGATCAACGTGCTCAGCCCGAGCGCGAAGCTGGCGATCGAGATGAACAGGTTGAGGTCGGCGAACTTCGACGCGTAGTCCTCGACGCGGCGCGGCATTCCCTGCAGGCCGAGGATGTGCATCGGGCCGAAGGTCAGGTTGAAGAGCACGAACGTCGTCCAGAAATGCCACTTTCCCAGCCGCTCGTCGTACATCCGCCCGGTCATCTTCGGGAACCAGTAGTAGACGCCGGCGAAGATCGTCATCAGCGAGCCGCCGAACAGCACGTAGTGGATGTGCGCGACGATGAAGTACGTCGCCGAGACGTGGATGTCGAAGGGGATCATCGCGAGCATCACGCCGCTGATCCCGCCGAGCGTGAACGTCGTCAGAAAGCCCAGCGCGAACAGCATCGCCGTGTCCAGATGCAGCACGCCCCGCCACAGCGTCGCCAGCCAGGAGAAGATCTTGATGCCCGTCGGCACGGCGATGATCGCCGTCGTGACCGCCATCGGGATGCGGATCCACGAGGCCATGCCCGACGTGAACATGTGGTGCGCCCAGACCGTGAAGCCCAAAGCGACGATCGCCAGCAGCGAGAAGGCCATCATGCGGTAGCCGAAGATCGGCTTGCGCGCCTTGACGGCGAGGACTTCGCTGATGATCCCGAACCCGGGCAACATCATGATGTAGACGGCCGGGTGCGAGTAGAACCAGAAGACGTGCTGATACATCAGCACGTCGCCACCCTTGGCCGCGTTGAAGAAGTTGAAGCCCAGCGCGCGGTCGAGCAGCACGAAGAACTGCGAGGCGGCGATGAACGGCGTGGCGATCACGACCAGCAGCGACGTCGCGAAGTTGGCCCACACGAGCAGCGGCATGCGGAAGAAGCTCATCCCCGGCGCGCGCATGGTGATGATCGTCACCAGGAAGTTCAGCGCCGTCATGATCGAGGACGCCCCTGCGAACTGCACTCCGAGCGCGAAGAACGTCTGGCCGACGGGTGCATTGGTCGAGAGCGGCGCGTAGGCGGTCCAGCCGTCGGCGAACGCTCCGCCGGGCGCGAAGAAGCTGCCGAGCATCAGCGCGCCGGCCACCGGCAGAAGCCAGAAGGAGAGCGCGTTCAAGCGCGGGAAGGCCATGTCCGGCGCGCCGATCATCAGCGGGATCACGAAGTTGCCCAGGCCGGCGAAGACCGGGATCACGAACAGGAAGATCAGCAGCGACGCGTGGACGGAGAACAGGCCGTTGTAGGTGTTCGCGTCGACGAACTGGGCGCCCGGAGCCGCAAGCTCGGCGCGCATCAACATCGCAATCAGGCCTCCGACGAGCAGGAAGAAGAAGGAGCTGACCGTGTACTGGACGCCGATCACCTTGTGGTCGGTGTTGATGCGGAAGTAGTCCTTCCACGAGCGCGCCCCGTGGCTGGAGTGGTCCTCGGCCCGCGTCTTGCGGCCCGCGGCCCAGTAGAACCAGTAGTCAAAGCCGCCGATGCCGACCAGGAACAGCAGTGGCACGGCGATCAGCGAGACCGTGAGGATCGCTTCGCCGTCGATGAAGTGCTTGAACGTGGAGTGGCCGGTGCTCATCCGCACGACCCACGTCAGTCCGGTCGCGAAGGCGACGCCGAAGGCCATCATCCACCCGGCGCGGTAGAAGCCGGGTGCGCGCAGTCTCGCCGCCATCAGCGCGTCTCCATGCCCGGTGTCATCGTCTCGTCGCCTCGCACGTCGGCCACATTATCCCGCAGCCGCCGCTGTCGTGCTCGTCGTCGCGCCGGAGCTCGACCCGCCGGCGACGGTCGCCCCCGCATGGCTCTTCAGCCACTGCTGGAACTGCGCCCGGGGCACGACGTGGACCGTCGCGCGCATCAGTGAGTGCCCGAGCCCGCAGAGCAGGTTGCAGACGATCGGATATGTGCCCAGGCGGTCGGGTGTCGCGCGGTACTTGACCGTTATCCCCGGCACGACGTCCTCCTGCAGGCGGAACGCGGGAATCCAGAAGGCGTGGATCACGTCCTTGGAGTGCAGGGCGAACTGGACCGATTCGCCCTCGGGCAGGTAGAGCTGGTCGGATTCGACCGGCGCGCCGCCGGTGACCGACGGCGGGTACTGAAAGCTCCAGGCGAACTGCTGGCCGGTCACGCCGACGTGGATTTCCCGCGCGGGCTTCTTCTCGTTGTCGTGCAGGATCACAAACGAATAGGAGACGAGCGCCAGCAAGATGACCGCGGGAATCGTCGTCCAGACGACCTCCAGGCGCGTGTTGCCGTGGATCGGCGGCCCGTCCTTGAGCTCCTCGCCCGGCTTCATGCGGAACTGCCAGGCGCAGTACAGGACGACCGTGACGACGAGCACGAAGATCGGGATCGAGGCATCGACGAGCACGTGGAAGAGGCGGTCGGTGTTGTGCGCCTGCGTCGACGCCTGCACCGGGAACCAGTGGATCACGTAGCTGAGCACGACCCCGATCGCGACCGCGACGACGGCCGCGGCGATCGTGAGGATCAGCTGGCGCTGTCTACCCATGCGCTGCGCCGTCCCTTCTGGGCGCGCCCGTGCGGGCTGTGTCTGCGGACGTCCCTTCCATCGCGAGGCGTGATCCTAATGCCTTCTTCCCCCGAACGACTCGGCGCTTGACGTACGGCAATCCGGGTACTAGATTGAGCCAATCGTTGCAAGTGCTTGAGCGAGTCGTCCACGGAGAGGCTGAACGCGAAAGGAGCGGCCATGCAGGTGAGCGAAGGCATGAGTCCGACGGTGCTGACGGTCGGGCCCGATCACACCCTGCGCGCCGTCGCGCAGCTGATGTCGCGGCGCATGGTCGGCGCGGCCGTCGTGATGGATCCCGACGGCGCGGGGCCGGGGATCATCACCGAGCGCGACATCCTGCGCTCGGTCGGCGCCGGGGAGGACCCCGACGCAGAGCTCGTGGCCGCTCACTTGACCAGCGACGTCGTCTACGCGGCGCCTGACTGGTCGTTGGAGCAGGCCGCTGCGGCGATGGTCCGCGGGGGCTTTCGCCATCTGATCGTCGTCGAGAGGGGAGAGACGGTGGGCATTCTCTCCGTCCGCGACGTCGTGCGCTGCTGGACCGACGACGGAGCGATCTGTCCCGTGCCGGCAAGCGCAGCAGTGGGGTGAGTCAGAACCGATCGCAGATCGGCCGGCGCGCGGTTTGGGGACCGCGCGCCGGGCTCCACTGAGCGCGTACGCGCTGCGCCGTTGCCGATCAGTCGAGCGGGAGCTCGTCGACTTCGGCGCGCGTGTCTTTGATCCAGCGCACGATGCAGCCGATCGTCAGCAGGGCGCCGGCGACGGTCAGCTCGATGAATGTCGTGAAGCCGATCAGCAGCAGCGTCAGCCCGACGGCCGTCAGCACCGGCAGGACCGTCGGTCCAGGCAGATGGATCTCCTCGCCGACGGGCGGCACCTCGGGATCGAGCGGGCTCATGAGACGTACACCGCGGCGACGAGGAACGTGATCCCGAACATGAACATGCAGATCGCGGCCACGATCCAGCCGGTGCGAATGTTCTTGCGTGCCAGGCGACGGTTCATCGGCTTGGAGAATACCCGTCGCAGGCCAGTCTGAAGGTCGCGCTCTCGGCGCCCAGCTCAGAGGTGCGCATCGGCGACCATCGAGCAGAACAGCAGGGCCAGGTAGGCCAGCGAGAAGAGATACAGCTGCAGCGCCGAGCGGCGATCGGCCCGGCGATACAGCCGCACGGCCCCGGCGATGAAGCCGAGGCCGAGCGTGAGCGAAGCGACGAGGTAGATCGTGCCGAACCCGCCCGCACAGAAGGGAAGCTGCGTGACGGCATACAGCAGCACCGAGTAGAGCAGGATCTGGCGGCGCGTCTCGGCCTCGCCTCGGACCACCGGCAGCATCGGCACGCCGACCTTCTCGTACTCGCCCTTCATCAGCAGCGACAGTGCCCAGAAGTGCGGCGGCGTCCAGAAGAAGACGATCGAGAAGAGGATCACCGCGGTGAAGCTCACCGACCCCGTCACCGCCGCCCAACCGACGAGCGGGGGGACCGCTCCGGCGGCGCCGCCGATCACGATGTTCTGCGGCGTGCGCCGCTTCAGCCACACCGTGTAGACGAACACGTAGCCGAGAAAGCCCGAGAACGACAGCGCCGCGGCCAGCGGATTGACCGCCAGCGACAGCTCGATCAGCGACAGCGCCGCCAGCGTGCAGCCGAACGCCAGCGCGGCTGGCGGCGATACGCGCCCGGAGGGAACCGGCCGCGTTGCCGTGCGCGCCATCTGCGCGTCGATGTCGCGGTCGAACCAGTGGTTGACGGCGCCGGCGCCGCCGGCCGACAGATAGCCGCCCAGGCACGTGAGGAAGACCAGCAGCGGCGACGGATCGCCGGCGACGTACATCGTCGCGATCGTCGTCAGCAGCAGCAGCGACTGGACCTTCGGCTTGGTCAGCTCGACGTAGTCTGCGACCAGCTGACGTGTGCGCGGCGCAAGGCCCACGCTTGGCGCGTCGAGCGGTGGGGCGATGCTGGGCACGCTACACCCCGACCTGCGTGGCCCCGGCGGGGACGATCGCGCTGGAGGCCGGAGCCCCGCCGGTGCGGCGCTCGATCTCCCGGCGGATGTCCTTCATCGGTTCGACCGAGCGCACCTGCGGGACGGTGTCGAAGTTGTTGACCGGAGGCGGCGAGGACGTGAACCACTCCAGCGTGTTCGCCTTCCATGGGTCCGGACCCGCGACGACGCCGACCTTCAGGCTGCGCGCGACGTTGACGATCGTCACGAGCACGCCCAGCCCGAGGATGAAGGAGCCGACCGTGGAGATCTGGTTGTAGAGCTCGAGGTTGCCGATGTTGTCGTACTCATACACCCTCCGCGGCATCCCGTCGAGCCCGATCACGTGCTGGATCAAAAACGTCGCGAGGACGCCGACGAACATCAGCCAGAAGCTCAGCTTGCCCAGGCCCTCGCTGAGCATTCGCCCGGTGATCTTCGGGAACCAGTAGTAGATCGCCGCGAAGATCGTCATCACCGAGCCGCCGACGAGCACGAAGTGCAGGTGCGCGACGACGAAGTACGTTTCGTTGAGCTGCCAGTCAACCGGGAACACGGCGAGGAACACGCCCGAGATCCCGCCGATCAAGAACAGCCCGATGAAGCCCGCGCAGAACAGCAGCGGCGTCTTGAATTCGACCGTCCCTCGCCACAGGGTGGCGATCCAGTTGAGGATCTTCACGCCCGTCGGCACGGCGATCAAGAACGAGCTGAGCATCACGAACACGAGCACGGCCTCCGGTATCGGCGCGGTGAACATGTGGTGCGCCCACGTGAGGAAGCCGAGGAAGGCGATCGCCACGGTCGCCGCTGCGATCGCCTTGTAACCGAAGATCGGCTTTCGCGCGAACACCGGCAGGATCTCCGAGACGATCCCGAAGCCGGGCAGGATCATGATGTAGACCTCCGGATGGCCGAAGAACCAGAACAGGTTCTGCCAGAGGACTGGCGAGCCGTTGTTCGCCGGGTCAAAGAAGTGCGTGCCGAAGTGCCGGTCGGTCAGCAGCATCGTCACCGCGGCCGCGATCACAGGCATCGCGAAGATGATCAGGACCGAGTACGTGAGGATCGCCCAGATGAACAGTGGCAGGCGTCCCCAGCTCATGCCTCGGGCGCGCATGTTGGCGATCGTCGCGTAGAAGTTCACCGCGCCGAGAATCGAGGAGATGCCCGTGAGGTGGATCAGGTAGATCCACGCGTCCTGTCCGCCGGCCGGCGTGAAGTTGATGCTCGACAGCGGCGGATAGCTCGTCCAGCCCGCTTCCGGCGGGTTCCAGAAGATCGACGCGTAGAAGACGATCCCGCCGGCCAGCAACAGCCAATAGGACAGCGCGTTCAGGCGCGGGAAGGCCATGTCTCGCGCGCCGATCATCAGCGGCACGAAGTAGTTGGCCAGGCCGGCCATCATCGGCACGACGAACAGGAAGATCATCGTCGAGCCGTGCATCGTGAACAGCTGGTTGTAGGTCTGCGGCGTGACCAGCGTGTTGTTGGGGGCGCCGAGCTGCAGGCGCATGATCAACGCCTCGACGCCGCCGAGGCAGAAGAACACGAAGGTCGTGACCATGTACATGATCCCGATGCGCTTGTGATCGGTCGTCGTGATCCAACTCGTCCAGCCGCGCGCCTCGCGCTGTACGCCGTGCGTGGTTACCTGGGGGACTGGGGCGAGCTGGGTGGCCATTTGCAGTGCTGGTTTCCTCTTCGTCCTAGGGGTTTTCGACCTGTCCGGCGCCGGTCTGGGCGTTCAGTTTCGCGCGTGCGACCTTCGCCTGCTCGTTGGCTTCGGAGAGCAGCTGCTTCTGGTAGGCGAGCCATTGATCGAACTGCGCCGGCGGGACCGCCTTGACGGTCGCGATCATCCGCGCGTGCCCGCGCCCGCAGAGGAGCGCGCACTGGCCGCGAAAGACGCCGGGCTTTTCGACCTTGAACCAGGTGTAGTTGTGGTAGCCGGGAACCGCCTGGAACTTGCCGCCGAGCTGCGGCACCCACCAGGAGTGCACGACGTCGGCGGAGGCGATGTCCAGCGTGATCGTCGTTTTCGTCGGCACGACCATCTCCTCGTAGGAGTACGGCGCGCCCAGGCCGTCGGGTTCGCTTGCGCCCGGGTAGAAGTACTGCCAGATGTACTGGCGGCCGACGACTTTGATCGTCAGCGATTTGCCGTCCGGCGGAAGCTTGCGCTCGGAGCTCGCGTACAGCAGCCCGTTGCTCGCGAGCTTGTCGGCTTCCGGCCCGGAGTTCGACGGGTTCTCGATCGACGACAGCTTGGCGAAGGTCACGATCGCCAGCGCGAGCAGGATCACCGTGGCGCCGACGGTCCAGCCCCACTCCAGGCGATTGTTGCCGCGGATCTGCGCTGCAACGGCACCCTTGCGCGCGCGGAACTTGAGCAGCGCGTAGAGCAGCCCCGCCTCGACGAGCACGAAGATCACCAGCGCGATCGCCAGCGTGATCTTGAAGAGGCTGTCGATCTGGTTCGCGTTGGACGAGCCGCCCGACTGCGGGGTGAAGAACGCCAGCGTGGAAATGAGATGGCCCAAGGCGGCGGAGATTCTATTCAGGCGTGGGCGGGATGCGCTTGATGACGTATGCCACGAGCGCCACGAGCCTCGCCTAGCTCCCGCTGAAGCGAGTGGGGCGCTTCTCCACGAAGGCCATCGCTCCCTCTACGAAATCGTCGCTGGAGGCCATCTCCTGCTGGATCTTCGCCTCGAGCTCGAGCTGCTCGGCCATGCGCGGATACAGCCAGTTGTTGAGCTGGCGCTTGGTGCCCGCGTAGGAGCGCGTCGGGCCGGCGGCCAGGCGCGCAGCGAGCGTGGCGGTCTCGTCGGGCAGCTGCGCGTCGGCGACGACGCGGTTGATCAGCCCCCACTGGAGCGCCTGCTCGGCCGCCAGGCGCTCGCCGAGCATCGACAGCTCGGTCGCACGCGCCATGCCCACGCGCGTGGGCACGAACAACGACGACCCGCCGTCGGGAACGAGTCCGATGTTCACGAACGCGAGCAGGAAGTACGCGCTCTGTGCCGCGACGATCAGATCGCAGCACAGCGCCAGCGAGCAGCCGATTCCCACGGCTGGACCGTTCACGCTCGCGATCACCGGCTTTGGCATCTCGCGGACCGCGTGCATGATCGGGTGGTAGCGCTCGGTAAGCGTCTTGTACACGTCCGGGCGCCCGTCTGGCGCAGTGTCTCCGCCGCTGATGTCCTTCAGGTCCGCGCCCGAGGAGAACGCGCGACCGGCGCCGGTGATCGTGACCGAGCGCACCGCGTCGTTCTCTGCGACCTCGCCCAGCGCCGCGAGCAGGTCGGCGCCGAGCTGCGCGTTCCACGCGTTGAGCGCGTCGGGACGGTTCAGCTGCACCGTCGCGGCGCCCCCGTTGCGGTGCACGTTGACCGTCTTGCGTTGCGTGGTCGGCTCGTTCATGGCCCTCCTCTGGTCGCGCGACTCGTGCCGGCCGGCGGCGCTGAGCGCTCGCCGGCGTGCGCGGATCCTATGGTGTAGGCATGGATCGACCGGTGATCGGCATGTGCACGGCGCTCGAGCCCGCCCGCTGGAGCGTGTGGGACCAGCCGGCCGTTCTGCTCGCGCGCAGCTACGTCGACGCGGTGCAGCGCGCCGGCGGGCTCGCAGTGCTGCTGCCGCCCGACTCGCAGCTGGTGCAGGAGCCGGCGCAGGCGCTGGAGCTGATCGATGGGCTGCTGCTCGCCGGCGGCGCCGACATCGATCCCGCCAGCTACGGCCAGCCGGCGCACGCCGAGACGCAGGACTCGGTCCCCGAGCGAGACGCCTTCGAGATCGCGCTGACGCGCGCCGCGATCGATCTCGACCTCCCCGTGCTCGGCATCTGCCGCGGCATGCAGCTGATCAACATCGCGCTCGGGGGAACGCTCACCCAGCACCTCCCCGAGCATCTCGGCCATCAGGAGCACCGCCGCGTGGTCGGCTCCTTCGACGGCTCCGACCACGACGTCGACGTTGCCGACGGGACGCTTGCCGGGCGGGTGGTCGGTGCCGCGCGACACGGCACGAAGTCCCACCACCACCAGGGAGTCGACCGCCTCGGCGACGGGCTGCGCGTCAGCGCGACCTCTCCGTTTGACGGACTGATCGAGGCCGTCGAGCTGCCACAGCGGGCGTTCGTGCTCGGCGTGCAGTGGCACCCGGAGGCCGACGTGATGAGCCCGGTCGTCGGCGGCCTCGTCGAGGCGGCCGACGCTCGCGCGCACTCTCGCAAGGCCGCCCTCTAGCGCGATTTGCCTGGCTCGCCGCGCGGGCGAGCGCGCTCGGGTGGAGGCGGTGGGCGGTCATATACTCGGCCGCGTGCGGCGCTCGACAGCCCTCAGAGCAACCGCCTGGGGGGTGGTGGCGGCGGGTCTCTGCGCGCCGCTGGCGCGCAAGCGCCTGAACGTCTCGCCGGTCGTCCTGCAGGGCGTCGCCTTCACCGCGCCGCTCGGGCTGTCCGTGGCCATGCGCCGCTCGCCAGCGCGCGACGTGGCGGTTTGCGGACTGCAGATGTGGGCCTACCTCGCCGCGTACAAGTCACCGCACGACGACCCCGACGCGCAGGAGCGCCGCACGCACTTCGACTACCCGATCGTCGCCGACCGGGCGCTCGGGCTCGGTGAGCTGCCGACGCTGCGCCTGCAGCGATCGCTCGCCCGGATCGGGCCCGAGGGCGCAGAATGGCGCGCGCTGGACCGCGTGCTCGTGTGGACGCACTGGGCGTGGTTCGCAGTGCCGCACGGGACCGCCGCATACATGCTGCTGCGCCACCCCGAGCGCTTCCCGCGCGCCGCCGCGATGACCTACGCGGTGTTCGACGTCGGCGCGAGCTTCTACTGGCTGATACCGACGGCCCCGCCGTGGTACACCGCCGACGGTGCGGCCGGCTCCGAGCATGGTCAGGCGGTGCGGCGCATGATGGTCGAGTACGGCGAGCACTTCTGGCAAGACGGCTGGGGCCCGCTCTACAGTGTCTTTGGAGGCAACCCACTGGCCGCGATGCCCTCGCTTCACTTCGCGACATCTCTGATGGCCGCGCTTCTGCTCGCAGAGGTGGGACCGGTCGCGGGTGCCTTCGGTTTCACCTACACGGCCACGCTGGGCTTCGCACTGGTGTATCTCGGCGAGCACTTCGTCGTGGACCTGCTCGCGGGCGCGGCGCTGACGACGGCGGTGCGCCGGTTCGGCCCGCGAGCCGCGCCCCTGGCCGGTCGTCTGGCGCGCGCGATCGGCAGCTTGGAGACGATCGCGCACGAGGAGGGAAGAGGGGGGGCGTGAGCGAGCCGGACAGCGAGCCCGAGCTGGAGGAGGCTACTCAGGCCCAGTCGAGGGACGCGTCGCGCGACGACGAGATGCCGCGCGTGGCGGTCACGCGCCGGCAGGCGATCGCCTTCGGGCTGTTCGTGCTGACGGTCATCGCGTTCTTCTACTTCGTCCTGCCAAAGCTCTCCGGGGTGGGCACGACGGTACACCGCATCGAGCGCGGCAACGGCTGGTGGATAGCGATCGGCGTCGCGCTCGAGCTGCTGTCCTTCGCCGGCTACGTGATGCTGTTTCGCGCCGTGTTCGTACGCGGACAGGGACGGATCGGCTGGCCCGAGAGCTATGAGATAACGATGGCCGGCCTCGTCGCGACGCGCTTGTTCGCCGCGGCGGGCGCGGGAGGGATCGCGCTCACCGCCTGGGGGCTGCGGCGATCGGGCATGGAGTCGCGGCTCGTGGCCTGCCGGATGGTCGCCTTCACGGTGCTGCTGTACGTCGTCTACGCCGGCTCGCTGCTGATCGACGGCATCGGCCTCGGCACCGGCCTGTTCCCCGGCGGCGGCTCGTTTGCGATCACCTTCGTCCCGGCGATCGTCGCCGCTCTGCTGCTCGGGGTCGCCGGCGCCGTAGCCGCGCTGCCGGGCGACGTCGAGCGCAGGCTGCAGCGCCGGGCCACGGGCTCCGGCCGTCTGGCGCACTGGCTGGCGCGGGCCGTGACCGTGCCCGCGCTCGCCGCCAGCGGCGTGCGCACGGCGATCGACCTGATTCGCCGGCGCGAGCCGGGTCTGCTCGGGGCGATCGCCTGGTGGGGCTTTGACATCAGCGTGCTGTGGGCGATGTTCCACGCGTTCGGCTCGGTGCCGCCGTTCACCGTGATCTGGATGGCCTACTTCGTCGGCACCCTCGGCAACCTGCTGCCGCTGCCCGGCGGCCTCGGCGGCGTGGAAGGCGGCATGATCGGCGCGTTCGCCGCCTTCGGCGTCGACTTCGACCTGTCGGTGCTCGCCGTGCTGTCCTATCGTGGGATCTCCTTCTGGCTGCCGACGGTGCCCGGCGCGATCGCCTACTTCCAACTGCGCCGCACGGTTGCGCGGTGGCGCGAAGAGCAGGACGAGCAGCCCGCCGCCGGCGCGCGCGCCAGTTCCGTGGGAACCCCCGGAGCGGTCGGAGCAAGGTGACAAACGCCAGTCCTGGCGCTATACTTTACTTAGTGAAGTACCGATTGGAGATGAAATGAGTGACGTTGAGAACGTGATCGTCATCGGCAGCGGCCCGGCCGGGTACACCGCCGCGCTGTACACCGCGCGCGCAAACCTGAGCCCGCTGGTGTTCGAGGGCTTTGCCTGGGGCGGCCTGCTGCAGCAGACGACCGACGTCGAGAACTTTCCCGGCTTTCCCGAGGGCATCATGGGCCCGGAGATCATGCAGAAGTTTCGCGATCAGGCCGAGCGCTTCGGCGCGCGCCTGGTCACCGAGGACGTCGACCGCGTCGAGCTGGCCTCAGAGCCCGGTGGCGTCCACCGCGTGTGGGTCGCAGGCACCGAGCACCGTGCGCGCACGATCGTCCTGTCGATGGGCGCCGAGCACAAGAAGCTGGCGGTGCCCGGCGAGGAGGAGCTGTCCGGGCGCGGCATCAGCTACTGCGCGACTTGTGACGCGGCGTTCTTCGGCGGAGCGTCGACGCTGATCGTCGGTGGCGGCGACTCGGCGATGGAGGAGGCCATCTTCCTCTCCAAGTTCGCCTCCAAGGTCACCGTCGTGCACCGCCGCGCCGACTTCCGCGCCTCGAAGATCATGCTCGAGCGAGCGCGAGCGCAGGAGAACATCGAGCTGCTCACGCCCTACACCGTCAACGGGTTCGTGCCCGGCGAGAACGGCGCCCTCGGCCACGCCGAGCTGAAGAACACCGAGACCGGCGAGCTGCGCGACCTGCCCGTGTCGGGCGCCTTCATCGCGATCGGCCACGAGCCGCAGTCGGGATTGGTCGACGGGCAGATCGACGTCGACGAGAACGGCTACGTCAAGACCGAAGGCAAGTCCACGCGCACCAACCGCCCCGGTGTGTTCGCCGCCGGCGACCTCGTCGACCACACCTACCGCCAGGCGATCACTGCCGCCGGGTCCGGATGTGAGGCGGCGCTCGACGCCGAGTGGTACCTGCGCGACACGCCCGAGGTGCCCACGCCCGAGGGCATGCCCGAGGGCGATCTGGCCGAGGCCCAGTGGGCAGCGCCGGCGGTCGACCCGGCGGCCGATCGCGTGGCCTAGCCGGTTCACGCCGATACGCGTAAGGCGCTCGCTGGGCTTGCGACGCGCTGCTCAGCGAGCGCCTTTAGAGCGCGCCCTCGAGCTCGAGCAGAAACCGCTTGCGGTCCAGGCCGCCGCCGTAGCCGCCGAGCGCACCGCCGCTGCGCAGCACGCGGTGGCAGGGCACGACGATCGGGATCGGGTTGGAGCCGAGCGCGTTGCCGGCGGCGCGCGAGCCGCGCGGGCTGCCGGCCTCGGCGGCGACTTCGGCGTAGCTGAGCACGCCGCCGTAGGGGATCTCCGACGTAACGCCGAGCACGCGGCGGGCGAACGGGCCGACGAGCGTCCAGTCCAGCGGCAGCTCGAACTGCCGGCGGCGGCCGTCGAAGTACTCGTCGAGCTCGCGGCGCATCTGCTCCAGCGGGCCGGGTGCCTGCACGATGCGCGGCGAGATCCTCAGCGCGAGGCGTTGCAGCGTCGTGTCGACGTTCTCCTCGGGAAACGCCACGCGCACGAGGCCGCGCTTGGTCGCGGCGAGCAGCAGCGTGCCAAACGGCGAGTCGACCGGCGCGTAGCTCACGTCCGCCAGAGCCTCCTCGGCGATCCGCCGAGTCAGCCGCTGCGCGGCCGCGCTCGCCGCGCGGTCCGCGTCGTGCGTGTACGTGCGTCCCCGGCGCAGTGCCTGCTCGATCTCGTCCGGCTCGCCTGTCGTGCGCCTGCTCATACCGCGACCACCTTTCTCAGTTTCGTCAGCCCCTCGTGCAGCGAGCGTCGCGCCGCCTCCTCCGAACAGCCGATCGCCGTCGCGATGTCGCGATGGGGCAGGTCGGCGACGTAGCGCAGGACCACCGCCGAGCGCTGGCGCGCCGGCAGCTGGACGACCGCGTCCCACAGCGGCGTGTCGTGCGGCAGCGCCTGCTCCTGCGCGCTCGGCGACGATCCGCCGTCGTGGGCGATTGCCGGATCGGCGAACGACCGCGCCCGCCGGGCCCGCGCGCGGTGCGCGTCCAGCGCCTTGCGATGGGCGATCGTCAGCACCCATGCGCGCACGTTGGAGCCCGGGCGCAGGCGCGGGTAGGCGCGCAGCGCCGCGATGAACGTCTCCTGAAAGCAGTCCTCGGCCTCGGCGCTGCCGACCGCCGAGACGAGAAAGCGCCAGACGACGTCGCGTTCGGCGTCGAGGAAGCGTTGGAAGGGGGGCAGCCCTGATGCGCTCACGGTCATAGAACGACGCCGGGCCGGCAAACGTGAGGTCGCCCGTCAGCGATCGCCGTCGTACTCGAAGAAGCCCGCCCCCGTCGTGCGTCCCAGCTGCCCCCCCGCCACCAGGCGGCGCAGGACCGGTGCGGGGCGGTAGCGCTCCTCGCGGTACTCCGCGCACAGCGCCTGCAGCACGCTCAGCACGTGATCGAGGCCCAGCTCGTCGGCCCACTTCAGCGGGCCGAGCGGATAGCTCAGGCCGAGCACCATCCCCGTGTCGATGTCCTTCGCGCTGCCGACGCCTTCGCCGAGCGAGAACGCGCACTCGTTGATCACCTGGCAGACGATCCGCCCGAGCACCAGCCCGGGCGCGTCGCCCACCCACGCGACGTGCTTGCCCAGCGCCGCGAAGAACCGCTCCGCGCGCGCGGCCGCCACCGGCGACGAGCTGTCGTTGCGCGTCAGCTCGACCAGGCGCGCCTGCTCCAGCGGCGCGAGCACGTGAAAGCCCACTGCGCTGCCCGCCGGGTCCAGCGCCGCCAGCGAGCCGGCCTGGCAGAGCACGAGGTGCGCGCCGCCCTGCGTGTGCGGTTGCGAGTGCAGCTCGCGTGCGATTGGATCTGCGCCCGCCGCCGCACCTCGGGAGGCCGGCACGCGGTCGCATTCGACGATCAGCGCCGGCGGCACGCCGCCCGTCGGGTCGTGCGGCGAGCGCACCTCATAGCCGGCCTGCGCGGCGTAGTGGCGAAGCTCCTCCGCGACCACGCCCGAGCCGGCGATCACGATCACGCCCTCGCCCGTGCCCGGTTGCTGCGCCTCGCGCGGGTCGGGGTCCTGCGGGCGGTGGCCCGGGCCTGCGCCTGCGCCGCCGCCGTCCTGGTAGGTGTAGTAGCCGCGCTTGGTCTTGCGTCCGTGCAGACCCGCGGCGACGTAGCGCGCGGAGATCGGCGACGGGCGCCAGCGCGGCTCGCCGAAGCTCTGCTCGTAGAAGCTCTTGGAGATCTCAAAGCCGACGTCGACCCCCACCAGGTCCATCAGCTCGAACGGGCCCATGCGAAAGGCGCCCTCCATGCGGCAGATGCGATCGATCGTCGGCACGTCGGCGATCTGCTCCTGCAGCAGCCGCAGCGACTCCAGCCCGAACGGCCGGTTGCTGCGGTTGACCAGGAAGCCCGGCCCGTCCTTGGCGCGGATCACCGTCTTGCCCATCGCCCTGCCCGTGGCGTCGGCGATCGCCAGCGCCCGGCCCGAGGACTGCTCGCCGGCGACCACCTCCAGCAGGCGCATGACCGGCGCGGGGTTGAAGAAGTGCATCCCCACCACGCGCTCGGGGTGGCTCGCCGCCGGCGCGATCGCCGTCATCAGCAGCGACGAGGTGTTGCTCGCCAGCACGCACTGCTCGTCGACGATCTCCGAGAGCTGGCGGTAGAGCTCGTGCTTGAGCTGCAAGCGCTCCGGAGCCGCCTCGATCACCAGCTCACACGGCGCCAGCTGCGCCAGCTCTGCGGCCGGCTCCAGCCGCTTGACGGCGTCACTTGCCTGGTCCTCGCTGAGGCGTCCCTTGGCGGCTTCTTTGGCCAGCCCGTCCTCGATCCGCTGCACGCCACGCTCCAGCGCCTCGGCGACCGGGTCGTGCAGAAGCGTGCGCGCGCCCGCACGCGCGGCCAGCTGGGCAATGCCAGCGCCCATCGTGCCAGCGCCCAGCACGCCGATTACGGCCGGAACGCGAACCTCGCCGGCTCCGCCGGAATAATCGTCGTTGTCTGCCAGTGGCTGAGCGGGCATGCCCTCGCCTCCTCGCCCGCTCAGGCGGGCACCATCGCGCCGATACCGGTCATCTCACGGCCGATGATCAGTTTCTGGATCTGCGAGGTGCCCTCGTACAGCGTCGTCACGCGCGCGTCGCGGAAGTAGCGCTCGACGGGGTGGTCGTCGACGTAGCCCGCGCCGCCATGCACCTGGATCGCCAGGTTCGCGCACTCCAGCGACGCCTCCGTCGCGTGCAGCTTGGCCACCGACGTCTCCAGCGTGTTCGGCCGCCCGAGATCCTTCAGCCAGCCCGCGCGCCACACGAGCATGCGCGAGGCGTCGGTCTTCAGCACCATGTCGGCGATCATCGCCTGCACCAGCTGAAAGCTCGCGATCGGTCGCCCGAACTGCTCGCGCTCCTTGGCGTAGCTGACCGACTCCTCGACGCATCCCTGACAGATGCCCACACAACCGGCCGCCACCGAGTAGCGCCCGGAGTCCAGCGCCGACATCGCAACTTTGAAGCCGCCGCCGATGCCGCCGAGCATCTGCTCGTCGGTCACCTGGACGTCTTCCAGCGCGATCGACGCCGTGTCGGAGGCGTGCAGGCCCATCTTGTGCTCGATCGTCGACGGTTTGAAGCCGTCCTGCTCGGTGTCCACGAGAAAGCACGCCAGGCCCTTGTAGCCGAGCTCCGGGTCCGTCTGCGCGAAGATCAGCGCCACGCGCGCGTAGTTGCCCATCGAGATCCACATCTTCGCGCCGTTGATCACCCAGCCGTCGTCGGTCTTCTTCGCGCGCGTCTTCTGGTTGGCCGCGTCCGACCCCGTGTCCGGCTCGGTCAGCCCGAAGCAGCCCAGCCACTCGCCCGTGCACAGCTTCGGCAGGTAGTGGTGCTTCTGCTCCTCGGTGCCCCACCTGAGGATCGCCGAGCAGACGAGCGACGTCTGCACCGAGATCACCGTGCGGATCGCCGAGTCGCCGCGGCCGATCTCCTCGACGATCAGCCCGTAGCTGAGGTAGTCAAGGCCCGCGCCGCCGTACTCCGACGGGACGATCGCGCCGAGGTAGCCCTGGCTGGCGATCTTCGCCACCAGCTCCAGGTCGAAGTGGTGGTTGCGCGCGTTTTCACGCGACTGCCTGACGATCTCCCTGTCGGTGAACTCGCGCGCGGTCTGCTTGATCAGGCGCTGCTCGTCGGTGAGTTCGAAGTCCATCTATCTCCTCTCAGGCCAGCTTTGGCGTTATCCACGGCGCCGTCACGCGCCGCTCGATCTCCTCGGCGATCCCCTCGATCGCAATGCGCTCCTGTGCCAGCGAGTCGCGGTCGCGCAGCGTCACCGTTCGATCCCCCAGGCTCTCGTGGTCGATCGTCAGGCAGAACGGCGTGCCGATCTCATCGTGTCGGCGGTAGCGCTTGCCAATCGAGCCGCCGTCGTCGTACTCGGCCTGAACCACCGTGCGCACCGCCCGGTGCACCTCCCGCGCCAGCTCCGGCATGCCGTCTTTCTTCAGCAGCGGCAGCACCGCCGCCTTCACCGGCGCCAGGCGCGGATGCAGCCGCAGGACGATGCGCGTCTCGCCAGAGCCCTCGCCCTCGCCGGCGACGACTTCCTCGTCGTAGGCGTCCACCAGGAACGCCAGCGTGGCGCGGTCGGCGCCCGCGGCCGGCTCGATCACGTGCGGGACGTAGCGCTGGCCGCTGGCCTGGTCGAAGTACTCGAGCTTCTCGCCCGAGAACTCCGCGTGGCGCGTCAGGTCGAAGTCGCCGCGGTTGGCGATGCCCTCGAGCTCTGACCAGCGGGCTCCGCCGCCAGGGGTGGTGGACGGGAAGAGGTATTCGACGTCGCTCGTGCCCGAGGAGTAGTGCGACAGCTCATCTGCGTCGTGCGCGCGCAGGCGCAGGTGGTCGGGACGAATGCCCAGGCCCGTGTACCACAGCTCGCGCTCGGCCAGCCAGTGCTCGAACCACTGCTGCGCTTCGTCGGGCGCCACGAAGAACTCCATCTCCATCTGCTCGAACTCACGCGTGCGGAAGATGAAGTTGCCCGGCGTGATCTCGTTGCGAAAGGACTTGCCGATCTGCGCAATCCCGAACGGCGGCTTCTTGCGCGAGAACTGCAGCACGTTCTTGAAGTTGATGAAGATGCCCTGCGCGGTCTCCGGGCGCAGGTAGGCGACCGAGCCCGACTCCTTCACCGGGCCGATCGTCGTCTCGAACATCAGGTTGAAGTCGCGCGCCTGCGTCAGATCGCACTCGTCCGTCTCGCCCGGATGCTTCGACGGTTTGCGCCCGCACTGAAGCTCTGACAGGTGGTCGGCGCGATAGCGCTTGCCGCACGTCCTGCAGTCCACCAGCGGGTCGGTGAAGCCCTGCAGATGGCCGGAGGCCTCCCACACGCGCGGGTGCTGCAGGATCGCCGAGTCGATCGCCACGATGTCGTCGCGCTCGGTGAGCATCGCGCGCCACCACTCGTTCTTGACGTTCGCCTTCAACAGCACGCCGTAGTGGCCGTAGTCGTAGGTCGAGCCGATCCCGCCGTAGATCTCCGACGACGCAAAGACGAAGCCGCGCCGCTTGCACAGCGCGACGATCTTCTCCATCGTCACCACGTCATCTGTCACAGGGCTATCTGAGTCATCCATCCTCGGGTGTTCCAATCTCGCCTCGGGTGTTCCGATCTCGCGCGGCGTGTCCGGCGGCTCTGAGACGCGTTGAGCCCCTCGGGTGGGGCCCGCCGCGATCATAGGCGACGCCGCGCGCAGGCGGAGACGATCGGCGCGCGGCGCGCCTTGCCGTGCCGCCGGGTGCCCGGCGGCTAGCGCTCCCTAAGATGGCGCGCCGTGGCGCGAATCCTCATCGTCGGCGGTGGCTGCCGGGGTCGGCGCTTCGCCGCGCGCATGGTCGAGCAGGGCCACGCGCTGCGCGCGACCACGCGCAGCGAGGACGGTCGCGCGGCGATCGAGGCCTGCGGCGCCGAATGCTGGATCGGCACGCCCGATCGCCTGGCCACGCTGCGCGGCGCGCTGGAGAACGTGACGATCGCCTGCTGGATGCTCGCCGGGGCGCATGGCCAGCCCGACGCCGTGGCGGCCCTGCACTCCTCGCGCCTGGAGTTCTTTCTCACGCAAACGATCGACACGACCGTGCGCGGCTTCGTCTACGACGCTTGGCCGGCCACGGGCACCGACGTGTCCTGCGAGATGCTGGCCGACGGCGAGCGGATCGTCAGGTCGCTGGCGAAGCTCAACGCGATCCCCGTTGCCGTTCTCGACAGTCGCGATCGCGCCGCCGGCGAGCAGCGCGACGACGACGAGGCGTGGGTCGCCGCGGCGTCCGGCGCCGTGGACTCGTTGCTCGGCGTGAGCGCCAGCTGACTGCGCGCGGGAACGTTTGCGCGGCCCGGCGCTGACTTCCTCGCTTCGCCTCGCCGGTCACGAGTTCCTCTCGCTGAGCGCCCACCAGGCGCTGAAGACGCTCAACGTCGTCCTGCTGATCGCCGGCGGCCTGGGCTGCGTGCTCGCGCTGCTCGCGCTCGCCGGAGCGGCTTCGGCCGAGGCCAATCGCGGGCCGCTGGCGCCGCTCGGCGCGGTCGCGTGTGCCTGCGTTCTATACCGGATGATCGCGCTCCCGTCGCCGTCGGGCAAGATGTTCGCGCTGTCGCTTCGCGAGGGCGCGTGGCTGTCGCTGCTCGGCGCCATCGCGATGGTCGCCGGGGCGCTGTGGCCCGCCCAGGCAGGGGCCGCGAGACGGCGCCCGGCCGACGTACAGGACGCCTGGTCGCAGCTGTCCGGCTGGACGCCCGAGACCTGAGCCGATCGCCCGCCGCAGCCCGGCTCTACGCCGCGGAACGGCGTGCCGCTGCGCTATCCTGTGGGTAATCCCCGTAAAGCCGATCAGGATTTATTCTGAAGTGCTCGGCTCAGCCGAGTTGCGACGGCGACCTGCCGAGAAAGGAACGCACCAATGACATTGCAACTTGGCGACGTGGCCCCGGATTTCGAGGCCGAGACCACAGAGGGCCACATCAAGTTCCACGACTGGATCGGCGACTCCTGGGCGGTGCTGTTCTCGCACCCCAAGGACTTCACGCCCGTCTGCACGACAGAGCTCGGCTACATGGCCAAAGTGAAGCCCGACTTCGACGCGCGTGGCGTGAAGATCATCGGTCTCTCCGTCGACGCGCTCGACAACCACGAGGCGTGGGCCAAGGACATCGAGGAGACGCAGGGCGTCGCGCCCAACTATCCGATCATCAGCGACAGCGACTTCAACGTCGCAAAGCTCTACGGCATGCTGCCCGCGAACACCTCCGGCGACCTGGCCGGGCGCACTCCGGCCGACAACCAGACGGTGCGCAACGTGTTCGTGATCGCGCCCGACAAGACGCTGCGGCTGATCCTCGTGTACCCGATGACCACCGGGCGCAACTTCGACGAGGTTCTGCGCGTGATCGACTCGCTGCAGCTGACGGCCAACCACAAGGTCGCCACGCCGGCCAACTGGAAGCCCGGCGAGAAGGTGATCATCGCCGGCTCGGTCTCCAACGATCAGGCCAAAGAGGCCTACCCCGACGGGTGGGAGGAACCGCGCCCCTACATCCGTCTCGTGCCACAGCCGAGCTAGCCCGTCCGAGCTGTAGAAGCGACGCCTGGCGCATAGCCAGGCGTCGCGCCGGGCTCGCTAGGCGAGCGTCAGCCGGCCGTCGGAGCCCGTCGTCCGCAGCCGCTCCAGCAGGTCCGCGAGGATGCGGTAGGTGGCGCCCCAGATGAGGTGGCCGTCGAGGATGTAGGCGTCGGTCTCGAAGCTGATCCCGCGCCGCTGCAAGCGCGTGCGCGTGCGGCTTTCCTGCAGGTCGCGCAGCGGCAGCTCGAGCACCGCGTCGACCTCGCGCGGCGACACGCGCCAGCGCTGGCCGGCGGGGATCATCCCGACGAACGGGTGGATCAGGTAGTTGGTCGCGAACGTCGAGATCGCCGGCAGGTCGCCGAGCAGCGTGACGACCTCGCGAGTCAGCCCGATCTCCTCCTCGGCCTCGCGCAGCGCCGTCTCGGTCAGGTTGGCGTCCTCGGGGTCCTGGCGCCCGCCGGGAAAGGAGATCTCGCCGGCGTGGCGGCGCAGGTCTGCGCGGCGCCTGGTGAGCACGACATGCGCAGCCTCGGCCTCGGCGGGCACGAACAGCGGCACGAGCACGGCCGCACGGATCTGCTCGGTCGGGCTGTTCGCGGACGTCGCGATCAGTTCCGTGGGGCCGGTGGCGAGATGACGGCCGCCTCGTGGCCTTGGCTCAGGCGGCCAGGTGGACGCGCTCGACGCGCTCCATGAACATGACCTCGCCGTCGAGCGCGCGGTGCACGGGGCACTTGGCGGCGATCACGCGCAGGCGTTCGACCTGCTCCTCGGGGAGATCGTCGGGCAGGCGCATGACCAGCTCGAACTTCGTCGGGCAGCCGCGCTCGGCCGGGCTGTACTCGACGTCGACCTCCACGTGGCCGATGTCCCAGCCCTTGCGCGCGGCGTACATCTCCATCGTGATCGCCGTACAGGAGGCGAGGCTGACCGCGAGCAGCTCCTGTGGGTTGGGGCCGGTGTCGTGTCCGCCCGCCTGCAGCGGCTCGTCGACCGCCAACTCGTGGTCGCGCACCTGCACTGTGTGCCTGAAGCTGCCGCCGTCGCGTCGCGCGGTGGCTTTCATCCTTGTCAGCCCGTCACCCATTTCGCTCCTTTCGAGAACCCCAGAGAACCCTCATTTACATGGTACTGCGAGCCGCTCTAGGAAAGGGGGTTGAAGAGCAAGCCAGTGAGCAGCTTAGGGAAGAAGTAGGTCGACTTCGGCGGCATGTTCTCGCCCTCGGCCGCCACGTCGCGCACCTGCGAGACCGGCGTCGGGCGCATCAGGAACGCCGCGTCGTACTCGCCCGAGCGCACCTTGGCGATCGCCTCGGCCGTGTCGCGCGCGTAGAACAGGCCGTTGAAGTGCGAGATGTCGTCGTCTGACAGGCCGAGCGCGCCCTTCAGCAGCAACGTCTCCAACACGCCCGTGTCGAGGTGGCGGTAGGCGTCGGAGTGCCCGCTCAGCGCCGCATCGGCGATCGCCTGGTCCTTCAGCGTCAGGCGGTAGGCGCGCTCGTCCTGCGAGGTGATGTAGCCGAGCTGCAGCAGTCCGCCGCCGGGCGCCGGCGCGGCGTCGTCGATCGGCACCTCGGCGATCTGAAAATCGCGCTGCAGCGCCTGCGCGAGCGCTGCGCGTCGCTTCTCGTCGAGACGGTTGACCAGACGGTGCGTCGGGAACACCGTCAGTCCCGGATCCTCCAGCGCGACCAGGCACATCAGGATGTAGCGGTGCTCGCCGTCGCCGCCGACCTCCTCGGCGTAGGCCTGCATCGTCTCGTAGCGGTGGTGGCCGTCGGCGATCAGCAGCTCGGCGTCGCGCGTCGCCGCCTGCACAGCGGCGATCGCCTGCGCGTCACAGGCGCGCCACAGGCGATGGACGGTCTGATCGGCGTCGCTCACCTCGCCCCACGGCGTCTGCGCGGTGAACGGCTCGAGCGCCGCCCACGCGGCGTTCGCCGGGTCGGAGAACAGCGAGAAGATCGGCGAGATGTTCGCGCGCGTGGCGCGCGTCAGGCGCAGGCGGTCCTCCTTCGGGCCGGGATGCGTGCGCTCGTGTGGGCGCACGCGCCCCGGGCCGTAACCCTCGATGCGCACGCGGCAGAAGAAGCCGCGCCTGGTGCGTCGCTGGCCATCCGGGCCGGAGTAGTCCTGCGTGTGCGCCCACAGCGCCGGCTCGCCGTCGCGCACCAGCGCGCCCTGGCGCTGCCAGCTCTGAAACAGCTCACGCGCCGCCGCATACCGGTCCGGCTCGCCCTGCGGGAGGTCCACGCCGACGACGTTGAACGGCGAGCGCGCGATCAGCTCGGCGCGCTGGGAGGCATCGATCACGTCATACGGCGGCGCGACCACGTCCTGCAGCGCGCCGGCCACGGCGGGGTCGTAGTGCAGAGCGCGCAGCGGTTGGACGTCGGCCATGGGCGGTGGCGGAGGCTAGCAGCGCGCCGGCGAGGAGACCGCCGCGATCCGCGCGCCAGGCCCAGGCGATCGCGCTCTGCTGCATCGCTGGCGTCCGCTGCCGGTGCACGCCGTGCTCACCGTCACGGTCGACTCCGCCCAGCTGCCGCCCGTCTGCAGGCGTGGATGTGCAGACACGCGTGGATGCGCAGGACACGCGGCGGTAGACTCGCCTTGGAACGGGGCGTGGCGCAGCCTGGTAGCGCACCTGCTTTGGGAGCAGGGGGTCGCCGGTTCGAATCCGGCCGCCCCGATTGGCTTTTTGAGAAGTTACCAGTTGGTCAGGACACTTTTATGACACTATTGTTCGGAGGCGTTCGGTAGTCGTGTTCTTCGCCCTTGCGGGCGAGATTGCGGCCCTGAAAGTCCTAGTACATCAGCACCCAACAAGCGACGCGCGGCACGTCGTGGTAGGAGGACTTGGCCTGACGGCTACCGCGTTGGTTGCGTTGCCTATCGTGAAGGCTGGCGCGCCTATCGTGAACGGCAGCCCAAACAAGATTGCAGTGCTGACACTCTCAGTATTTCTAGTGCTCGGCGGCGCGGTTGCTTTGGGGTTGAGCGTGGCTTACTACTTCGGCCTAGTAAATAGCCGTCATGCGGCTTTGGCGTAGCTGACTTGTTTCTCCTGGAAGTAGCGTGCGACGATGCGGGGGGTTCGTTGGCGTGAGCGTAGGTAGCTGCGGGTGTCGCCGATCAGCTCGTCCTGGGTGTGCGGCCGGCGGCGGCCGAGCGCGTTTGTCTTGACGTCCTGGTTGAGCAGCTCGGTCGGGTTGAGCTCCGGTGCGTAGCCGGGCAGGAACTGCAGCTCGATCTGCTCGGCGTGCGACTGCGCCCAGAGCTTCACCTTCTTCGAGCGGTGCACAGGGTGCCCGTCGAGGATCAGGATGATCTTCTGCCCCTTGCTCTGGCGGACGAGGCGGTTCAGGAAGTCGATGAACACCGCAGCCACGAATTTCTCCTTGAACACCCGGAAGGACAGGTGTCCCTTGTTGGAGATCGCCGAGATCACGTTCGCGCCGAAGCGCTGGCCGGTGCCCTCGATCACGGGTGTCCTGCCGACCGGGCTCCAGGATCGCCCGGCGGTGTGATCGGAGCGCAAACCCATCTCATCGGCCCACAGGATCAGCGCCTTTTCGCGGTGAGCACGCTCTTTG
>JADGPP010000018.1 GCA_017882375.1 Solirubrobacteraceae bacterium | reverse complement strand
GGGGCTGGACGTCTCGACAACCGAGGCGCCGGCGACGTTCGGGGAGTATCGGCTGACATACCGCAGCGGGGACATCGTGGTGCCCCGCATCGAGGCGGGTGAGCCGCTGGGACTGGAGCTGGCCGATTTCGCACATGCCATACGCACCGGTGAGGAACCGCGCTCCAGCAGCGCGCTCGGACTGGAAGTCGTGCGTGCTGTGGAGGCAGCACACCGTTCGATGGAGCGCTCGGGCGGCCCGATCGAGCTCGTCGACGGCGAGCGTCCGACGTACGGCGAGCACGTTGCGCCGTCCGGGCCGGGCGCGGATGGTGCGAGGACCCGCGACAGCGTTCCGATCGCGTGGGGCGCGAGCTACCGTGGAGATCTGCGCGTGCCATCGAGGGTCTCCCCCTAGAGCGCCGGCCCGCCTGCTGCCTCACGGTGCGTCGTCGAGCGATTCGAGCAGTCGGACGTCAGCGAGATCCTGCGGCCGGCCGGCGGCTCGCTTCATCTTCAGCAGATCCTCGCGGTGAGCGATGGGGATCGACAACTCGCCCAGGGGCACCTGGTGAGCGCGGGCTCGCAGCTCAGCGAACGTTCCGAGGTGAGCCGGCAGCGTGATGAGGTCCAGCGGGCCGTGGTCGGTGATGAGATGCCACTGATCGCTTGAGGCGAGAAGGGGCGCGGTCGGCGTCGAGAGTGAGCGCTGGCCGTCGGGGCCGAGGATTCGAGCGTCGAGGTCGAGCAGCGCATCGGCCAGTCGCGCGAGGTTCTCGGTGGATGCGGCGATGGCGACATCGAGGTCCTGTGTCAGGCGCTGGCCGCCGTGCGCCTGGATCGCGATACCGCCGATCGTCACATACTCCACGTCGCGGTGTGCGAGCGCTGTGAACAGCTCGCGAGCGTCGAAGCTGCCCGGTTTGGTCACTGGCTAGGGTTCGTGTGTCTGGTGGCCGCAGCGAGACCGGCGCGAAGCTCGGCGGCGACGGCGTTCCAGCTCAATGCCAGCTCCAGGCGCTCGGCCATCGGGCGCTGCCGAGCGGCACGTAGCGTCTCGGCGGCGGCGAGCGGGTCGCGAACGGCGTCGGCGACCTGCGGGTCCGTGGCGCGGGCGGGTTCTTCGGGCGTTCTCACCGGATCAGCGTACCGGCATCGAAGACCGTCTCGGATGAGCCGGATGCGCAGGGTGGAGCGCAGAAGTCCACGTGCAGCCACGACGTTGATGGAGCATGTCCAAGGACGGCACAGAAACACAACGCACGGACGCGTTCTCCTCCGCTGCGAGCTTCGCCGGGCCGCCGGCCTCGCCCCGATTCTCGTCCGTGACCGGGTCTGCGCCGATGCCTGACGTGGCTCCCGTTGGCACGGAGGCCCAGGAGGCGTCGCTCGATGCTGCCTTTGACTCGCATCCCCGCCCGCGGGCCGATCCGTCGCGCGCGGGGATGCTGGTGGCGCGCGGCTACGGCCGCCGCGACTGGTTCCTGCGGCGGTTGCTGGCGGTGAGTGACGCGGTGTGCCTAGCTCTGGCGATGGCTGTGGCGATGGCGCTGGTCGCCGGCGCGCGGGGACATTCCTGGCAGGAGTACCTGCTCTACGGGTTGATCACGCTGCCCGCGTGGGTGGTGCTCTTCAAGCTGTACGGGTTGTATGAGCGGGACGCCAAGCGGCTGAGCCACAGCACGCTGGACGACTTGCCTTCGCTGTTTCATGGCCTTCTCTTGGGGTGTCTCTTGATGTGGTGCTGGTTTGTGGTCGTGGCGCCGGCGAAGCTGATGTTCGCGGCGATCCTTGCGTTCGGAGCTCTGGCGATGGTGCTGGTGCTCGCGGGTCGTGCGCTTGCGCGCGCGGGCTTCCTGCGCCTGGTCTCGCCGGAGCGGGTGCTGTTGATCGGCACGGGCAAGACCAGTGGCGCGCTGATTGAGAAGATGCGCGCCAGGGCGAGCCTGCGCCTGGAGCCGATCGGGATGGTCAGCTGCGCCGAGGACGCGGGGGAGGCGCTCGGGTTGCCGCGCCTGGGCTGCCTGGAGGAGGTCGACCTGCCGGGCCTGATGGTGAAGCATCGTGTGGGGCGGGTGGTAGTGGCGGACGCCGAGGTCGACGGCGAGCGGCTGTTGGGTGTACTGCGCGACTGCAAGACGGTATCGGTGAAGGTGAGCCTATTGCCGGCGACGTGCAGCGCGCTGGGGCCGTCGGTCGAGGTCGATGACGTGCAGGGGGTGACGGTGCTGGGGATCAACCCGTCGGTGCTCTCGCGTTCCTCGCGCCTGGCCAAGCGCGGCCTGGATGTCGCGGGGGCAGGGCTGCTGAGCATCGTCGCGCTCCCCGCCCTCATGGTGCTGGCGGTCGCGATCAAGCTCGACTCGCCGGGCCCTGTGTTCTTCCGCCAAGAGCGCATCGGCAAGGAAGGGCATCGCTTCACGCTGCTCAAGCTACGCACGATGGCCGTCGACGCCGAGGCGCACCGCGCGGAGCTCCTCGTGCAGAGCAAGGACCTGCACTGGCTGCACCTCGAGCACGATCCGCGCATCACGGGCGTCGGTCGCCTCCTGCGGCTGGCGAGCCTCGACGAGCTCCCCCAGCTCTGGAACGTGCTCAAGGGCGACATGAGCCTCGTGGGTCCACGGCCGCTGGTCGCGGACGAGGACATGATGGTCGACGACTGGGCGCGCGGACGACTCGACCTGACCCCGGGGATCACCGGGCTGTGGCAGGTTCTCGGTCGCACGAGCATCCCCTTCGAGGAGATGGTCAAGCTCGACTACCTGTACGTCACGAACTGGTCGCTCTGGGGGGACGTGCGGCTGATCCTGCGCACGCTTCCGGTTGTGCTGCGGCGCAGCGGAGCGAATTAAGGAGGCATTTGATGGCAAACGTGCTCGTAACCGGCGCCGCCGGCTTCATTGGCTCGCACCTGGCTCAGGGATGTCTGGAGCAGGGGCACCGTGTGCTCGGAATTGATTCCTTCACCTCGTACTATGAGCCCGAGCTCAAGCGCGCGAACGTGGCGCAGATGGAGGACCACGCAGCGTGGACGTTCCTCGAGGGAGATCTCGTGGATCTGGACCTGATCTCCCTTCTCGATGGGATCGAGGTCGTCTTTCACCTCGCGGCGCAGCCCGGGGTGCGGGCGAGCTGGGGGCAGACATTTGGGGTGTACGTCGACAGCAATGTGACCGCACTACAGCGGTTGCTGGAGGCGTCTCGGTCGGTCGCGCTCGAACGCTTTGTATTCGCGTCCTCATCGTCGGTGTACGGTGACGCGACGCGATTTCCCACCACTGAGGAATCCTCGCTGCAGCCGATCTCTCCATACGGTGCGACCAAGGTGCTCGGCGAGCACCTGTGCCGTCTATACCACCGCAGCCATGCGCTGCCCATAGTCATGCTCCGTTACTTCACCGTATACGGGCCGCGCCAGCGCCCGGACATGGCGTTCAACAAGCTCATACGCGCGGCCCTGGAGCACGAGGAGATCGTCATCTACGGCGACGGCGGTCAGACCCGCGACTTCACATTTGTCCGTGACGCGGTCGATGGCACGATCGCCGCCGCCGTGGATGGGCATCCCGGTGCGGTCTACAACCTCGGCGGTGGCGCCAGGACATCC
The DNA here is from genome assembly GCA_017882375.1 of Solirubrobacteraceae bacterium. Classification (GTDB taxonomy): domain Bacteria; phylum Actinomycetota; class Thermoleophilia; order Solirubrobacterales; family Solirubrobacteraceae; genus Palsa-744. The sequence goes on along the minus strand of JADGPP010000018.1, from coordinate 44,106 downwards.
ATGAACGAGGTGCTCGAGATGATCGCCGATCTCACGGGAGAGGATCTCAACGTTCGCCGCGTCGCCGCGCAGGCCGGTGACGCCCGCGATACGGCGGCCGACACGAGCAGGGCCCGTGCGCAACTCGGCTTCGCTCCCTCGCGTTCGCTCTACGAGGGGCTCAGCGAGCAGGTCGCGTGGCACCGAGGCGAGAGCCGGCCTGTGGCGACGGCGCCCGCGCTGGAGAGCTGACGCCGACTGGGCCGTGATCGAGACCGAACCTCCACAGAGAACCTTGCGCATCTGGCTCGACATGGCGAATTCGCCGCATCCGGTCTTGCTCGGGCCGGTGGCGCGCGAGCTGGAGGCTCGTGGGCACGAGCTCTTCGTGACAACCCGTGATCACGCCCAGACGCGCGACTTGACGCTGTCGATATGGCCGGATGCGACGGTCGTCGGCGGCGAGAGCCCGGGGTCGCGGGGCGCGAAGGCCCGAGCGATCGCGAGCCGGGTCTTAGGGCTTCGCAGGGTGCTCGCGCCGATCAACGTTGACGCCGCCGCGTCGCTGGGCTCGTATGCGCAGATCGTCGCTGCCCGCAGCCTCGGCATACCGGTTCTGACGCTGATGGACTACGAGTATCAGCCGGCGAACCATTTGAGCTTTCGGCTGGCGCATCGTGTGGTCGTCCCCAGCGTCTTTCCGCCAGAGCGGCTGAGGCGGTACGGCGCCTCCGCCAAGCGCGTGGCTAAGTTCGACGGATTCAAGGAGGAGCTGTATCTCGACGAGGTCGACGCTGTTGCCGATCCGATCGAGATCGAGGATGGCAGGAGCTTGGCTGTGTTCCGTCCCCCACCGGAGGGTGCGCTCTACCACCAGCGGGGCAACTCCCTGTTTGATCTGGTGCTGCGGCGCGCGATCGAACGCGAGGACCTGCAGGTCGTCGTCCTGCCTCGGATGGCGCATCAGCGAAGCCAATACTCCGAGATGGCCGGCGTGCAAGCGCCCGAGCATGCCGTTGATGGTCTGGCGCTCCTGCGCTCGGCCGACGTCTTTGTGGGGGCCGGGGGAACGATGTGCCGGGAGGCGGCACTGCTCGGAGTTCGCGCGTACACGATGTTCGCCGGGCGGTTCGCGGCGGTCGACGCGGAGCTCATCCAGCGAGGCCTGTTGCACGACCTTCGGGGTCAGGAGCCCACGAGCGTCGACTGGGCTCCCAGGGACGCTCATGAGACGGAGCAGGCGCGTCAGCGACGGCATGAGCGGGGCCGCGAGTTGCGCAACCGGTTGATCGCTCGGATCGAGGAGCTTGCATAGCGATGCGGCTTCGCTCCGCCAGAGAAGACCGACCTGATGTGCTGATGGTCACGAACATGTGGCCGACGGAGGAGCATCCGGGGTATGGCATCTTCGTCTTCCGCCAGATCGAATCGCTGCGGACACGAGGGCTCGACTGCGAGGTGATCTTCATTGAAGGCCACCGAACGCGCTGGGCCTATGTTCGTGAGTCACTACGCATGCTGCGACGCAACTTCTCATCGCGTCGGCCGCGGTTGGTGCATGCCCACGGGGGAGAGACCGCACTCGTAGCGCGCTGGTACGTACGAGGACCGGTGGTGGTCTCCTACTGCGGGGACGACGTGCTGGGCACCCCGCGAGCGGACGGTTCGATTACTCCAGCGAGTCGCGTTCGCCGGGCACTGCTGCGCGCCCATGCGCGGCTGATAAATCGCACCGTCACCAAGTCGGCCGAGATGGAGGGCACGCTGCACCCCTCCGCGCGCAAACGCAACCTAGTGGTGCCCAACGGCGTCGACCGCTCGATCTTTCATCCTCGCTCAGGGGAGGAGGCTCGCCGCTCCCTGGGCTGGGCTGCCGAGGATCGCATCGTCCTCTTCGCGGCGGATCCGGCGGTGGAGCGCAAGCGCCATTGGCTCGCCGAGGCGGCGTGCCGAGACGCTGAGCGAGAGCTTGGACCGGTCCGACTCGAGGTGGCTTGGGGCACGCTTCCAGCGGAGATGCCGATGCTGATGGCGGGCGCCGACTGCCTGTTGCTCACCTCGGCGATCGAGGGCTCGCCGAACGTCGTCAAGGAGGCGATGGCCTGCGACCTCCCGGTCATCTCCACGGACGTCGGGGACGTCGCCGAGATCCTGGGCGACATCGATCCCTCGTGGGTCTGCGCCGCGGAGCCAGGGTCCCTCGCCGGCGCGCTTGTCGAATGCCTGACCGTGCGGCGACGCAGCAACGGCTCGGAGCGCTCGGACTGGCTCGGCCAGGAGCGGATCGCGGAGCGCCTCCTGGACCTCTACGCCGAGCTCGTTCCCGGCTTGGCTCCCATGAAGATTCCCGTCTAGTGTGCGGCATCGCCGGCATCATCACGCCTGGAGTTCCAGTGCGGCGCGAGGTCCTGGCTCGCATGGTGTCAGCCATGGCCCACCGCGGACCGGATGGCGAGAGCCTGTGGGGCGAGGAGGATGTCGCGCTCGGCATGCGACGGCTTGCGATCGTCGACGTGCAGGGGGGCGCGCAGCCGCTTCGCAACGAGGCGAGGACCGTGCATGTCGTCTTCAACGGCGAGATATACAACCACGACGAGCTCCGAGCCGAACTGCAAGAGCGTGGCCATCGCTTCCGCTCACGCACCGACGGAGAGGTGATCCCTCATCTCTACGAGGAGCTGGGCCCGGAGTTTGCAGGACGCCTGAACGGCATCTTCGCGATCGCACTTTGGGACGAGCAGTCGCGCACGCTGCTCCTCGCCCGCGATCAGCTTGGGGTCAAGCCGCTCTATCTCCATCGCACAGGCTCCCAGCTGCGCTTCGCCTCCGAGATCAAGGCGTTGTTGCAGGATCCAGCCGTTCCGCGGCAACTCGATCCGGTCGCCCTGGATGAGCACCTCACGTACCGATTCACGCCCGCGCCGCGCACGCTGATCGCCGGGGTCGAGAAGCTCGAGCCAGCGACCGTCCTGGTCTGGCGGGAGGGGACGGGGAACAAGCGGCGCTATTGGAATCCACGGCCGGCGATTCGGGACGACATGCCATTCGACGACGCTGCCGACGGGCTGCGCGAGCACCTACGCAGGTCCGTTCACCGTCAGATGATGAGTGACCGGCCGATCGGCGTGATGCTCAGCGGCGGAGTCGACTCGGCGGCGGTCGTGGCGCTAATGGCCGAGAGGAGCTCGCAGGTCAAGACGTTCACCGTAGGCTTCGAAGGGGGAGGTGACGCGGACGAGACCGGGCTCGCCCGGGAGACCGCCGAGCTGTTTGGGACCGAACACCACGAGCTCATCGTGGGCCACAGTGATTTCGCGGCCGAGCTTCCGGCGGTCATCGAGATGCTCGAGGAGCCGGTCGGTACCAGCTCGGCGCTCGGCTTCCGCCAGATTTCGCGTCTGGCCCGCGAGCACGTACCCGTTTTGCTCAGTGGACAGGGGGCCGATGAGCTGCTGGCCGGGTACTGGCGCTACGTAGGCGAGTGGGTCGCTGGCATCGCGCTGCGACTGCCCAGACCTCTGCCGAGCGCGCTGGCGCCGCTGGGGCGCGCATCGGATCGGGTTCGCTCCGCCCGCCTTGAGCGCGGCCTGAGGGCTCTCAGGTACCCAAATGTGCTTCAGCGCTTCATGAACATCTATGCCGTCTTCACGGAGGAGCAAAAGCGCGAACTCTACGGTCCTGAGCTGACCGCACAGTGCCTGGCGAATGGACACAGTACTGCAGCCGAGCGCGTTGAGCACCTGCGCCGTGAAGTCCTGGACCGTGATCCGCTCAATCAGATTATGTATGTGGACACCAGGCTGTGGCTGCCTGACGACCTGCTCCTGGTTGGAGACAAGATGTCGATGGCCGAGTCGGTTGAGATGCGCGTGCCATTCCTGGACTCCGACCTCGTCGAGTTCGTCGAGTCCATGCCCAGCTCGTTCAAGATCCGCCGGGGCCGGCGCAAGGTGGTCGAGAAGGCGGCCCTCACGCCGGTGCTTCCACGCGAGATCGTGCATCGCAAGGAGCGCGGCTTCGTCACACCGGTCGATCGCTGGCTGCGAACCGACATGAAGGCGTTCGCCGACGAGCTGCTCCTGGCCGACGATGCATTCTCGACGCAGCTGTTCTCCCGCGACGCGGTGCGAGCCCTGCTGCACCGACATCAACGCCGTGAGTTCGATCACACCCGGCAGATATTCTGCCTGCTTTCGTTCGAGCTCTGGGCGCGACGCTTCCTGGCGGCGTAGGCACAACACGGCTCGTCAACCCGACCGCTGCGCCTCAAAGCGCGCTCGCTCAGCTCCGACGGCCGCGAAGTGGAATCGAACGGCCGTCGGGCGCGCCGCGGGGGTCCCGGACCCCGAGCTGGTGGAGCGAGTAACACGGCGGGGTTCAGCGCTAAGTACAAGCTTCAGATCGTCGAGCGCGAATCGCAGCGACGAGCGCGGTAAAAAGCGTGGCCCGCATGCTTTCGTCCGGCGATGTCCAGATGACCACGGAATTGCACACGTGGCGGGTCGTGTCCACCGATGAGCGGCCACAGAACCGCGTCCCTCGCTGCATAGGGCTGACGCGTGCATTGCCGGTTCTGCCTAGATCCAATCGACGGGTTAGAATGCATCTATGGATAATCGGATGCGAGCGGATCATTTCCAGCGGCTGCTTGTCGACGCTGGGCACCCGCTAGCCGAGTCCAGCGTGGTCTTGGATTTCGGGTGCGGCAAAGCGGGCCTTGTGCGAGCGTTTAGCGAAGCAGAGTTCAACGCTTTCGGGTGCGACTTTGCCTTCGAGATGAGCGAGCAGACCGACCAGATGCGCGCTCTGGACGAGTCGCCCTATCGCATTCCCTTCGATGACGATTCGTTTGACTGCGTGGTCTCCGACCAGGTTTTTGAGCATATCCAGGACTACGGCGTGGCTCTGCGGGAGATACGCCGCGTGCTCCGTCCAGGCGGGGCTTCGCTGAACATTTTTCCTCCCCGGTATTCGCTGCGCGAGCCGCACATCTTTGTTCCATTCGCGACTGTGATGCAGTCCCGTCTATGGCTGTCATTGTGGGCACGGCTGGGGATCAGGAACGACTTCCAGCAGGGCAAGAACTCAAGGGAGGTCACGGACCTCAACGCCACGTTCCTAGCAGACCACACAACATACTACGGCCGTCGCAAGCTGCTCACCCAGGCACGCGAGATATTCCCTGACGCGCGGCTGTTGGAGTTGGAGACGCTGGCCACACGGCCGGGTCGTTGTGCCCGCCAGCTCTACGCCCTCTCGTGCCACGCGCCAGTTCTCGCGAGGATCTGGAGCGAGACACGAGGTCGAACTCTCCTGCTGGCTTAGCCGTGTCTGCCGCTATCTGTGACGAGCGTAACAGCTTTTCACCACCGAACGGTGCGAAGCGCCCCACAATGGGCGGCAGGAAGGGCGATCCCGGGGCGGTTCCCACGTTCACCACGTCTCGATCGACAGGGTCGGCGCCCAGCTCTTCCCCTTGCAGCATCGCCACGAGTACGCTGCAGACCTTCCTCGTGGCCTCACCACCGACTGCATTAGATCGGCTTCGGAGTCGCCGCCCGCGACCAGCACGGACGACGTGCGCTGCGATCCGGCCCACATCCACCAGATTGGAGCCGGCTTCACGCTTAATGGGGTTCGACCACTGGTTCACTTTCGTTACGCCTTTCCGTCTCGCTGAACGAGCACTGAGCCGTCTGGTGGTGCCGGCCCGCCTCGCCTTCGTCGGGGCTGCTCCCGCCCTCCCCTGCGCTCCCACGATCAGGCTGCCCCAGCTTCACCGGGCTGCTGCGACAGCCCGAAGGCGGAGTCCTTTCATCTCCGCTCGATCACGTAGCGCCTCGTGGCGCACAATGCCGTGGTGACGCGCACGTCGTCCTCCTTCGCAAGTTGCTGACCTTCTGACAGCCAGCAGCCTGCTGGGAGGGCGGCTGCGCGTCCCTCAGCAACTGCGCAACTTGCGAGAAGCGCCTGCTCTCGGGGAAAGACCCGCAGGCACCCAACGAACGCGGCCTTTCAGGCCGCCCCTTCACCCCCAAACGGCGAGGAGACCCACTCGTCGTCGAAGGGGCGCCGGGCTCGATGACGACCTGCAGTAGCGGTGCGGGTTGTGGTGGGGCGGGGGGCGGGGTCTTGAAACGTCCGCCTGGGCGGAGTGAGCCAAACCAGGGTCAGATCAAACTGTTTGGCGAACCGGAAGAAGTCCACTCTCCGCACGCCGGAAAATGGCGCTACGGTTCGGCGTATGCCAAAGCTACGAGCAGCGCTCAGGCGGCCGGGTACCGGAGTGCCCGCAGTACTGATCTACGGTCCCGATGCCGCACCGACGCCGCAGCAAGAGCAGCAGTTTTTCGCTGGGGTGCGTCTTCCGAACGGCACGTTCAAGACAACTTCTGACCGCCGGCTTGATGACCTGAACAACGCGATAGCCCCTCATCTGCCTCGTCGTTATCCGCTTCGGATAAAGGACGTAGCGGTTTCGTCGGGAATCAGCACTCTCGAGTGGTATGGGGCGCTGACGAAAGCCGGGATCGAGTGCGAGATGACCGCCACCGACATTTGGTTGCACGCTCGCCTAGTGGAAGCACGTGGCTTTCGCGTTCTGCTGGATCAAGCCGGACGCCTACTGCAAATCGACGTTGCAGGCTTTGCGTTCCAACCAGAGCTAGCGCCCCGTAAGCGCATGTTCTTCGCGGCGCCGATCGCGTTAGCGCAACGTCCGCAGCTGCTTCACCGTCTGACACGACACGAGTACCCGGTCGTTCTCATGTCGCCGCGCCTCCTCGGCAATCCCGCCGTGACCATCGTCGAGGAGGATCTGCTCGCGCCGACCGCCGGGGAATGGGATGTGATTAGAGCGGCGAATATCATCAACCGCGGTTATTTTACAGACTCAACGCTACAAGTGATCATCCGCAATCTGGTTGGGAGCCTAACGCCGGGAGGACTGCTCGCCGTTTGCCGCACCGATCTAGAGGTCGGCAACCGAGCGTCGATTTTCCGGCGTGTCGGAAGCGGGCTTGAGCTCGTGGAGGAGTTGAACGGTGGCTCTGAGGTCGCCGACTTGACTGCTCAGGCATCGCTTTCGGATTAGATCGATGGTTCGAGCGAGAATTGAACGCTGTTCAGGTTCACGTTTCCAGACCTGGTAGTAGACTTGTGATCGTGCCCGACCGACGGTCAGCGGCCCACCAGGGCTCGGGAGCAGCTTGGTTCGCGAGGACTGGGTCTGCCTCCGCGGCGTGTCGCCGCTTGAGCTCCTGAGTGCACCTCACACTGTTCGGAGCGATGCGGGCGGACAGTCCCGAGCGGCGAACGGAGCGGAACCTCACTATCCATACGGGATTGCGCCCCTTGGATGCCGTTATTCGAAGCGCCTCCTGACCGGCGGGCACCCGGCGGATCTGCCGCCGCGAGCGGCCATACCCCGGGGCGCAGCTCACGCGTTCACCGACGTGGACGGGCGGCACTTCCAATCCTTCATCACCAACCAAGACGACCAGGACATCGCGGCGCTTGAGGCCCGGCACCGCCAGCACGCGGAAGTTGAAGACGCGTCAAGACGCTGAAGGCCACCGGCGCGGAGTAACTCCCGTTCTAGTACCTTCAGGTGAACGCCACATGGTTCGAGCTTGCGTTGCTGGCCCACGCCATCCTTGTCTTGACACAGCCGCTGGCTCTCGACGGCGCGGCCGCCATCAGCGAACCCAAGCGGGTGCGCTACCGAATCCCGGACATCGCAGAGCAGATCAACCGCCACGCCCGGCGCACCGCCCTGCACCTACCCGTTAACCAGCCCTGGGCTGGAGCCATCCTGCGCGTTCAAGCGCCTCGACACGCTCCCCGCCTACCGCTGACCGCCGAGGCCGGCCGTGCCCACCACCCGAGCATCACCGGCCGCAGTCCCCTCTCGAAGCTGCCCACAACACGGGGCCGCCGAACCTAACCGCGTGAACCTTCACCGCGCACCCGCACGGGCGCGCCAGGCTGCCGCTAGGTTCACGACCTCACCCAAAACCACGCGCAGCTCACCTTGATGACGAATCGAGGTTACGCTGTATGGTGCTTCGACGTGGCGGGTACTCGCCGGCGTGGCCTTGGTCATCGCGGGATTTCCGTCCCTGGAATTGCGCCGTCTGTGAAGGGCGTTACAATCGCCGAAGCATGTCGAACGTAATGGCAGGGGCGGCCTACCTCGGCCCCGGCGGCAAGGCCTTCAGTGTCACCTAGCGTCTCGAGTCGCTTCGCGCGCGTGCGTGCATTGATCAAGAGTATCGCGGACTCGCATCCGCTACTAGTGTTGCTGCCCATCCTGCCCGTGTATGCATCCATCCCTGTGCTGCTCGGTCCGGGGGGTAACATGGGGGATGAGGGCATCTTCTTGAAATTTGCACGGAATCTCGTGCACGGCCACTACGCTCTTGCCCCCGGTTGGACCTGGCTCGCGCACGGTCCCGGGCTTCCCTTAGTGCTTACGCCGTTTGTCGCCGCTCATGCGCCGATTCTCGCTGCTCGTATCGTTGTCGGACCGGCCATCCTGTTCTGCGCCGTCGCTGTTTTCTTCAAGGTCGCCGACATGGTCCTGGATCGGAAACGCGCGCTTGTGTGCGCGTATCTGTTCGCCGCCTACTGGCCGTTCGAAAAAGTCCTCCGGGTGATCTACGACGAGCCGCTCACCGTGTTGCTTGTTGTCGCCCTTGCGCATCGGATCGCCGTATGGTCACACTCCCGCAGACGGAGGGATGTCGTGATCACTGGGGTCATACTCGCGGCGCTTGCACTCGTGCGTGTCGAGTTCGGATATCTGCTGATCGTCTGGATCATCATCGCCGCCGGCGCGCTCGCGCTGCGCCAACGGGCCGACGTAGCTCGGTACGCGCTCGCTTCTTCGGTGCTTGCCCTGATCCTCTGCATCCCGTATCTCGCCTACACGCAGTCAGTCACGGACCAGTACTTCTACTGGAGCAGCTCGGGCGGCGCACAGCTCTACTGGATGGACACGGGACGGTCACAGGATGAAGGGGACTGGCATAACCCGCCGCTCGTCTTCAGCGATCCCAACCTCGCGGCTCACCGTGCCCTGTTCCGGAAAATCCAAGCCCGCCCGCCCAAAGACTGGGACACTGAACTGAGAAACGCCGCCTTTCGCAACATCCGGCAGCACCCGTTGCTCTACGTCCGAAACCTCGTCTTGAACTTCAGCAGACAAGTGTTCAACGAGCCGTACAGCTACACGCCGTTCAAGTGGGGCACGGTTCTGTTCTACGGCTTACCGAGCCTCGTGCTCATCATCGCGGCGGGCCTTAGCTTGCGGGCCATTCGACGACGTCGGCAGGCTATGTCGCCAGCGCCGCTCCTGCTCGCATGGTTTTCGGTGACCACGTTCGCGCTCCATACCGTCGTTGCCGCGTACGCCAGGATGCTCGTGCCGATCGTGCCTGCGCTGGCCGTGATCGCGCTGTATGGAGCACGGTACATTCGCTCGAGGCGCGACGGACTAAGCAGTGACACGCCGCGAGCGCCGTTATCCGGCGCGCGATCCGTCGCCCATCGCGGACGTGGAAGCCCGGCCGAAGGATGACCGCATGCGAACCGGGAGGGTGTGCACATGGCTCGCCGGAGCTCATCAACCTCGCCGCCTGAGTGCGTCCGGCCGGGCTGTGCGGACGGGCAAAGCGCCGCGCTGCGCACAGAACATCATCGTGGGCCGAGCGTCGCGCTGGGCCGGCGTCCGGGGGAGGCTTTGACATGAGCACGACGGAGAGGGCCGCGAGAGCGCCGAAGGGCGAGGTGTACGCAACCCCGCGCGCGGCGGGTTCACGGCGCACGGCCCGAGGTGATCAATCTCGACCTGGTAATGCTCGGAGCGAAAGCAACGCCCGCCTTCGTAGCGCAAAGCGAGCCCGGCGGCCACGGCGGCACCGACCGAGCCCGAAGCGCTCGGGTCAGGCAGCCGCTGGGCGCGCTTGCGCACCCCCTCGCCGTGGGGGCGGAAGCCCTGACTCGCTCGTAGGCGCAGCGCCCGCTTGCGGCTCGTGCGCACACGCCATGAGCCGCACACGCGCCCACACCTTGCAAGGGCCCTTGACCCCCTCACCCAGGAACGGCTGACCCCACGGCCCAATCGAGTGGCCGGTTGCAACCCGGTGCGAGAAAGTATGAACGAGTCACGCTGGGCTCGACGATACTTCAGCCACTGCGTCCCAAAGGACGTAGCATAGGAGCCTGCTGAGCGAAGTACCGGGGCACCGTTCCAGATAAGCAACCCGTGTCCATGCTCAAATCAGGCGTTGGGATTGCGTCGCCCGGCTGCAAGATCGTGCCGTGATCGAGGCAGGACCAAGCCGTCAGGTGGAGGCTAGGGTCGGATCATCCTGGAGAGATCCTCCTCCGTCCCACGCTTCGCCATACTTCTCGCAACGATGAGTCCCGATACCAGCGCGGCCATCGCAAAGCCCGGTTGAGAAAGCAACGCATCGTTAGCCACCAGCACCACGACGAATGCGAGAAGAACTCCAACAAGTGCTGCGCTGAGATGATCACTCTCCTTGCGCACCGTCCGAAGCCCTGTGCGTATCACGGCAGCGATCCATGCCAAAAGCACAAGTAGCCCGATGAATCCATTCTCAAGCGCCGTCAACACATATTGATTCTGGATGCTGTGCTCGAAGAGCGCGGGCGCGGTCGCAAGCGACGACGGTACAGCACCTCCGGTTCGAGAGATAAGCGTACGCTCGGAGCCGATTCCAAAGATCACATTGTGAGTACTCGCGGTTATTATGGGTAGCGCCAGTTGCCAGTAATCCTCTCGCACCGCCAAGCTGCCTGGGCGGACGATGCCTTGCTGGAACGTCCTGGTATTTTCGATCTGCGGGAGCACAACGACTACAACCACAAACAACGTGACGGCGCCTGCGAGCAACCGTGGCGGAGTAATCAGCGATGACCGCATCAAGAAAAGGTAAGTGAGCAATCCAACACCGAGCCCGATAAGGCTCGTGCGTGTGAAAGTCAGAGCGCACGCGGTGGTCATCACGGCAAGGCAAACTCTATGCATCAAGCGCCACTTTCCGTTCAGCATACGGTTGACAGGTATGCCGCAGAGAATCGCCATTGCGAGCACCGATGCGGCAGTGGGCGGGCTCCCAAATATGCCTCCCGGCCGAAAGATCGTTGTTTCGGTTGTGTTCCAGACGTAGCTTAGGCGTTCGTGGAACAAAACGTGGCCTGCGACGAACTCGTAGATCACGGTTGCGGCCCCGAAGACACCGGCAATAGAAACGAGAGTCATGAACCGCCCAATTTGGCGAACTGGCAGCGTACGCGCCGACACGTAGAAAGAGAGAGGAAGCATCTCGTTGAGCACGAGTTTGCCGACGCCCGGCTGATCGTCCTGCAGTAGCCAGCCAAGTACGGCCACCACGACTATTGCGACGACCGCAGCGTCGGCAAGCGTGAAACGGACCCCTCGCGCAAAGAGCGCTGTCGCCAATGCAGATATCGCAGCTATCCGAAACACGGTAGCCTGTGGACTCCCGAGCGTGTACCAGGACGGCAGCGCCAACGTGAGTATCAACGCAACGGCGAGTCCATCGTACCTTCTGATGCGCCGCAATATCAACAACGGCACGACCACAAATGCAATCGCGATCGTCGCTTTACCCTCTGCGATGGCATAGCCATCTACGAGCGCTATAAGCCCGAAAAGCATGGCCGCTCCCGCCAGCCGGTTAGCTGATCTCCAGTTCGCCGGCATCACTTTGTTCTACTGCGGGTCAGCCGACACGTGCAGCTGCCGGATCTTTCGACGGGCAAGAGATGCCAAGAACCTCACCTCGGCTGTGGACTCACGAGGCGGAGCAAGGTACTCACCCCATCCTTGCGGATCGGGTTTACAAGGACCCATCGCGGAATCTTAGCGCAGAGTAAACCAGGGCAGTTAACAGCCAAGTCGTCAAGGTGACCGCTGTGCCTCAAAACGGACTTGCCAGCGTTGCCGCCTACCCCTCTCGGCTACGGCAAACGCCGCCTTCTGCGCAAGTGCGAGCGCGCGCAGAGGGGAGCGGTCGTAGCTCTCCCAGCGAGTCGCGACCTCCTTCAGGTCCTCGTGGCCTGTGAGGCGATGGAGGACTTCAAGCTGGTCCACGTGATAACGGTGGTAGATCGGCTTCGCGAGATCCTCGAGCGCGTGCGGATAGAGGCTGTAGCGGCTCCACCAGCCCGTGTCATACGCATGGAGATGCACGCGCAAGCACTCCACGCCTGCGTAGAAGCTTTCGCCGGCGCACGCGTCCCCAAGACCCAGGTGCACGTCCCAAAGACCCCACAGCCCAGTGATCCAGCCGTTCAGGATATGGCTGGCCGGCGCACCGGGTGCCTCCTCGAGGATCGGTCCAAAGGCTGTCTGACTCACCAGGGCTGACGAGCGGTCGCTGAGCAGCGGCCGCACCGCGCGGTTGGCGAGGTCGGCATAGCGTTCCTCCCCGGTCGCCAGATGAGCACGCACGAACACCGAGGCGGCCTGGCTTTGCGTCAGCGCAGAGCACCACGGGGGCTTGAGCCCGTACTTGGCAACCGGCACGGAGGCTGGCCAGCGCAGCTCATCCCCTGTCTTCTGCGCGCGACCCTCGATCACGTCGCACACCTTCAGGAACTCATCCAGCGCACGGGACTCCCCCGCCACATTGCGCTCCCACCATCCAAGCGCCAGCTGCATGAGAGCGACGGCAAGGATTCGGTCGGTGTCAGCCGCGATCTTGGAGACAGTCTTGGAGCAAAAGTCGATGTAGTAGCCCAAGACGGTTTCGTTGTCGAAGGCAGTTCCGATGGGGGTCGGCTCGTATCCCGGTCCACGTGAGCGGGCCGCGTTCACTGCGCGCTCGACCGCAAACGGCAGGAATCGGCCGCCGCGGATCTCGTGCAGAGGCGCCTCACTCATGTGCTAGTCACCGCATCCCTTCTACCGAAAGTGCGTGTGGCCGGATACGGATGCCCCGCTACGCAGCGCATGCGAGACGGTTACGGCGCGGCGCGGCCTAGCTGCCCCCCCAAGGGCCAGCAGTCGCCTCAGCGCCGAAGTGAACAATGGCTCCAGCTCTTCGGCGTACCTCGCCGTAATGTGACCCTGGTTGAGCTTAACGACCGTATGGCCGACGACCATCGGGCATACGCCCTGGTAGCACAACCACGGTGTGGTGTCGAGAAACACACCAAAAGCCTTCGTTGCCGATTCGACGCCCGCAGTGATTCTGGCTTGCCCAGATCCTTCCGACTCGCTACAGCGCTTCATCGTGGCCTGTGACGAAAGGAGACAGTCGGTCGGTTCCTGACCCTGCTTGGGCGGATCACCGATAACAACGATCCGGTGGGCTGACGATCGAACGGCCGCACCAAATTTGGAGAGATTTTCGATCACGGTTGGTTCCTCGGATTCGACGCCCTCCGAGTCCACTGCGTTATAGCTGGCCGTAACGATTAGGAGCGACGGATGCAGGCCGCGCGCCTGCGAAACTCCCCACTTGTACCAAGTGCCGCATTCGGTTTTTCCACCCCACTGGTTCGCTGTACAGCCACTTTTCATAATCGCTCGCACATCGTATTTTTCACGCTGCGCGAAGCTTAGGATCGCCGGCATCCACATGTTAGCGTGTGAGTCCCCGAACACCACGAGGGACTTCCTGCTGGAGGTGTCTCCGAGGCTACATATCGAACTGTGTGTCCCCACGAGCTCGCCAAGGCACCCTCCGGGGGGTGTGTACTCAGAGCTTGGGAGTTCGAGAGCCGACGGTATCAGGGGTGACGGAAGCCTGCGCGAACTGCGTACCGCAGCGACAGCTTCCACGAGAGCCGGCGGGCTCGATGGACGCCAGCCAGGGTGAGCGGGTTCTGTGGACGCAACAAAGGAGGCCTCCGATTCCTTTAGGATTTCCGGGCGGTGAGCGGGCACGTAGGCGAAATTCAACGCGTCTTGGTAATCGCTCCAATGGATCGAGCTGACGAGAAGTACGGTGATTATCGCCGTCGGCCAAAATGCGAGTGCAACCGGACCTGGCACCTTGGCCGTTTGACGAATCGGGTTCTCAAAGAGCGCGTAAGTGACGATCGAGAGCACAAATGCGCCAGCGAGAAGAAGGAGGTTCGTGGTGAGCGAAAGGCTATGGCCGACATGCTCCGCGACCAAGACAAGCACCGGCCAGTGCCAGAGGTAAAAGGTGTACGAGCGATCGCCGACGTAGCGAAAGGGCCGCAGGGACAAGATCCGCGACGGCGCGCTGGGAGACTGATCGACGTTGAGTCCAGCCGCAATAACGGCTGCGGCACCGATAGCCGGCAAGAGGGCGGGTAGTCCCGGGAACAAAGTGGAGGCGGAGTACAAGGTGCTCGCGACGAGGATGGCGGCAACCCCCAACCAGCCAATAGGCATTAGCAGCGCTGATGGTAGGCGCGCGAACCGGCGCACGTTGAGCGAAAGAATTGCGCCCAAGCCCAACTCCCACGCGCGTGCAGGTGACGAGAAGTACGCGGCCGTCGAGCTGTGATGCGTGTCGTAGACGGCATACACCAAAGACGCCACTGTGATAACCACCGCGATGCCCCCCAAAGCGCGGAATGCTCCCCGGGATAACGGTCTGTTCCGTTGGTCATCATGGTGCCCGCGAAGGGTTATGCCTAGAAGGGCGATCACCAGCAGCAGAGGCCAGACGAGATAGAACTGCTCCTCGACTGACAGCGACCAGAAGTGCTGGAGCGGCGATGGCGGTTGCCCGATGTCAAAGTAGTTCGTGCCGATGCTCGCGAAGTGGAAATTGGCCACAAAGAAGGTGGAATAGATGCTGTCCACCAGAACTTGATGCGCCCGCTCCACGTTGAGCAGGCCGGACGCCGCGAGGTCGGTGACGACCAGCGTGAGTGTCGCGGCGGGGAGGATGCGACGCGCTCGGCGCGCATAGAACTCGGAAAAGTACTTACGGGAGAAGTCCCTGCGACCACGTGCCTTGTCGGCTGCCGACACAAGCAATCCGGTGATCAGGTAGCCGGAGAGAACGAAGAACACATCTACACCGACATAGCCGCCCTTCAGAAAACCAACGCCCGCATGGTTGAGGGCGACCAAGAGCACGGCGACTGCGCGCAAACCCTGGATGTCTCGGCGACGACGCGTCGCGAGATACTTGCCGCTCTGCGTCCCCCCCCCTTCACTCGACGCTCGGCGCATTTTAGGGGAGGGACCGCTCGATAGGCGGGAGGAAGGGCGTCGACCTCCGAGGCGGCGCCCGAGGACGCCTGGCAGGCTCAAATCGAGAATCCTATAAGCGGGCGCATGGGCCACATAACCCATCAACGGCCGGCGAAACGCGGTTCTTTCGCTTCCCCGCCAAGGGGCTTTCGACGCCTACCGTGACACGCTCAGGCTGCTGCTTGCCTTCGCCGCACGGCGAACCGGCAAACAGCCCTGCCAGGTCGATCCCGAGGACCTCGACGCTCCGCTGATCGGCGCATTCCTCGATTACCTCGAGCACGAACGCCACAACAGCATCCGCATCCGCAACGCGCGGCTCGCCGTGATCCCTCCCCAATGTGCTGCACATCCACCTCCAGTGCTCCAACCATGCCGGGCCTCCCTGACTCTCGACATGCTGACCTCCTGCGTCTAATCGAGTGTCCGGTCGGAACCGGGCGCGGGGTGAACACGAGTGCCTGCATTCCACGCCAGTGGCTAACCGAGGCTTGCGTCCGGCCGTACAGGGGATCATGGCAAGTGCATCGCTATCGCGACTTGCATGAGGCTTGCGCTAAACTACCGACGTCCGGTGTACCGATTGGTCGCCGGCCTGTCCCACTTGAGTGCTCTCACTTCTTCGCCGGACAGCAAACCGCTTTCTCGACTAAGCCGATCTGAGAACTAGCAATTTACCAACAGCGGATGACGGCAAGCTGATGAGGCGCGAGCGCACAGCACGACGCCACGACGTAGTGTTTTACACTCCGTGGGTAGGTTCGATCCTGTCCACGACGGCATCGCTGCCACCGGGCGGAGCGGAGACGCAGGTACTGGCGCTTGCCAAGGTCCTAGTCCGGCACGGCTTGTCTGTCGCGATCATCGTATACGGCAGGGCTGATGAGCTACCAAAGATCGTCGATGGCGTGAGCATCGTCACGCGTCCGCATTATCGCAAGAGAAGTCGGCTTATCGGTAAGTTCCTCGAGACCTTCCAGATATGGAGGGCGCTCTGGCGTGCGCCCTCCAGGACGGTGGTTAAGCGTGGTGCCGGCATCGATCTCGGCTTGATTGCCGTGTACGCACGGATGGCTGGCCGGCGCTTGGTGTTCTCGAGCGCGAATGTCGTCGACTTTGACTACTGCAAGTTGATGCCCCGCCACCGCGATCTACTCATCTACAGTCTGGGCGTCCGTCTGGCCAACTGCATCGTTGTCCAGACAGAGGAGCAAATCGAGCTGTGCAAGGCGAAGTTTGGTCGTCACCCCACACTGATCAAGAGCATTTCAGCGACCGCCGAGCCACAGCGTGGAATGCCAGAGGCCTTCATCTGGGTTGGGCGTCTGGTCTCTTACAAGCGCCCGCTCGAGTATCTCGCTCTCGCCCGCGCTCTACCAGAAGCACGCTTCTGGATGATCGGCGTACCTACGCCGAGCGACGAGCATGATAAGCGGCTGGTCGATGCGGTGATTGCGGGGGCCGAGGAGCTTTCCAACGTTGAGTTGCTACCTCCTCGGTCACACTCGGAGATTGAGGCACTCATGTCGCGCGCGGTCGCGTCGGTTAACACGGCTGACTTTGAGGGTATGCCAAACGTCTTGCTTGAGGCGTGGAGCAGAGGCGTGCCGGCGCTTGCCCTAAACCATGATCCGGGCGGAGTCATAGGCAGATACGGGTTAGGCAGCTTTGCTGGTGGGTCACACCGGGCTTTCGTGGCGCTCGCGCGCGAGCAATGGCAGACCCGCAACGACAGGCGAGATCTCTCAGAGCGGTGCCGCTCGTACATAGCAGCACATCACGCCCCGGACATGATAGCTGTCCGATGGCTTGACATCCTGTCAGATCGTGCGGTCGGCGACGATAGACCGTCATTGGGTGAGGGGGTTGAACTCACATGTGCGGAATAGTCGGCAAGATCGACTTTGCGGGTGATGTCGACCCAGCGCTCCTTCATCGCATGTGCGCTGCCATGGAGTATCGGGGACCGGACTCGCGAGGTGTCTGGTGTGATGGACACGCGGGCCTTGGCATGCAGCGCCTTGCCATCATCGATGTCGCTGGTGGAGATCAGCCCATCTTCAATGAGGATCGCTCGGCCGCAGTCGTCATGAACGGTGAGATCTACAATTTTCAAGAGCTGCGTGCCCAACTTCTCGCTGGGGGCCACGCGTTTACAACCCACTGTGACACGGAGGTACTCGTCCACCTGTACGAGGACTACGGTGACCGTTTTGTCAACCAGCTCCGCGGCATGTTCGCATTCGCGATCTGGGACGTCCGACAGCAGCGATTGCTGCTAGGCCGAGACCGTGTCGGTAAGAAGCCTCTCTTTCTTATGCGGCGTGGCAGCAAGGTGTGGTTTGCCTCCGAGATGATGGCGCTTCTGCAGGACCCGGAGATCGATCGCACGCCCAACACGCGAGCGATCGTCAGCTACCTCGCCTATCAATATGTGCCTAATCCCATGAGCGCATTTGTCGGCATCGAGAAGCTGCCGCCCGCGTCAACGCTAGCGGTAAGCGTAGACGAAGTCAGTGCGTGCCGCTACTGGACACTCGACTATAGAAAGCCAGAGC
This sequence comes from Solirubrobacteraceae bacterium, assembly GCA_017882375.1. GTDB lineage: Bacteria > Actinomycetota > Thermoleophilia > Solirubrobacterales > Solirubrobacteraceae > Palsa-744. The sequence continues at coordinate 26,334 of JADGPP010000018.1, read as the reverse complement.
GACAGCCTGCACAGAAGGACCTGAGAGAGCGACTGCGCGAATTAATCTGGGAGGCGACTCGTGTTCGCCTGATCAGTGAGGTTCCGCTTGGAGCGTTTCTTTCGGGAGGGATTGACTCGAGCGCAATCGTCGCGGCTATGTCCGAGCAGACGTCCGAGCCTGTCAAGACATTTTCGATCGGCTTTCCCGATGCCGAATTCGATGAGCTTCGCTATGCACGAATGATCGCCGAGCGCTTCTCGACGGATCATCACGAGTTTGTCGTCGAGCCTCACGCTCTTGAGATCATGCCAACGCTTGCGCGCCATTACGGCGAGCCATTCGCCGATCCATCAGCGATTCCAAGCTTCTACCTCGCCAAATTGAGTTCACAACATGTGACGGTAGCGCTTAACGGCGATGGCGGGGATGAGAGCTTCGCCGGTTACGGACGCTACATCAGCAATGACTTGGCTGACCGCTTCAACTGGCTCCCACGGTCGCTGCGACGCCTGGCACCAGCGGTGCTAGCGCCGCTTGGCGACGGGCCTCGTAGCAATAGCTGGCGCGCACGAATTCAGCGTCTCGCTCGAGTGCTGGCCAGGGAGCCATACGAGCGTTACGCGTATTGGATGTCGGCATTTCCATCGTCTATCCATGCAGACATGCTCCAGCCTGAGCTGCTCGCATCCATAGACGACTGGCATCCAGAGGACGTGATTCGTGAGGTGTGGTACGGGTCCAGCGCACGATCCCGCGTAGATCGCATGCTCGACACTGACATCAACACCTACCTGCCGGGAGACCTCCTCGTGAAGATGGACATCGCGACCATGGCCTACTCCGTAGAGGGGCGCTCGCCGTTCTTGGATCATCACCTAATGGAGTTCGCCGCCGGGCTGCCGACGAGCCTTAAGCTTCGCGGGATGGCCGGAAAGGTGCTGCTTAAGTCCGCTCTGCGGGGCATCCTGCCGGATGAGGTGCTCGACCGGCCGAAGATGGGATTCGGTGTTCCGCTGACCCGCTGGTTCCGCGAAGACCTCCGCGAGCTTCCAGGCGAAGTCCTCATGGGATCAGACACGCGCGTTCACGCATACATCAAGCCGGCGGCGATCGCGCAGATGATCGAGCAACATCAGGCCGGGTTGGCCGACCATTCACTGCGGTTGTGGGTGCTCCTGCAACTGGAGCTTTGGCACCGAGAGGTCGTGGAGTCGCCGATCACCGATCGTGCGTCAACGACGGGTGTCGCGGATGCGCCCGGCCGTTCGTGACGTAGAAGCGGCAGTGTCCATCCCTAAGCCTCCTCATCCCGTCCCGCACATAGCTACGCCTCTTCACCGCGGCGAGCCCCTGACCCGGTTCGTTTTGCTTTCCACTCAGCGCAGCGGTACGAGCTGGGTAATGGAACGCCTCGCCAAGCACCCGGAAGTCGGTGGCTATGGGGAGGTACTGCTGCGCGGGGTGGAGGGATGGTCGAACTGGCCGCCCGGTGCGGCTGATCGCCCCTTCTTCACGACCTACCTCAAGGAACGCAACGCTGATGGCTCTCGTCTCCGCTGGCATCTAGATCTCTTCCGCTACCTCGACTATCTCTACGAGCCGCGACTCAATTTTCGTGCGATTGGTTTCAAGCTAATGTACCCACAGGTGATTCGCCATCCGGAGATCCTTGTCTACCTCCGCGCTCGGCAGGTCCGCGTGCTGCACCTTCTCCGCACGAATCTCCTCGACATTGTACTGTCTCGCGAAGCGATGAAGGCGCGACGCTTTGTCCATGCGCGCACGCCAGAGCAGCAAGAGACTGTTCGCATCCACGTCGATACCGTGCATCTCCTACGCGACTTGACGCGGCTAGAGGAGGAGAGACGCATCATGAAGCTCCTTCTCCGAGCGATCACTGTCACCGCGTATGAGGTTACGTACGAGTCCCTCCTCGAGGATGACGCCGGCCTGGTCGATGCGCTCCGGTTTCTGGGCATTGGAGTCGACTCTGTCCAATCTCTTTCCGCCGTGATGTTGAGGCTCGCACCCCAATCACATCGAGCTGGTATCGACAACTACGACGAGGTAGAAGCGAAGCTTCGAGGAACTCGGTTCTTCACACATCTTCACGCGTAGCTCTCGGTTCTCACCGGGAACCCATGATAACTACCTTGACAACTACGCGCTTGACGAGCTCAGGCAGATCTAGCTTGGCGATGAGGTCAGCGTCCTCGCGACTGAACGGTGATCGCCACATTATGATCCCGACTGACGCCACCGCAGCAGCAACGATGCCGGTTACTGCACCCAGAACGCCGCCCCACGCGAGGGTGGGCACGAGTCCCGAGATGATCGGCGCGACCACCCAGGCATCGAACCGAACGTCCTGGTCAAGCGCCCGCTGAGCCCTCACGTAGAACACAGCGAATACGAAAGCCAAAGCTCCCGATGTTGCGATTGCCGGGGCGACGATCCCCATGTGGAGCACGCCGATCATGAGCGTATCGCCGGCCACGTTAATTACAGCCGCCAACGCAGTGATCGCTGCTATTGCGCGAGTATCCTCGTGGAGCGTGAGGATTGGAGAGACGAGGTACCCTGCAAACAGACAAAGCAGGCCGAGAGCAAGGATCGACAAGGGAGCCGCCGCGGCCTCAAAGCGATGGCCGAACATGACGGGCACGATCAGTGGGAGCAGCGGGATTACAATGCCGCCTATCGCTGCAAGCAAGAACGTTCCTTGCGGCACGCCGCGTCTCAGGTGCCGCTCGATAAGATTGCGCCGGCCTGCCATCTCAAGCGATACGAACAGAGGAACGAACACCGCGGTGGCGCTTACCGCGATACGCGACAGCACTGTGTACGCCTGATAGGCGACCGCGTAGACACCTACTTCCGCTTGACTGCGAAACATACGAAGGACGACGATGTCAACGGAGCCCAACACGTATTGACTGATCGTGAAAGCAATCATGGGAGTGGACAGACGCAACATCCGGCGCAATAGGGTCCGGTCGATCGACACAGGCACCACACCGACCCTCCACAGCACGGGAGCCACGCCTATAGAAAGCAGAACCGAACAGCCGAGCGCGAGCATCAGGACCGTCTGAGGGCTGGCGCGCCGGGCGACCACAAACAACCCCACGAGGATCCCAACGTATAGGACCTGGCTCGCAACTTGGCTCACGGCGCTGACCTTCATCTTTCCGCTCGTCTCCAGTATGCAGACCCAGTGATCGACAACGATTGCCACTAGGGCCGATCCAATGGCGATCCAGACCAGCGGCCACGTCAGGGAGGACGGCAGGGCTCCGACGAGCTTCAGAGTGAGGACGGCGGCAACCGAGATCGCTGCCAGCGGTGCCCCGATCAATGCGCGGTTCCACGTCAGCCGATTCATGGTGCGACCAAGCTCGAGGTCTTCCCGGCCGTAGCGCCGGACAGCTATCCCGGTCCACGCCGTGCTCGCGGTAAACACGAGCGTTGCGACAATCCCGACGAGGGCGAGAGTCCCGTAGCCGGCCGGTCCAAGCATGCGGGTAGTAATTACCACCGATCCAGCCGACAGCACGGCCAACGCGATCCGCCCACTTCCATTAGTTGTGAGGTCCCTGGCGACGGTCGTGGCGCCTCGAATCGATCCGGCCGGTCTCGCCGCCTGAGCGCTGACGTCGCTGAAGACTCCGTCGGGGGCGTGGCCTGCGGCCTTCGTTGCCTGCCGCGGGGCGCTACCCGCAGGTGCCAGCGACATGGTTATGCAGACCTGCGTAGGTTCACGGGATGTCCCTTCGACCGGGGTCTCCGCGCGTCCCACGCCGATGAGTACCAGTGGCTGAGATCACGCCCGAGGATTTCCCCGAGCCGCTCAATGTTTGGCGCGAGCTCTGCTGCCAGGTCCTCTCCGAGCTCGGGATCAACCACGCTCCGAGGCGCCAGTGAAGTGTTCAGCCGCGTAGCCGCCGGCACAGCACTCCTGAGCATGGCACTACGCACAGCGTGAACTGGAATGAGACGGACGCCGCTACGTCGGATCCTCGATGTCGGGTCCATGACTTTGGCTACCATGCCCTTCACTCTGGGACTCCGGGTTCGCTTGTTGGGATTCATGACGCGGAAGGTTGGGACGAACGCTGGATCCACGCCAAGGAACTCTAGGGCGCGCCGGTATGTTGTCGCTGGGTCGCCGACGAGATCGTCAAAGAGGATCACATGAACCTGATCGCGGCCGAACACCGTGTAGTACCGTTCGAGTTGCTCGTGAAAGCGGATCACATCCTTGTAGAACAACCGCCAGGGATATGAGCCGTTGAGTGGCGGTATGCGCCGACCGCATCGACGATCGTCTTCCGCGGCAAGAGCTTCCGCAAAGTCTTTCAGATCGTCGATCTCGTCATGCAAGTACTGGCTATGGAGTGAGGGAAGCATGTCAACCGGATTACGGAGCATCGCGATTATCTGTGCGCTTGAGCTGTAGGCACAAATCTCCTCGGCGGCGCGCCGCGACCAGAGGTACCAGCCTGATGCCTCGCCTCGACGCATAGCCCACTCAGTTCCTGCAAAAGAATCGAAGTACCGCTCAGCGGTAGGCTGCGGCCAGCTTGGGGCAAGGTCAGAGCCGAAGAAGTGCTGCTCCTTTTTGGCCATAAAGACCGAGGGATGCTCAGCGAGGTACGTATTGAGCGAGGTGGTTCCACACTTGGGTGCACCAACTATAAAGAAGTCTGGTCCAAGGAGTGATTTCATATCGCGATTTCTTCGTCAGTGCGAGTTCGCACGACTGCTTCCAAACTCGGGCGAATGCTCGGCTAGTGGTTGACGGTTAGGCACGTTACGCTTCGCTGTCACTAAGAAGTCCATCAAGGATGCGCGCCTTGTTGCCGACTGCTCGTGCGCCAGGCGGCACGTCATTGATAACCACTGCTCCGGCCCCGATGATCGCGTCTCGTCCGACGCGGATATCGCCGAGCACGCAGGCATTTGCTCCGATGTAAACACCGTCCTCGATCACGGGTGATGGCTGTTTGGACCGCCCGCCGATCACGACGTGGGCTCCGAGCATCACGTGTCGACCGATGACGGCGTCACTGTGGACCAGCACGCTCATGCCGCGATAGCCACATCGTGTGCCCTCTCCGATGCGCGCGGTATGAGGAATGATCGAGTTAAACAGCAGGAAGATCAGGTAATCGATTAGCCGGGGGATAACTGGGATGCCTGCGGTGTAGAGTTTATGGGCCAAGTGATGCAGAGCAATGGCGTCGATCCGGCTAGCTTCGGAGGTGTGTGGTGTGGTGTGTCTGCCTTGAGGAGGGTCAGTCATCAGCTTCTCGATGCACGGTTTAGCGAGCGATGAGCGAGTGCTCAACGGAGAGGCGTTCGGTGGAACTTTCCAGCACATCCCCGATCCGTCCGGCAGCACTCCCATCCCACAATCCCGGTGGCTCGCTGGCCACGCTTGGATGGTCGAGGATCCGCAGGATCTCCTCGATGCGGTCGGGGTTAAGACCAAGCAGGGTGTTCGTCCCGACCCTCACGGTCACAGGCCGCTCCGTGTTGTCTCGCAGCGTGAAGCAGGGAATGCCGAGATGGGTCGTCTCCTCCTGCACCCCACCCGAGTCGGTCAGCACGGCGCGCGCGTCAGTCTCCAGCGACAGGAAGTCCAGATAGCCGACAGGATCGGTGAGCTGCACGCCGGCGGGAAGCTCGACGGTGGAGAGCATCTTACGTGTACGCGGATGGACGGGAAAGAGCACCGGAAGCTCACTGGCAACCCGCCCGAGCGCCTCGATCGTGTCGGGCAGGAGTGGGCCATCGACGAGGGCTGGCCTGTGAAGCGTCACGAGCAGGTAGTCGCCGGCTTGGAGCCCATAGCGCTCAGCGACGTTCAGGTCCCGGAATCTCGGTTCCATCGCCATGAGGCTGTCGATCATCGTGTTGCCTACGAAGTGGATATGCTCGCCCGCAACCCCCTCCGCCTTCAGGTTCTCGATCGCCTCCTCGGAGTGCACGAACAGGTGCTCCGAGAACTCATCGGCGACGATCCGGTTGATCTCCTCGGGCATGGTGCGGTCGAACGAGCGCAGTCCGGACTCTACGTGGGCTACGGGCATGCCGAGCTTGACAGCCACCAGCGTCGCAGCCAGCGTCGAGTTGACGTCGCCGGGGACGATCACGAGATCGGGATGCTCCTCTTCCAGTACGGGCTCAATGCGCTCCATCACCCGCGCGGTCTGCACGGCGTGGCTGGCCGAACCCACGCCGAGCATGTGGTCGGGGGCCGGCACTCCAAGCTCCTCGAGGAAGATGTCGGACATCAGGCGGTCGTAGTGCTGACCGGTGTGGATGAGCGCGTGGCGGCCGTGCGGTATCCGCCGGCGCAGCTCGGAAATGACCGGCGCCATCTTTACGAAGTTCGGCCTGGCGCCGACCACGTAGACGATCCGCATGGCGCAGGCGGAGTAGCGGCTGTGCGTAGTTTGGGACATGGCTCTATCCACCAACGCTCGATATCGTGCCTGCCTTGCGCGGGTGATCGTGTGTGATCTACTATTCCGAATGAGGATTGCCGTGCAAGTAGCGAGAGCGAGGCTTCGTTCTCTCAGGATGAAACGGATCAGGCGACTGAATGGACGCTGAGCAGACAAGCCTAAGCCTCGAACGGCTTCTGGGCGTTCTTCGCCGCCGCGGTGGGTGGATCTTGCTCTGCTGCGTGCTAGTCGCCGCTGCCGCCTACGGCTTCTCCAAGCACCAGGCCAAGAAGTACACCGCGACTGCGTCGCTCGTCTTCAACAGCAGCCAGCTCAGCCAGCAGGTCGCTGGGCTCCAGGCCGCCGGCAGCAACGAGACCCAGCAGGCCGTGCAGAGCACCAACGTAAAACTTGTCCAACTCGGTGACATGGCTCAGAAGACGGCCGCGACCCTTGGTCAGGGGTTGACTAAGGGTACGGTCCAGGCAGACCTCAGCGTGAGCGCCCAGGGCGAATCGAACATCGTCAACGTCTCTGCCACCGCTACCTCGTCGACTCTGGCCGCCGATATCGCGAACACTTACGCCGAACAGTTCGTCAGCGAGCAGCAGAACAGCAACCAGGCGTACTACGCCTCGGCTCTCGCTCTAGTCAACAAAGAGCTCGCGGCGCTCTCACCGAGGGAAAGGGCCAGCACTGCGGGGATCGCCCTGGAGAACCGCGCGCAGTCGTTGGGGGTCCTTGCCGAACTGCGTTCGGGCAGCGTCCAGATAGCACAGACGGCGTCGGTGCCGACTAGTCCGTCCTCGCCAAAGGTTTCCAGGAACACCATCCTCGGCGCCGTGCTGGGTCTGTTGCTCGGGTTGGGCGTCGCCCTCGTGCTCGAGCGCTTCGACCGGCGGATCAGGGAGCCGAAGGACCTCGAGGCGATCTACGGTCTCCCGCTGCTCGGTGTCGTCCCTCAGAGCGCCGCGCTCTCCGATTCTGGAAGAAGCAGGCAAAACGCCAAAGGGGCGTTGCTGCCCGCCGAGGCCGAGGCCTTCCATCTGATCCGCGCGCATCTGCGCTATTTCAACATCGATCGGGAGCTACACACGCTGCTCGTCGCCTCAGCCGCTCCGGGTGACGGGAAGACGACGATCGCCCGGCACCTGGCGGGAGCGGCGGCAAGGATGGGCTCGCGCGTGCTGCTCCTCGAGGCCGATCTTCGCCGTCCGACGCTTGCGCAGCAGCTCGAGATCCAGTCCGGGCCGGGCCTGTCGGATGTCTTGATCGGCGCCGTCCCGTTGAGCGGGGCGACGCAGGAGATCGACCTGGGCTCCGCGCCTGTCGGTGGCTCCGGGGGGCGGATGCTCGACGTGCTGGTGGCCGGCGCGGTGTTGCCACCCAACCCGGGTGAGATGATCGAGAGCCACTCGATGGAGTATCTGCTGCAGCGGGTCAGGTCCACCTACGACCTGGTCGTGATCGACACTCCGCCGCTGACGGCGGTCTCTGACGCGTTCCCGCTGCTGGGAAAGGTCGACGGGGTGCTGATCGTCGGGCGCATCGGGCGTAATCGCCGCGATGTCGCCGAGCGTCTGCATGAGACACTCACGGGCGCCGGCGCCCCGTTGCTGGGGGTCATCGCCAACGGCTTGAAGTCCGGCCGGCTGGGTCCCTATGGCTACGCGTACAACTACGCGGCGACCGGGACTAGACGGCCCTCTGCCGACGCCGCGGCCGCGGCCGCGTCTGCCAACGGCGCCGTCTCAGCCGACGAGCCCGTGCCGACGGCCAAGGGCCCAAGCCAGCGAGAGAAGTCTCGCCCATGGCGGCGGATGCTCCCTTGACGGGGGGGTGCTCGCCTTACCAGGAAGCTTGCGTACGGAACGTACATCACGTACGCTACCCTGGTTCATCGCGTCAGAGGAATCAGGATCACCCATGCCCGAACCCGTCAGCATCAGCTCCTTTCGCCAGAAGACCGGCCCGTACTTCACCGAGGCCGTGCACAAGCACTCGCCGCTGGCCATCCGGCGAGGCAGCGAGGACCTTGGGTTGCTCCTCGGCGGCGACGAGGCATGGGCGTTGCTGGCTGACCGTTCGTTTACCCCGGAGGTCATGCGTAGCGATGGCAGCGTAAGCATCTGGCTCCCGGAGTTCGCGGTCTACGGCCAAGGCGCGACGTATGCGCAGGCCAAAGCGGATTTGCTTGACGAGGTGCGCGTCTACATCGACGAGTACCTGGCCAACGCGGCGGAGTATCAGCGCGCTCCCAACCGCGCCGCCCATTTGCCCCACGTCATCAAGGCCTACCTCGCCGACCTGCGCGGCGAGTTGGAGCGAGTCATCTTTCCGGGCCCTCCGGACCTGCCGGTCGCGAGGACCGACGAAGTCAGCGCCCCCGCCCGGCGCTGAACGCGGTGCCCGTCCCCGACAAGAAGGACCTTGGACGCTTCTGCGAGCTCGACGGCTGGGAGAAGACCGAGGCGACGAGCCCAGACCACCACCGCTACCGCAAGACGCTGGAGAACGGCGACATACTGCGCACCCGCGTCTCGCTCGGCCGCGGCCCGGCGTGCGACGACCTCGCTCTGTGGAACCGCGTCTGGCGATACCAACTCGCGCTTGCAAGCGAAGCCGAGCTCTGGGAGGTGCTCCGCACACGCCGGCCAGCCGGTCGCGGCGCGCCGGCCTCAGCGCCCCAGCAACCCGGCATGCCCGCCTGGCTCTTCGAGTTCCTCGTCAACGTCATCGGCCTGCCCGAGAACGACGTGCTGGATATGACTGACGAACAGGCCATGCAGACCTATATGCGCTACATCGGCCGCCAGTCGCCAGCCTGAGGACCCGGTCTCTGGATGACGCTGCCGGGATCGCCCTCGTCGAGCAGGCGGCCTTTGGGGCGCTGAGCCAGTTGGCAGCCGATGAGCATGTCGCTTCCCTCCTCCACTTCAGGAGGCACCCGAAGGCAGCGCATCCTAAGGTTGGGGACGACGTGATCGACCTGCACTGCCACGTGCTGCCCGGCATAGACGACGGCCCGGAGACGATCGAGGGCTCGCTGGCGCTCGCGCGCGCCGCGAGCGCCGGCGGCACGCGCACGCTCGTGGCGACGCCGCACGTGAACCTGCGCTATCCGAACGACGCCGCTACGATCGCGCGACTCGTCGGAGAGCTCAACGAGCGCCTGGCCGCCGAGCGGATCGCGATCGAGGTCCGCCCCGGCGCGGAGATCGCGCTGACGAGCGCCATCAACATGGCGCCCGCGCGGCTTGCCGAGCTCGGACTCGGCGGCGGCTCCTGGCTGCTGATCGAGCCGCCGTTCACCCCTTCTGCCGGCGGCATCGACACAATCCTGCTCGACATCCTCCGCGGCGGATATCGCGTGGTCCTCGCACACCCAGAGCGCTGTCCGGCCTTTCACCGCGACCGCGCTGTGCTGGAATCCATCGTGCGCGCCGGGATCCTCACCTCGATCACCGCCGGCTCGCTCGTCGGCCGCTTCGGCGGAGAAGTGCGCCGCTTCGCGCTCGAGCTCGTCCGCGACGGGCTCGTCCACAACGTCGCCTCCGACGCCCACGACCACTCAGACCGCGCGCCCGGGATGGCGGCCGAGCTGCGTTCGGCCGGTCTGCAGCCGCTCGCTGGGTGGCTCACATCTGAGGTGCCCGCCGCGATCCTCGCCGGTGGCGAGATCCCACCAGCGCCCGCCGGCGCGACCGAGGAGATCCAGCCGCGGCGGCCGTGGCGGCGCCGCTAATCGCGCGAGCGACGTGCGCCCTGCGGGCGCAAGAACGAGTTCCATTGCGCCGTTGAACTCCTATGGGCGGAGTCCCACGCACGCGTCGGATGGCGGGCTTGCGCCGTGTCAGCTGAAGCGGTGGGAATCGGCTCGCAGATCGACACCGCGGCCGAACGGGAACGCCGCCGGCCTTTGGAGCGGATCGGCTGGATCGCCCTGCTGGCGCTGGCACCCGCGGCGCTCGGATACCTGTCGTTCAACGCGGGCGGCTACTCCCCCAGCGCGTCCGGGTTCGTCGCGATCATCCTCGCCCAGGCGCTCGTGCTGCGAACGACCCTGGCGGCGCGGCCGTTCGAGGGGTTCAGCCGTGCGCTGGCCGTTCCGCTCGCGGGGCTCGCCCTCTACGCCGCCTGGCAGCTGGCCTCGGCGCTGTGGTCGCACGCCACCGCGCGCGCGCTGGACGGCTACGACCGCACGCTGCTCTACATGCTCGCACTCGCGCTGTTCGGCTCGATCCGATACACCCGCGAGCGCCTGCGCTGGCTGGTTCGGGCGCTGGTCGCCGGTCTCGCCGCGGTCTGTCTGATCGGCCTGACCTCGCGGGTCCTTCCGCACGCCTGGCCGACCGCGAGCAGCTTCTACAACGACCGGCTGAACTATCCGCTGACCTACTGGAACGCGGAGGGGATGCTCGCGGCGATAACGCTGATCCTCGGCTTGCACCTGACCGCGGATCGCGCCGGGCACTGGAGCGTGCAGGTCCTCGCCGCCGCGGTGCTGCCCGGGATCGCAGCGACACTGCTGCTGACCTTCTCGCGCGGAGCGCTCGGCGTCGCGGCCGTGGGCCTGCTCGCCTACTGCCTGCTGACGCGCCTGCACACGCTGCCCTCCGCTCTGATCGCGGTCGTGCCGGCCACCGTGATCGCTCTGCGCTCCGCCTGGGACGCGACGCTGCTGGCGACCAGCAAGGCCACGAGCCCGGCGGCCGTCGCCCAGGGTCATCACGTGGCGATCGTTCTCGGCGCGTGCATGCTCGGCGCCGGGGTGCTGCGCGGGGCGCTCCTGCTTCTGGACCGCCGGGTCGCGGACCTATCGCTGGTCCGCACGCCACCGCGTCGTGGCGTGCGCGCCGGAGCTGGCGCCGCGGTCGCAGCGCTCCTCGTGGCGGTCGCGCTCGCGCTCGGCGCCGTGGGCTTCGTCCATCGCCAGTACGACAAGTTCGCGCACAGCAACGGCGACACGCCCGCGGCGCAGACCCGCGAACGGCTCTCTGAGGTGACCAACAACGGGCGCGTGTCGCTGTGGAAGGCCGCGCTGCGCATCTATCGCACTCAGCAGCTGCACGGAACGGGCGCCGGCACCTATCAGCTGTACTACCCCCGCTACCGCACCGAAGGGCTCTACGTCGTCGACGCGCACTCGCTGTATCTGCAGAGCCTGGCCGAGCTCGGCGTCGTCGGCTTCGTGCTGATCCTCGTCGTGACCCTCGGCATCCTGGGCGGCCTGGCGGCGCGAATCCGGGGTCCGGACCGGGGCCTGTACGCGGCGCTGTTCGCTGCGACGCTCGCCTGGGCCATTCACCAGGCCTTCGACTGGGACTGGCAGATGCCGGCGGTCACGCTCGCCGTGTTCATCCTCGCGGGGATGGCACTCGCTCGCCCCGGCGACCGCAGGCTCGGCCGCGGCGGCCTGCCCGCGCCGCGAACGTTCGTGGCGCTCGGATGGCTCGCCCTCGCCGTTGCGCCGCTGCTCCTCAGCACCTCCTACGCGCGCCTGCACTCAAGCGCGCAGGAGCTGCGGCGCGGCGACTGCGTCGCCGCCAAGCACGAGGCCCAATCGTCTCTGTCGCTGTCGGCCAGACGCCCTCAGGCATACGTGATCGTCGGCGTCTGTGACCTGGAGCAGGGCTTCGCCCGGGCGGCCGTCCCGGCGATGACCGAAGCCGAGAAGCTCGAGCCGCAGGGCTGGGAAGACCAGTTCTGGCTGGCCGTCGCACGCGCCGCCGCCGGGGTCGACCCGCGCGCGGCGATCCGCCAGGCGATCGCGCTGAACCCGCTCGAGTCCGGCCTGCGAAACGCCGCGCGGCAGCTGCGCTCGAGCAGCCCCCGCGAGTGGGAACGCGCGGCCCCGCGTCTGCGCGAGGAAGCGCTGAGCTCGGGTAAGTTCGCGACCGCGAGCCTCTGAGCGGACGCCCACCGCGACACGCGGGAGGTTCTCGTGTCGGAAAAGGCGCCGCTCGTTCGTATCGGTGGTCAAAGGCCTTTGCCCGGCCACCCCAGACCCAACAGGCAAGGAGATCGAAATGCGGCGCAAGAACGACGCACGGACGCAAAGTGAATTGGAGGGCGTCGCTCAGCGCCTGCGCGAGCAGCGCCCCGAGGCGAGCCCGCTGGAGCTTGACCGGATCAAGACGACGGCCATGTCGCGCGTCAAGGCCACTGCGCGCGCCGGCTCTCGCCGCTTCGCCGTCCTCGGCCTGACCGCCGGGCTTCTGGCAGCGACCACCGGTGGCGTCATCGCCAGTCGCGGTGACGGCCACTCACCCGGCAACGCCGCGATCGCGCAGTACGGCAACAACTGCGACACGAACAACGGCGGCAACAACAACGGCAACAACAACGGTGGCAACAACGGGAGCAACAACGGCAACAACAACGGCAACTGCAACGAAAACAGCTTCAACACCACCACCAACAACTACGCCGGTGCCACCAACGTCACCAACAACTACACGACAGTCAGCGCCACGCCGAGCAGTAGCGTTCTGGGCTCCAAAACCAAGAAGAAGGCGACCAGCAGCCGCCACATCAAGATCCACGTCAAGGTTCCCCACGGCTTGAAGCTTCGCAGGGTGACCGTGCGGGTCAACGGCAGGCACCTCAAGACGCTCACCGGCAAGAAGGCCTCGGCGAACGTCGAACTCATCAACCTGTCCTGCTCGAAAGGCGCGACGACAATCGAAGTGTCCGTCACGTTGAGCAACGGCAAGACCGTGACGTCCCGTCACCAATACCACCTGTGCGTCGCCTGACGGCAACCTGAGCGCGTAAAAAGCGCATGGCGAGCGACGTTATTGCAGCGTGACCGGACACGATGCTCCGGGGTGCCAGCAGCCCCGGAGCGTCGTGTCCGTCTCTCATCAAGCACCGACACCGGAGACCCATGGCCCCCGAAATGACACCTCCTCCCGCTGCCCGTCTCGCCTCGCGCTTCCCTGCCCGCGACAGCACCTCGCCGGCAGCCCGGGTCTCTAGGCACATGCGACCGGACACCTTCGAGCGGCTGTTCGAGGAGCACGCCGAACGGCTCTTCTCCTTCCTTGCCTACCGCAGCGGCGACCGGGCGCTCGCCGAGGACCTGCTCTCAGAGACCTTCGAGCGCGTACTTCGCTCCCGCCAGCGCTTTGACCCGCGGCGCGGAAGCGAGCGCCGCTGGCTGTACACGATCGCGTTGAACCTGCTGCGCGATCATGCCCGGCGCCAGACGCACGAGCATCGCGTTCTGCAGGAGGTGCGCGCCGGCACATCGCTGCAGGAGCGCGACCCCGGACTGGCCGCGGTGGAGCACCGCGACGAGTTGCACAGAGCGCTCGCCACGCTCAACGAGGAGGAGCGCGAGGCGCTCGCCCTGCGCTTCGGCGCCGATCTGAAGCTGCGCGAAGTCGCGCGGATCGTGGGCGACGGGGAGAGCGCAGTCGAGGGCCGGATCTACCGCGCCCTGCGCAAGCTGCGCGACGAGCTGGGCTGACCCGGTTGCGCTGTCACGGGGAGCCCACGCAGCACCCTCGGACGCTCAGCGCCGTACCGCGAAGGGCGCCTTCGGGCAGGCCAAACCCGTGAATCGAGCGGTCGGCATATACGGTCGTCTGATAGCGGATGCGCGGCAGGCGCGGATAGCGCACGGTGCACGTCCACGGGTTGCCCAGGGCGGTGTGGCTTTCAGAGACGCAACGCGCACCGTGTGCGCGACCGCCGGAGCCGGGGCGCGGATCGCTGGTCGTGAGCATCAGCCGCCGCAGGGCGGCGGCGCTCACCGGGGAGAGGCCCTGCTGTTGGGCCAGGAGGAGGGTGTCGCCTTCACGGCTGCGGAGCGCGACCGCGGTTCCGGCAAGACCCACCGCGAGAAGCAGGGCGACGAGCAGCCCGGAACGCCTCATGAGCAGCTTTCCCCCATCTCGATCACGATGCGCTCGCCCGCTCGGTCAAGGCTTGCGCCTCGGCGTCCAGGCGGCCCCGCCGCTGAGGGTGACACGCCGCAGCGAAACGTGGGAGTTGCTGCGCACTAGACTTCGGTGGAGGTTCGGTCATGACTCAGACCTCACGCCAGCCGATCTCGCGGGACGGAGTGCGCCGCCGGCCGGTCAAGTTTCGCGCTCGGCAGAACCAGCCTTTTTTGGTCCCCGTGCCGGGCCCTCGAAACGTGAGCTGCCGTGCCCGCCGGCCGTTAAGGAAGAGTGTGCCACGATCAGATCGAGGCTCGTCGTGAGTAGGCCGGCCGAGCGAGGCGAAGGCCGTATCGACAAGCGCCGTCGCGTGGCGCTGGCGATCGACGGCTTCGCTGCGGAGGCGATCGAAGAGGAGGCAGCGCGCCTGGGGGTCTCGGCGGAGGAGCTCGTGAACTTCTCCGTGCTCTACTATCTCGCCGACGTCGACAGCGGGCGGATCGCGCGGTCAATCGCCAGGAGCCCGCATCCGGACAGCGCCCCGGGCGACCTTCGCTCTCGGTGAGCGGCCGTGATCGCATCTGCCGACACCCACACGGCACCGGACTCGGCTGGGTGCGTCGCTGCAGCTCGCGCCAAGGGCCTCGTCAAGCTCCGCTCGCGATCTCCATTGATGCTCGTCGTGACTCGATCGTCGACGGCGCCGCGCCACGGGTTTCCAGCTCGGCCGTAAGCGCCCTGCGACCGCGATGGTGCAGGCCGTGGATCGAGCCCTCTGTCTTACCGGTCCGCGTCGCGATCTCCGTCGGGGAAAGGCCGGCGAAATGGCGCAGAATCAGAACCTCGCGCTGCGCCAGAGGAAGGGTCGCAAGCGCGTCCTTGAGGTCATTGAGGTGCTCACCGGTGGAGGAGTGCGCCAGTCCGTGGTCGGTCGTCCTGACCTCCTCGACGGGGACTGGGAGCTGCTTGCGAAGATGGTCGACGGCGACGTTGCGGGCGACGCGCAGCATCCAGGCGAAGAACGGGACCTCGCGCTCCTTGTATTTGCCGATCACTCCGATCAGCTTTGCGAAGACCTGCTGAGTGACATCCTCGGCCTCGTGATGGTCGTGGACGATGCTGCGAACGTAGCCGTAGATGTTCTCGGCGTAGCGGGCGTAGAGAAAGGCGAGGGCATCGCGATCCCCGGCCTGGGCTCGCTTCACGGCCCGCGAGACCAGCCGCGTCGTGGCCTCCTGCACCTCACTCTCCGATCCGACCAGCGTATGAGGCGGATGGACAACTGCTTGTCGGCCCTCGATCATCTGTCCCGTTCCTCTCTCCATGCGCTGCTTTCTCCGGCGAATGCTTGCCAATCCCCATAGGCCGCGAAAGCTACTCATACCTACATAAACGTCAGCATGGCACGCTATCCTATCGTCGCAATACTTGTCAAGGGTTCGGCTTCCACGATGGTCTCTGGCCTTAGGGAGCGGCTTTCTAGCAGCGAACTGCGCGCGGTTTGAGTTCGGCGGTCCTTCGATGATAAACGGTCGCTTAGGCGTTTTGCTCAGTGTGCCAGCCACACCTGGTGTTTGAGGGGAAGCCACTTGCCTGCTTGCGCCCGCCCGCTTCGCGCAAATCAACCGAGTCCTCAGCGATCAGGTGGCACTCGGATAGTTATTGGCGCGTCCCAGGACGCCGCTCGGCACCGTCACAACCGATAAACACCACGGCGCACGCTGCGCTTGCGGCGCGTCTTTCGGACTCCGGGGAGCACGCATCGATGCGCATCTACGGTCGGTTCGTCAACCTGAGCGGAACTCAAACCGAGGGCAGTCTCACGGGGCGATAGCTCACGCGCTCGGGCGGGTGATCGAGCCTCACCCCTCCCCCACCTGGCGCGGAGGAGCGGGTCGTCGACGCTTACACGTGAGCGCTCCTTGTGGTCTGACACTGAGGAACGACCGTGCGGCTGCGAGATTTGTGTGGGCGCCGCGGCAAGGGAGCCGCCGCGGCGCCCGGCCGGGCCCTCGAGAGGGATGGTGAGCCCGGGTTCCTTCGAGCGCCACTGGAGGGGCGATGACGCTCGAGCGAACCCCGGTCATCATGCCGTGGCCTCGCGCTCGTACACTCTGCGTTGCAAACCTCAGCGTGGGCGGGCCGCTTTCTCGAGCCGTACGCCCCGAGGGGTCAGGTGCCAGGCGTTGGCGGCGCCCTCGGCCTGACCCGGGCCGAAATTCTCGATCAGGTCGAGCCGCGCCAGGCGCTGCAGCAGCCTTGAGATCTGGCCCTGATCTGAGATGCCCGCGCTCTGTGAGACCTCACGGTTGCTGCACCCGGGGTTCTCTGCGATCGCCATCACCACCCGCACGGTGCGGTAGGTGAGCCGTATGCCCAGACCCTTGACCGGATCTGTGTCCCTCTCGGGGGCGGAGCGTCCGTTCTGTGCCGAGGTCTTCTTGCAGGGCTTGGTGAGCTCTCGGCGCGCGGCGCCGGCTCCGAGATAGGGGAGCGTGATCACGCTCATGAGCGGACCCAGAACATCGGTGAGCGGCGCCTCGCCGCCCGCCAGCAGACGGGAGTGGAGGACCGCTAGGAGGCCGCCGAGGATCACCTCGGCTGTTAGCGGCTGCGGATCGAGCGCGCCTGCTCCGGTCACGCGTCCCTGCTCGACCGCTTGGGCGAGCTCTCCGAGCATCTCGGCGCGTCGCGCGAGGACTCTCGGCCCAGCGGCGAGCGGCTCGAGGACACAGAACCTCGCCAGACCCGGCTCCTCGTCCATGGACATCAGCACGCTCGCAAGGCCGGCGCGGATGCCCTCCTGCCAGCTCGACTCGCCCGCGTATGCCTCCACGGCGAGCAGGCGCATCCTTGCGACCGCCTGCTCGAACGCCGCCAGGAAGCCATCTTCGCGGCAGCTGAAGAGGTCATAGAAGGTCTTGCGTGAGACCCTCGCGCGGCCGATGACCTTGCTGACGGTCAGCAGTGCATAGCCGTCCTCTTCGACCACTTCGATGAGCGCGGCGATCAGGCGGGCACGCTGAAGCTCGGCGACCTGCGAGCGCGGCAGGCCGCGGGTACCCGGACGCACGCTGGCATTCACGGGGGATGTCGCATATGCGAGAGCCATGTTCTCCGCCAATCCCCCCTCTCAGGACCCACCGCGGGAGCGGGCCGCTAGCCGGCCTGGGTGAGCGCGCAGGCCACGGGGACAGGAGAGCTCGGATGGCGTCATCGGCCAGCTCCCACGGCGGGCTGGGAGCACGCGGGACGCCCTGGCCGATATGAAGACCAGGGCGCCCCGCGCCATCCATTGCTCGAGTCCGCGCAGATCCATCCAGCGAACTCGACCCGGGCGCCGCCGGGAGACTGAGAGCGGCGTGCGAGAGTGGACACGCGCCGTCCCGCAACGGCGGGAGCCAGCGCAGTGCAGGTACGAGAATCAGGCCCCCCTATAAACATTCTCGTGGACCCTAACGAATAGTCCGGCCAGATGTCAAACATGGCCTATCCTAGCTCTAAAGGCCTCGAAACCAGGCCATATCCGTTCAGCTCTCACGCGGCCACAGGGACGGGAGGATGACGAGAATAAACAGTTGTCAGGCGTTTTTGCGACTCGCAGGACCCGCGGAGCCGATCGCTGCGAGCGCGGCGCGGTGGGTTTCGTTGGCATTTCGCCCCAGGGCGAGGGCCACTGAACTCGGATACGGTTCGCGGGCCGCTGCGAGATGGACGGGGGAAGGACCGTAAACACGATGGTGCAACAACGCAAGAGCACGCAGCGCGAGCGCCTTCTGGCGGGTATGGTCGCCGTCGCGAACCGTGGCGGCTACGCCGCCGCGAGCGTCTCGGCGATCATCGCCGAGGCCGGCGTCTCACGGCCCACTTTCTACGACTACTTCGCAGACCGCGACGACTGCTTCCTGGCGGCGATCGCGGATGCTCATCAGCGGCTGCTGGACACGGTGGGCGAGGAGGTGCGGGGACGCCCGCCACAAGAGGCCTCGGCCGCGGCGGTCGAGGCGATCGTCGCCTTCGCGAGCGCCGAGCCTGCGCGCGCACGGTTTCTGATGAGCGAGGCGATGGCCGGCGGGCCCCGGGCACTCGACGCCCGCGATCAGGGGATCGCCGAGCTCGCGGCGGTGATCGAGGAGGCGCTCGTCGGGGTGGCGGGAGAGCTCGCCGCCCCGGACCTGGAGCATCAGATACTCCTCGGGGGCATCTACCGGATCCTCGCGACGCGGCTGCGGCGCGGCGAGCCCGCGATCTCCAAGCTGACCGACGAGCTGCTGGCGTGGATCAAGACCTACGAGCGGCCCGTCTGCGAGCACCGCTGGCGCATGCTCGTGCCTGGCCCCCCCGCTCCGCCCTCGCCGTTCGTGCCCGACGTGCCGATCCAGGATATGCCGGGCGCGCTGCCTCCCGGGCGCCCGCGGATCTCCGAGGAGCAGATCGCCGAAAACCACCGTCTGCGTATCCTCTACGCGACCACGCTGATGGCCGAGCGTAAGGGGTACACCGCCACAAGGGTTGCCGACATCACGAAACTAGCGCGGGTGGACGGGCATGTGTTCTACCGGCTATTCGCCGACAAGCAGGATGCGTTCATGTCGGTGCACGAAATCGGCTTTCAGGCGGTCATGGACGTGATCTCCAAGGCGTTCTTCGCCGGCACGGACTGGCCGCATCGCAGCTGGGAAGCCGGTCGGGCGCTCACCCAGCTGCTCGAGGTAAACCCGCTCGTCGCGCACATCGGGTTCGTGGAGGCTCACGCCGTCGGACCCGCCGCGGTGCAGCGAGTCGAGGACAGCCACATCGCGTTCATGTTCTTCCTTCAGGAAGGCCTCGTCTACCACTCTCAGCCCGTGCCCCCGTCGCGCCTGGCGATGGAGGCGATCATCACCAGCATCTTTGAGATCGTCTACCGCCAGTCGCGGGTCGAGGGCAAGCCCGAGGTGGCCTCGATGCTGCCGCACATAACGCATCTGTGGCTGACGCCGTTCCTCGGGCCACCGGAGGCGGATGAGTTCATCGACGAACAGCTGAAGGCGGCATGAGCCAGGCTCATCCACCGCCGTTCATGTCGTCGCCGACCTCTTGCATCAGCCATGGTTACGCAGCTCACGGATGCTGACCTCGCTCATGCGGACACTGTCTCACGCGTGAGACAGGCTGTCGAGGCTCGATCGGATCTCGGAGTCGAGACGAGCTTACGCATCGAGTCCTCGAAGCGGCTGCTTCGGAAATCAAGCTGAGCCACCACCTCGCTCTGTCGGGCACGGTCCTCCAATAAACGTAATCGTGGACGCTCCGTGTGCTGACTTGAACTGCCTACGCTCCCCCCTCCCCATGCACGGCGCCGTCGATGGCCACCGCACCTAGATAAACGATGACGCTGGTGTTTGACCCTGCGGCCACTCCAGTCGCGGATCGGCCAGACGTTCGCAATCCACGCTGAGCAAGCGAAGCTGATGTCAGGAAAAGACGCCTGGACCTAGCACTTTCCCGGGCTGCTTCAGCTACGGTTGCCGCCGATGGCACTTCGCGCAACCACGAGGCCCCCAATAAACACCGCTGCGCAAAAGGGCCGGAAGCACACCCAGCGCGAACGGCTGATCGCGGGCATGATCGCCGCGGCGAACCGCGACGGGTATGCGCAGGCGACCGTCTCGGCCGTGATCGAGCAGGCCGGGATCTCGAGGCCGACGTTCTATGAATACTTCGCCGACCGCGACCACTGCTTCCTCGCGGCGCAGGATGAAAGCCAGAAGCTTCTGCTCCGGGAGATCCGCTCGGCGGTGAAGGCGGCCGAGCCGGAGCAGGCGACCGCGGCGGCGGTAACCGCGCTGATCGAGTTCGCGCGCTCCGAGCCCGCCGCTGGACGCTTCCTGGCGACCGAGTCGCTCGCCGCGGGAAGGGACGCGTTGGACATCCGCGATCAGGGGCTGCTGGAGATCGAGAAGATCATCGAGGGCGCCGAACGCGGGCTGGCGGCCGACGCGAGCACCCCGGACGTCCCCACACGAATCCTGTTCGGAGCGATCTTCCGGGTCCTGGCGACACGCCTGCGCCGCGGAGAGCCCGGGCTCACGAGCATGCACGACGAGCTGCTCGACTGGATCGCGCGCTATGAGGTGCCACGCTCGGCGCAGCGTTGGCGCGGCGTCCGGCTCGGTGCGGCGCCGAAGGACAAGCCGCGGGCGCTCGAGCCGACCCTGCGCGAGCCCGAGCCCCTCCCTCCCGGCCGGCCCCGTCTCCCCCCCGAGCAGGTCGCTGAAAAACATCGGCAGAGGATCCTGCTCGCCGTGGCAGCACTCGCTCAGGAAAAGGGTTATGAGGCGACGACCGTCGCCGATATCGCGAAAGTCGCGAAAGTTGACGCGCGCGTCTTCTACACGATGTTCGCCAACAAGCAGGATGCGTTCATGGGGTATCACGAGCTGGGATTCCAACAGCTGATGGCTGTGACCGCCAGCGCGTTCTTCGAACGGGCCGCGTGGCCCGAGCGCAGCTGGCGGGCGGGGCTTGCGTTCACGGGCTTCCTGGAGGGAGAGCCCCTGATCGCGCATGTCGGGTTCGTGGAGGCGTACGCGGTCGGGCCGATGGCTGTCCAGCGTGTCGAGGACAGCCACGTGGCGTTCACGGTCTTCCTGCAGGAGGGGTATCAGTACGCGGATCTCGAGGTGCCGCCGAGGCGGTTGGCGCTCGAGGGGATCGTGGCGGGGATCTATGAGCTGGTGTACCACGAGGTGCGGGCCGGGCGGGTAGAGAAGCTGTCGCGGATGCTCGGGCTGATGGCGGCGTTCTTCTTGACTCCGTTTCTGGGGGCGCAGGAGACGAACGGGTTTGTGGATGCAGAGACGGGGACGCTTAAGGGGAAGCGGGGGCGGTAGGCGGGAAGGGTGCGGGGCGTTGGGGGCGGGTTCGGTGGTTCCGTGACGGCGGTGGAGGAGCGCGTCGTGGCTTGGTGACGCTCGCCTTTCAGGCGAGCTGGTTGGGCGAGGTGGTGGGCGGGCGCGGGTCGGATGGCGTGGCGGTTCGGGGAAGTGGTCCTTGATGCACGCCTGGCGGCGTGCGGCGATCCGGAGTTTCATCGCGTAGCGGGAGACCTGCATATAAACACTCTCGAACTGTTTGACCGGCCGCCAACTCGCGAATGGGGTCGCGCAAATCCTTCTCCTATTCGCGGGTTACCGCGAGGCTCGTGCTTCGGTATGCTCCTGAGCGGAAACGGAGGCGGGGGATTTCTCAAGGGGAGGCGGCGGGGCCGCGGTTGCGCATCGCGTGCGCAGACAGAGCGCTGGCGGCGGATCCACGCGGAGAAGGGCGCGAGACGTGCCGGATGAGCTGAGCTGAGAAGCACGACCGTAGGCAACCGCAATGCACGACGACCGCAAAGGCACTCAACGTGAACGACTGATCGACGGCATGCTCGAGGCGGCCGCGCGCGAGGGATACGCCGGCGCCAGCATCGCGCACGTGATCAAGCGAGCAGGCGTCTCGAGACCGACCTTCTATGACTACTTCAGCGACAAGGACGACTGCTTCCAGGCTGCCCTGAGCGAACTGACCGACCGCCTGCTCGACGAGGCGCGTCGCGAGGTGCGGCGCGTATCCGGTGAGCATGCCCTTCGGGCCACGCTGCAGGTGCTGTTGACGTTCGTCCATGCAGAACCCGAAACGGCACGAGTCCTGATCAACGACAGCATGGCCGGAGGGCCCCGCGCACTGGACATACGCGACCACAGCGTCACGCAACTCGTGCAGATCGTCGAAGAGGCCGAGGCGGGGCTGGGCGCCGAGACCGTCACGCCCGACATCTCGCCAGCCGCGGCGCTGGGCGGGATCTACCGGATGCTCGCACCGCGACTACGCCGAGGACAGAGCGAGAACCTCACGCTGCTGGAGGACCTTCTGGCGTGGATCGAAAGCTACGCCGAGCGACGCGGAGCGCAGCGCTGGCGTGCGCTCGAACCGACACCGCTGCCGGCCACGAGCGTGCCCAACCCCCCTCCCATTCGCTTCCCGGCCAAGAGCCCGCCCGCCGCACCGCGCCGCCGCCGAGACGCCAAAGGCGAGAGCGACCGACTGCGCATCCTTGACGCCGTGGCGAACATCGCCGAGAAGAAGGGCTACAACGCCGCCACGATCGCTGAGATTTGCAAGACCGCAGGCGTCGACTCCCGCGTGTTCTACCGTCACTTCACAGACAAGCAACGCGCATTCGCCGCCGCAAACGAGCTCTACTACCAGCAGACGATGGCGGTCAGCGCCAGTGCATTCATCAGCGGCGGAAGCTGGCCTGAGCGGATCTGGAACTCTGCGCGGGTCTCCGCGCAGTACCTGGAGGAGAACCGCAACCTCGCTCACGTTGTGTTCGTCGAGACGCACGCCGGAGGAGCCGAGACGGTCAAACGCGTGGAGGACGGGCTGATGGCGTTCACGCTGTTCCTGCAGGAGGGCCACGAGTACGCTCGCGAGCGAGAGATCGCAGTTCCGCCGCGCACCGCGCTCGAGGCGATCGCTCTTGCGAGCTTCGAGATGGGCTATCGCGAGCTCCGCAGCAGCGCGAATCCGAGGCTGACTGAATACGTCGCCCAGGTGACGTGGCTGTCGTTGGCGCCATTTCTCGGCGTGGCCGAGGCGAACGAATTCATCGCGGGCAAGGTGTCCGAGGCGCGAAGGGACGCCTAGACCGATTAGCAGCCCTCATGCCCATGCAGACGCGGCACTCTTGGCCCAGTGCTGGAGAAATGCCTCGGTGGCCGCCACGTCGAGGGGGCGGGCGAAGAGGAAGCCCTGTCCGCCGTCGCACTGCTCCTCGCGCAGCAGCGAGAGCTCGTTGTGCTGCTCGATGCCCTCGGCGATGGTCTCGATCGACAGAGCCTTGCCGAGCTGCACGAGGGTGTGGATGAGGGTCTCGCCCTCGTTGTTGTTTCTGAGTCCCGTGATGAACGAGCGGTCGATCTTCAGTGCATCGACGGGGAACTGGCGCAGGTGTGCAAGCGAGGAGTAGCCGGTGCCGAAGTCGTCGATCGCCAACCGCACGCCGAGCCCCTTGACCGCAATGAGCCGACGAGCGGTCTCCTCGGCGTTGCGCATGAGAGTGGTCTCGGTGATCTCGATCGTCAGCGCGCTTGGATCAAGGCCACTCTGTGAGAGCGCGTATTGCACGTCGGTCACGATCTCATCGCTGTCGAGCTGACGGGCGGAGACGTTGATCGCCATGCTGATCGGATATCCAGCCTCGCGCCAGGAAGCGCCCTGAGCACAGGCACTCTCGAGCACCCATTTGCCGATCTCCGTGATAAGTCCTGTCTCCTCGAGCAACGGGATGAAGTCATCAGGCTGGACAATTCCACGGGTGGGACTATTCCAGCGGATCAGGGCCTCTACCCCCGTGGGGCTCATGTCGCTCAGATCGAATGTGGGCTGGTAGGCCAGGAAGAACTCCTCGTTTGAAAGGGCGACGCGGAGGTCCATCTCGAGCTCCATGCGGCTCTGCACGGTGTCTTTCATTCCCGACTCGAACACGACGTAGCGGCTCTTGCCGTCCAACTTGGCGCGGTACATAGCGATGTCCGCGTCGCGCAGGAGCTCGCCGGCCGATGTCCGCTCGCCCGCCGCGATCCCAATGCTCGCGGTCACGGTAAAGGGAGTCTCCGCGGACGCCGCGAGCGTAAACGGCTGCTTGAGCGCGTCGAGCAGGCGCTCTGCCACCAGCTCCGGGCCGGCGAGGAGCGACATCTCCGCGGCGACCACCACGAACTCATCGCCCCCGAGGCGCCCGAGCCCGTCGACATCTCGTACCACTCCGTCGAGCCTCGCGCCGACCGCTTGCAGAAGCTCGTCGCCTGCGACGTGACCGAGCGTGTCGTTGATGGACTTGAAGTTATCCAGGTCGATGAACAGCGCGGCGACGGGGGTCTGTGAGTGGCGCGAGCGCAGGAGCATCTGCTCGAGGCGGTCGATGATCAACGTCCGGTTCGGGAGTCCCGTCAGCGCGTCGTGTGTCGCCATGAACTCGAGCTCCTCTTGACGGCGGCAGAGCTCCCCATCAGCGCGCTGGCGCTCGGTCTCAAAAGACTCGCACATCCGCACGAGCGTGACGCTGAGGCTGCGCTGCAGCATGGCCAGGGCCTGCGAGCTCACCTCCGGGGGGATCTGCAGTGCTGCGGCTATCTCACAGACGACGTCCTCGGTCGCATTCCACCAGCGCAGGCATCGCTTGGTGACCTCGTTCAGGGGTGCCGCGCGCTGGGCCGCCAGCTGGCCAAAGATGCCCCAGGACTCCTGGCCGACCTCGCGTGCCACCTCAGGGCCCTCGCCCGCCATCCATCTCGCGACCGCGATCGTGGAGACGGCCCCCACCCGCTCAAAGCGCTCTTCGACCGCCGAGTCAAGGGGCTGGCCGGAGTCACTGGTCCGCAAGGCCATTGCACGGACCACATCCTCGGTCCGGGCTCTGAGCTCCTCGCCGAGGCGACGGAGGTCCTTGCAGGGCTCGATCGACACCGCATGTAGTGCCGTCGCACGTGTCCTATCGCTTGGGGAACGGGGGGATTGGTCGAACATAGTCGAGCAGATCGGCCAGTGACACCCAAGTCCTGAGGTCGATTCTTGCGGACTGGACAAGTGTTTATCTCAACCCTCAATACCCGAAATGGCCCCGCTCCCGTTGAGGGTCGTAAACCAAGGAAGTCGGAGTCGGCGGCGTTTTTGCAGACGGTCGAGCTTCCGAGACCGACGACTGGGGGCGACGTCGTTAATTCCCCCGTATCGCCGTTTATACGCAAACGATGGGTCTTTGCGCCCTGCGCTAATCGAGGACGACAGCGTGACCGATCCTCAGCCATGGACCTGTCCAACTGGCTCTTCGGCGAGATCGATCGGGAGCGGTTGCTTGACATGGATCGGCGACTGCGGCCGGTACGTCGCAACGCCGTTGGGGTCCTCGCAGCAGCGCTGATGATCTCCGCGCCCTGGACCGGGTGGTGGACCCTCGGCCCGTTGGTCGCCGCGGCCGGTCTGTTCGCGCTGGCCGGCCGTCGAGCCCCCAAAGGGTCTCACCCTGAGTATGCGATCTTCGGCGCGTGGGTCATGGCCGAGGCGCTGATTGCGGGAAGCGTGGCGTTGACGAGCGTGACGATCGGGGCTCTATCCTGGCTTGCGATTCCCGTCGTCACACTCCCCGCCCGTTTTTCTGCGCGGGTGGTTGCGGTCGGCGTGATGATTGCCCTCTCCTTGGCGCTGGCCGTCGGCTTCAGCACGGAGGCCCAGGCGCTCCTGAGAGATCCACCTCTGATCCTCGTGCCGACGGCGCTGATCCTTGCCACCGCGATGCTCTCGGTGGCGCTCATGCGCTCGGACATCGAGCACCGCGACGAGTGCGTGATCGACCAGCTGACCGGGTTGCTCAATCGCAGGGCGCTGGCCACCCGCTCGAAGGAACTGGCCCAGCAGTCTGCGGTGAGCGGCGAGCCGATCGGGATCATCGTGGGCGATCTGGATCGCTTCAAGGCGATCAACGACAGCGTCGGGCACGCAGCCGGCGATGCTGTGCTCGTTGACGTCGCCTACCGGATGCGTGTGTACCTACGCGCCTTCGACCTCGCCTATCGGATCGGCGGGGAGGAGTTCGTGGTGATGCTCCCGGGCGCCGACCTTTGGCAAGCCGCGGCGCTTGCCGACGACCTGCATACGGCCGCTGTCACCGAGACGGACGGAGGCGGGGAGCGGGTGACCATGAGCTTCGGCGTAAGTGCCTCAGCTCGGGGAGAGCCCTTTCGCTATGGCGAGGTCTTCGCAGCCGCCGATGCTGCGCTGTATGAGGCCAAGCGCACGGGACGCGATCGGGTGTGCGTGGCGGCGTCGGGCGCGGCGGGGGGCGAAGTGCTGGCGTCCGTGCCAGCGCCGTTGGGTGTGTTCGGGGCTAGTCCCCGTGCCCGCGCTGCGGGCCCGCGCGGGCTGATGAAAATGGGATGATCTGGGTGTCGCCCGCGACGCCGATCTTCGCTTGGTGCTCCTGA
>JADGPP010000112.1 GCA_017882375.1 Solirubrobacteraceae bacterium | reverse complement strand
GCAGCTCGGGACCGACTTCTCGGTGCGCGAAGGCTCGCTGGTGTTCGAGCAGGACCTGCGCAAGGACAAGATCAGCGGCTGGCGCTGGCTGCTCGGCGCATGGGGCGTCGGCACCTACCGCCAGAACGACTCCGTCGACGTGCGCTACGAGGCGCCCGACGGCTCGCCGCGCGTGGCCGAGGGGCTGGAGATCGAAGCCGGGTAGATCGCCCGCTCCCACGGCCGCGCCAGCTTCAGCGCGCTGACGATCGCGCGCGTGGCCGGCGAGCGGTTGAGCGTGTAGAAGTGGATTCCCGGCGCGCCCGCCGCGAGCAGCTCCGCGCACTGCAGCGTCGCGTACGCCACGCCGAAGTCGACCACCGCCTCGGCGTCGTCCTCGCGCGCGTGCAGCTCGGCGCGCAGGCCGTCGGGAATCGCCGAGCCGCACATCGTCGCCATCCGCTCCACCTGGCCCACCTTGGTGATCGGCATGATCCCCGGGATGATCGGCACCGCGATGCCCGCCCCACGCGCACGCCGCACGAAATCAAAATAGAAATCGTTGTCGAAGAACATCTGCGTGATCAGGAAGTCCACGCCCGCGTCGACCTTCTCGGCCAGGTAGCGCAGGTCGCTCTCGGCGCTCTCGGCGTGGATGTGCGTCTCCGGGAAGCACGCCGCGCCGATCGCGAAGTCGTAATCGCTGCCGATCAGCGCCACCAGCTCGCGCGAGTACTCCAGGCCGCCGTCGGTCTTCGTCCAGTCCTGCTGGCCCTCCGGCGGATCGCCACGCAGCGCCAGCACGTTGTCGATCCCCGCCTCGCGCATCTCATCCAGCGTCGCGCGCAGCTCCGGCACGGTCGCGCGCACGCACGTGAAGTGCGCCATCGCCTCCAGCCCGAAGTCCTCCTTGATGCGCTTGACGATCTCGATCGTCTTGGAGCGGCTGGAGCCACCCGCGCCGTAGGTCACCGAAACGAACGACGGCGCAAGCGGCTTGAGCTCGCTCAGCGCCTTGTACAGGTTCTGCTCGCCCGCCTGCGTCTTCGGCGGGAAGAACTCAAAGGAGAAGACCGGCGTCTCCGCGGCGAGGATCTCGTTGATGCGCATCTGTCAATTATGCAGTCCAGCGCTCCGGCTCACCGGCAACCAGGCGCGCGCGGCCAAGCGCCTGCAGGTGCGTGAGGTAGCTGAGGATCTTCGACAGCAGCCAGTGAGCGTTCTGCTGGGAGATCGTGTCACCGTACACGTGCGGCACGATCTCAAAGGCGCTCAACGGACCTTGCTGCAGCGCGGCCGACACGCTCTCCAGGCGTTCGTGCACGAGCTTGCGGTTGCCCTCGATGTGCGCGTGCACGTCGGCGAACGTGCGCCCGTGTCCCGGCAGGCACAGGCGCGCGCCGAGCTTCTGCACCACGTCCAGCGAGTGCAGGAACTCGCCGACCGGGTCCGGCGAGGAGCCGTAGTCGAAGTACAGCGAGATGCGCCCCAGCAGGTGATCGCCGGAGATCAGCAGGCGCCGCTCGGGCTGGAACAGGCAGACGTGCGACGGCGCGTGGCCGGGCGTCTCATACACCGTCCACGGGCCCAGCGCCGTTTCGATCGTCAAGCCCGTCAGCAGGTCGCGGTCGGGCTCGATCACCGCCGCGATGCCCGTTTCGCTGGAGCGGCGCTGCGCGGCGTAGCGTTGCAGCGGCTCCTCCGGCACGCCGCTCTGGCGCGCGACCTCCAGCCGCCGCGCGAGCATCGCGTCGGGGTCCTCGGCCATCCGCGTCATGTGCGCGTGGTTGGGGTGCATCCACAGCTCGCAGCCCGCTCGCGCAACGATCGTCGCCGCCTGGCCGTAGTGGTCGGAGTGCGCGTGCGTGCACACCACCAGGCGCGCTTGCTGCAGTCGCAGCCCGCACATCGCCAGCGCGCGTTCGAGGTTCTCCATCGAGTCCGGCTGGTGCATGCCCGTGTCGAACAGCACGAAGCCGTCGTCCGCGGCCACCGCCCAGGCGTTGCAGTGGGGAACACCCGGCCACGGCAACGGCAGGCGCAGACGGTAGACGCCGCGCAGCACCGTTTCGCCCCTGCCCAGCTCGCGCTTGGCCTCGGCGCGCGACGCCCTCGGCGCGCGTGTGCGATTGCCCGCCTCGGCCACGCGCCGGAGACTAGACTACGAGCCCTGCAGCGACACAGGGAGGAGCAGGCATGGCTGACCAGCAGAGCGACAGCGAGAGCAAGGCCGCCACGAAGGTCCAGGAGGCCGCCGCCAACGTCCGTCAAGCGAGATCGTCTCGCGAGCGCATCACCAAGAGCTCTGCCGAGTCGGTCGCGCGCCGCTACTTCGAGGCGATCGCCGCGCGCGACCTCGATACCGCCGTGGGCCTGTGGGCCGAGGGCGGGCGCGACAACATCCGCGGGCAGATGGACGTGCTCGCACCGGAGGGCGTGCGCGCGTTCCTCGGCGAAGTGCTCGACTCCTCGCCCGATCTCCTGTTCGAGGTCCTCTCGACGACCACGCAGGAGGAGCGCTGCGCCGTGCAGTGGCGCATGAGCGGGACGTTCGCCGGCCCCGGCTCGCTCAGCGGCATACAGCCCACCGGCGACCGCTTCGCGATCGAGGGCATCGACCTGCTGACCGTCAGCGACGGCCTGATCCAGTCCAACGAGGCCTTCCCCGACTCGATCGCGCTGCCTCGCCAGCTCGGCATGATCCCACCGCAGGGCTCGCTCGCCGACCAGCGGCTGACGGGCGCGTTCAACGCCAAGACGCGCCTGACCGCGCGCCTGTCGGCCGGCGACGCGCAGATGATCGCCACCGGCGTGTGGGTCGTGCAGGGTCAGCCCGGGCGCTGCAACGTGTACCTGATCGAGGACGAAGGCGGCGTGACGATGTTCGACGCCGGCGCGCGCACGATGACGCGCTCGCTCGCTCGGGCCGGCGCGAAGCTCGGCGGGATCCGCCGGATCGTGCTCGGCCACGGGCACACCGACCATCGCGGAGCCGCGCCGGGGCTCGGCGCGCCGGTCTTCTGCCACCCCGCCGAGGTCCAGGACGCCGAAGGCAGCGGCGGCTTTCGCTACTGGCCGCAGGGACTCCCAGACCTACCGTTTCCACAGCGCCAGCTGCACAAACTGATGCACCGCTTCGCCTGGGACGCCGGGCCGGTCGACATCGCCGGCACGCTCTCCGAGGGCGACGAGGTGGCCGGCTTCACCGTCGTTGAGATTCCCGGCCATGCGCCCGGGCAGATTGCGCTGTGGCGCGAGTCCGACCGCCTGGCGCTCGTCAGCGACTGCTTCTACACCATCGACATGTGGGGTCGCGACTCAGATCCGCACCTGCCGCTGGCGATGTACAACTTCGACACCGAGCAGGCGCGCGCGAGCATGCTCAAGCTCGCAGCGCTGGAGCCCGCCGCGGCGTGGCCCGGGCACGCCAAGCCGCTCACCGGCGATGTGCGCTCGCAGCTGGAGCGCGCCGCCGAGCTCTGAGCGAAGCGGCGGCGAGGGTGGGCAAGCGTTCACGCGGCAGAGAGCGGCTGCGCGCCCCGAGCAGCGACTACGCCGACGCCGACGGCAACGTGCTCACGCTGCGCGGCTCGCTGACGCCGGGCGCGCGACTGCAGTACGCGCAGGCGCTCGCCGGCAGCGGCGCACGAGCCGCGGCCACCCAGGAGGACGCATGGCAGCGCGCCGTCGAGCTGTTGTTCGAGCACTTGGCCGTGCGCTGGATGATCGCCGGCGCGCCGATCGAGCGCCAGCGCGAGCTGCTCGCGCGCCTTCGCGCCGCCTCGCCCCAGGAGCGCGCGTGGGTGCGTGCGACGTTGCGCGAGCATTGCGCCGAGCACTTTCCCGACGTGCACGCGCCCTAGCCGTCGCCGAGCAGCTCCAGGCGCGGACCCTGCCCGCTGGCCGCTGAGACGAATCGCGCAGTCGCCGGGCTGAGCGCGAACTGCAGCGTCTCTCCCCCCTCCGCCAGCACTTCCACGAGCCGGCCGTCGTCGCGTACGGCCACCACCGTGCCGTTCTCGCGGCCGCCCCCGAAATGCGCGATGCGCGCCTTGGCGCCGACTCGCGGGACGGGACGCGTGGGACCGAGCATGGATCGATGCTAGGGCCCGCAGATGCTGGGCGCGCAGCCGGCGCGACGGGGGCCGTGCGGCGGACGCGCTGTGCCGGCGCGACCGCTACCGTGGCTGCGATGCGCCGCACCAAGATCGTCGCCACCATCGGACCGGCCTCGCGCGAGCCGCAGACGCTGCTGCGCATGATCGAGGCCGGCATGGACGTCGCCCGCCTGAACTACTCGCACGGCACGCTCGACGAGCACGCCGAGACCGTGCGCCGCGTGCGCGACGCGGCCGGCCAGGCGGGCCGGCCGGTCGCGATCCTGCAAGACCTTCCCGGCCCGAAGCTGCGCATCGGGCCGCTGCGCGAGGACATCGTCGAGCTGACCGCAGGCGAACGGCTGACGTTCATCGCCGGCGGCGAGGAGATCGAGGGCGACGCGCACCGCATGAGCGTCTCCTTCGTCGGCCTGCCCGATGCGCTGGAGAAGGACTCGGTGCTGTATCTCGCCGACGGCTCCGTGCGCCTGCGCGTGCGCGAGGTGCGTGCTTCCAGCCACGAGGTCGAAGTGGAGATCGAGGCCGGCGGCGCAGTGGCCTCGCGCCAGGGCCTGAACATCCCCGGCGAGGTCGAGGCGCTCCCGGCGGTGCCCGAGGAGGACTTCGAGCTGCTGCGCCACGGCGAGTCGATCGGCGTCGACATGGTCGCGCTGTCCTTCGTGCAGCGGCCCGAGGACGTCGAATCGGTGCGCGAGCACACGCGGCTGCCGCTCGTCGCCAAGATGGAGAAGCCCCAGGCCGTCGAACGCGCTGCCGAGATCCTCAAAGCCGCCGACTGCGTGATGGTCGCGCGCGGCGACCTCGGCATCGAGCTGCCGATCGAGCGCGTGCCGATCGTGCAGAAGCAGCTGCTCGAGCTCGCCGGCTGGATGGCGCGGCCGTCGATCACGGCGACGCAGATGCTCGACTCGATGGTCGTCTCCTCGCGCCCGACGCGCGCTGAGGTTGCCGACGTCGCCAACGCGATCCTCGATGGGACCGACGCGGTGATGCTCTCGCAGGAGACCGCCGTCGGCGCCTACCCCGTCGAGGCGATCGCGATGATGGCCGCCGTCGCCGTGCAGGCCGAGGCGATCGCGCCGTATGAGCGCTGGAACGACTCGCGCGTTCGCCGCACCGAGTCCGACCCCGCGTACACGATCGCGCACAATCTGAGCCTCGCCGCACGCGAGCTGCACCTGGACGCGCTGATCGTGCCGACGCTGTCCGGGCGCTCGGCGCGGCTGGTCTCTGCGCACCGCCCGACGGTGCCGATCTACGCGCTGTCCCCGGGCAAAGAGACGGTGCGACGGTGCGCGCTGATGTGGGGCGTTCAGGCGGCCTCCATGCGCCGCCACGAGACGACCGAGGCGCTGATCGCCGATGCGGCCCGGCGCGTCGTCGAGCTCGGCTGGTGCAAGACCGGTGCGCGCGTGGGAATCACCGCGGGCCTGCCCTCCGGCCGCCCGGGGACGACGAGCCTCGTGCAGATCCAGGTTATCTGAGCCCAGCCCACGGGCGGCTTGCGTCTTGCGGCGGGCCGCGCTAGGCGGCGCGCGGCAGCTCGAACCAGACTTTCGTGTCGCCGCGGGACTCGACCCCCCAGCGTGCGGCGACTTTCTCCAGCAAGTAGAGCCCGTAGCCGTCGTGCGTGCGCCCCGGATCGCGCGGGCGCGGGGTGAACCCCTTGCCGGCGTCGGTCACCGTGACGCGAATCGTCTCGGCGCCGAAGCTCGCGACCAGCTCGATCGACGCGGCCGGGTCGCCCGCCGAATGGCGCACGGCGTTGCTGACGACCTCGGAGACGAGCAGGATCAGCGACTGCGCCAGCGAGCCGTCCAGCTCGAGCTCCTCACAGCGCCGCGACACGGCGGCGCGCGCGAGCGCCGGCGCCTGCACGGTGCGCTTCAGCTCCAGCTCGACTCGCGGGGTGCGTGCGCTCGGCTTGGTGCGCGCGTCTTCGGAGGAGCGCGGCATCACGCCAGACTCGACTTCTCGGCGAATGGCAGGTTCGCCTCCAGGCCGCTGACCACGAAGACCTTCATCGCCCGCTCCTGCGGGCGGATCAGGCTGAGCCGCCAGCCCTCCGCGACGGCGCGCTGATGCAGGACGACGAACAGGCGCAAACCCGAGGAGTCGATGAAGCCGAGGCCGCTCAGATCGACGATCAGCGTCCGCACGCCCCGCGCGAGCGCCGCGTCGACCGCCTGTTCCACGCGCGCCACCGTCGCCAGATCGAGCTCGCCCGACAGGGCAAGGCGCCCCGTCTCGGCGTCGCTGGTGGTGTCGATCTCAAACGATGCGTGGGCCACAGTCCA
This sequence comes from Solirubrobacteraceae bacterium, assembly GCA_017882375.1. Classification (GTDB taxonomy): domain Bacteria; phylum Actinomycetota; class Thermoleophilia; order Solirubrobacterales; family Solirubrobacteraceae; genus Palsa-744. Next base: position 2,022 of record JADGPP010000112.1, on the reverse strand, counting down.
CCTCTTACCCGTTTCCTTGCCCGCCCACGCCCAAGCGCCCCCCGGAGCCCTCGCCGTCCGGTGAATGCTTGCCGAAGCGCATGATCACTACCGCAGTATCGTCAGCCTGCGCACCAACCTGAAACTCCTCAAGTGCCTGCACGAGCCGCGTGCGCAGCGCCGCCGGCGCGGCGTCCGCAGCGGCCGCGAGCGATTCGCGCAAGCGCTCTGTTCCCCAGCGCTCGCCATCCTCGCCCAACGCATCGGTGACGCCGTCGGTGAACGCCACGAGCGTCTCCCCCGCCCGCAACGCGATCTCCGATTCCGGCCAGCGCGCGGGCTGCAGCGCCCCGAGCAGCGTGCCGTGCTCGCCAACCTCCTCCACGCCGCCCTCGCCGACGCGCAGCGGCAGCGGATGCCCGCCGGCCGCGAGCGTCGCGCCCTCGCGCGAGAGCCGCAGGCACAGCGCGGTGCACAGCGAGATCGACGGGCGCCGCCGCAGCGCCGCATCGATCCGCGCGAGGATCTGGCTCGGACGCGTGTCGAATTCCGAGGCGGCCCGCGCGGTGTAGCGCGCCAGCGACGTGACCGCCGCCGCGCCGACGCCCTTGCCGGTGACGTCGCCGATCATCATCAGCCACTCATCGCCGACGTCCCAGAAGTCATAGAAGTCACCGCCGACCTCGCTCTCGTGGCCCGCCGGGCGGTACAGCGCCGCTACCTCCCAGCCGGGGATCTCGGGGATCGCCTCGGGCAGCAGGCTGCTCTGCAGCGTCCGTGCGATCGTCGAGCGCTCGCTGTACAGGCGCGCGCTCTCGACGGCCACCGCCGCCCGCGCGGCGATCTGCGCGGCGAACTCGACGTCGCCCGCGTCGAAGCTGCGCCCGGATTCCGAGTTGACCATCGTCAGCGCGCCGATCGTGCGACTGCCGATCGTCAGCGGCACGATCAGCACCGCGCGCATGCCGACCTCGCGCAGCAACCGCAGGTGCTCGTCGTCGACCGCCGCCGCGACGAGCAGCTCGTCGCGGATCTCCGTGACCACCAGCGGTTCGCCGGTGCGGCGGACACTCCCCAGGCCCTGGGCGGGGTCCAGCCGCTCGGGTTCGTAGCTGCGCAGGCGCGCGGCCGTGTCCAGTTTGGCCGGCTTGGAATGCGCGATCGCCACCGGTTCACGCCCGCCGTCGGCGTCGAACAGGTCGACCGCGCACCAGTCGGCGATCTGCGGCACGGCCAGCCCGGCGACGTTACGCAGCGTCTGCTGGTAGTCCATCGACGACGCCAGCAGCTCGCCGACGCGCGCCAGGAACTCGACGCGCAGCGTGGCGCGCGTGGCCGCGGTCACGTCGGCGATGATCGTCACCGCAGATTCGATCTGTCCCGCCGCGTCGCGCACTGCCGCCGCCTTCAGCAGCACCCACGACTCCTCGCCGCTTGACCGATTCACCGAACGCATCAGCAGCGGCTCCGGCTGTTCGCCGCGCAGCAGCTTCACCGACGGCAGGTCGTCCATGCGAATCTCGCCGCCGTGCTCGTCGGTCGTCTCGTACGGTCCCATCAGCGCCCGCGGATCGGCGTCGCGCAGGTCGGAGATCGAGGCGAAGCCGAGACGGTCAAGCGCCGCCTGATTCGCGTACACCAAGTGGTTGTTCGGCGCGCGAATCGTCACCGCCTCGGCGAGCGCGTCGAGGATCACCGCCAGCCGCTGGTCGAGCATGGCGCGCTCTGTCTCGCCTTCCATCAGCTCGATTATTCCTGCAACGTCGCCCCATGGCCCGCCGGGCTCAACCGGCGAGATCCGCTGGGCCGCCCAGACGGCCGGTCGATCGGCGCTCGACGGCCGGCGCTCGGCGGCGCGGACGCCGCTCAGAGCGCGCCGACGCCGCTGCGGCCGTAGAACTCGGCCTCCTGGGTCCCGAGCTCGGTGACCGGCTCATCGCCGTACATCCACTCGCGGGCGATCCTGTGCCAGTTGGCGCTCGCGTGCAGCTGTGAGAGCACCGCCAGCGTGAGCATCTCCATGCGCCTGCCGAACAGATGCTC
>JADGPP010000017.1 GCA_017882375.1 Solirubrobacteraceae bacterium | reverse complement strand
GCGCAGCCGCCAACGTCAACCCAGACTCGTCGCCCGCTACTTCCATGAGCGCCACGTCACCTACGCCGCAGGACCTCTATTTACTGCCACGGGTTAGTATGTCAAGCAGGGCACGGAAATTGCGCTATTCAGCTGGATCCGTGTCCGGCGGTCGGTGTTGACGGGAGGCATCGAGAGGAGGCGGTGAATGCGGCGCGCGAGGTGGCGCTTGAGGCAGCGTAGGGCCTCGCGGTTGCCCTTGCCCTCGGCGCGCTTGCGCTCCAGGTATTGGCGTGTCTGCGGGTCGATGCGGGCGCGGGTGATCGCGATCACGTGAAGCGCGCGGTTGAGCTGGCGGTCTCCACCACGATGCAGGCGATGGCGCTCGGTGCGCCCGGAGCAGACAGGAATTGGCGCCACCCCGGCATGGCGGGCGAAGTGCGCGTCGGTCGGGAAGCGCTCAGCGCCGGCGGTGCGCCCGATCAGTGTCGCCGCGGTGAGGACACCCAGGCCCTGCTCGGCCAGCAGCGTTGGGCGATAGGCCATAGTTAGCGAGCGCAGCTCGCTTTCAAGCTCATTTGCCTGGCGGGAGATGGCGCGGACGCTCGCCACCAGCTCCAGCGCCACTCGCGTGCGTGCGGTGCGCTGCTCGCGGCGAAGGCGGCGGGCGATGCGATCCAGCATCACGCCACTGTGGAGCTGGCGGGCAGGGATGCTGGCCTCGAGCTCCGGGCAGAGGTCAACCAGATGCCAGCGCAGGCGGTTGATCTGGCGAGTGCGCTCAGCAACCAAGTCCGAGCGGTGATCGCCGAGCAGGCGGATGGTCCATCGCCCGCTCGTCCAGGAATGCGGCCGGGAAGCGCTCGATGCCCTCTCTGACCACGGCGCGTGCGACAGCCCTGGCGTCGATCTGATCGGACTTGCCCGGCTCGCGTTCGCCGCGGCGAGCCTGGCCCATCATCTTCGGCGGCACGCGGAGCACTCGCTCACCGGCGGCGATCAGCGCCTGCTCTAGGCGCCTTGAGAGATGCCTGCAGTCCTCGATCGCCCACACCCGCTCGGAATCGAGCTCCCGCGCCCAACGCAAAGCAGCACGGTGCCCGCCCTCATCGGCTCGGATCTCAAGCTCGCCGGCCACCACTGCGCCATCGCCTGAAACCGCCGCCAATGCATGAGTGCTCTTGTGGATATCCGCTCCGATCACGATCATTGCCAACCGTCCCTTCATCGAGATTGCCGTTGAAGTGGACCTCCGGCGGACAGACCTCAGTTGGGGCGGTGCCACGCTCCTATCAAGTCACGCCGGGGATCCTCGGGCGGCGGCGAGCGACACAACGCATGCTGGTCAGACCTCACGGTCGACAGCGAGCCTAGTGTCATGTCTCAGTTTTATGTGGTGATTGTGTTGAGGGTGACGCGTCCGCGGCGGACCTTGGCGAGGATTTGGTCGGTGGTTGCGGTCCATATGAACGGTGTGGGGTTCTCGTTGTTGGCTTGGAGGTAGGCTTCGATCGCTGCGATCAGCTCGGGGACGGAGTGAAAGACGCCGCGGCGGATGGCCTTTTCGGTGAACTTGCCGAACCACCGCTCGACGAGGTTCATCCACGAGCTCGACGTCGGCGTGAAGTGCAAGTGAAAGCGGGGCTGTTTGGCCAGCCACTTCTTTACGTTCTCATGCTTGTGCGTTGAGTAGTTGTCGAGGATCAGATGGATCTGTAGGCCCTTGGGGACCTCACGGTCGATCCTGCGCAGGAACTTCAAGAACTCGATATGACGATGACGGGGCAGGCAATCACCGATCACCCGGCCGGTGAGCACATTCAAGGCGGCGAACAGGGTCGTGGTGCCGTTGCGCTTGTAATCGTGGGTCATTGTGCCCGCACGGCCTTTCTTCATCGGCAGGCTCGGCTGGGTGCGGTCCAAAGCCTGTATCTGGCTCTTTTCGTCCATGCTCAAAACGACCGCGTTCTCCGGCGGGTTCAGATACAGGCCGACGACATCGACGAGCTTCTCCTCAAAACGCTTGTCGTTGGACAACTTGAACGTCTTGACCCGGTGCGGCTGGATGTTGCGCGCGGCCCAGATCCGCTGCACCGTCGCAGGACTGACCCCCTGGGCCTTAGCCATCGTGCGACACGACCAGTGTGTCTCGCCCGGCGGCTTTTCATGCAGCGTCGCGTGCACAATCTCCGCGACCTTCTCGGGGCTGATCTGAGGCTTACGACCACGCCCCGCTCGCACAGCGCCAAACGCGGTCAGTCCCTCCTTCACAAAACGCTCGCGCCACGACTTCACGCTCGTCGCTGAGACCCCCACCGCAACGGCGATCTGAGTGTTCGCCACGCCATCGGCGGCGAGCAGCAACGCTTGTGCACGCTGCACGTCCCGATACGCTGCGCCACGCGAGCGCGCCACTGTCTCGAGGATCTCCCGCTGGCCCTTCTGCAAAGCAAGTGCTGGTGTAGGTAAACGCATACAAACACCATACCACAAACCCCACTTATTTACGAGACACTACACTAGGAGTCAGCTCGTCGCCAGCCCGAGAACCAACCCGGTCGGTCGGACGTCACAGCCCGGCACTCCGGACGTTGACACTGACGAAGAGCCTACGGCGCGCGCCCGCCTGACTCCGACCGAGCCCGAGTCGAGAGCACGCGCAGATTCCGACCCGCGAACCTTCTGTCCGCCGGGCGCCATACCGTGCCGAGCATGGCCGACTGGCTCTCCTTCTGGAACAAAGACACCCGCAAGCAGAACAAGCGAAAGCTCAAAGGCAAGGTCGTCGGGAGCATCTACATCCCCTACGGCGAAGGGCTCGTGTCACGAGGCGACACGGTCTATTGCGTCGGCATCGAAGGCGGCGAGCTGCTGCTCATCACCCGCGTCGAGGTCTCCAAGGTCCTCAGCCACCCTCAGCCGAAGTGGATAAGCGTAAGTGCTGCGCCCAGCAACATCGTCGCCGACTACCAGCGCAAGGTGCCCAAACGCGTCATCAAGCTGCTCAGGTTCCTGCACACCAATGGGCATGTCCACAAGTTCGAGTTCAACGGCGCGAGCGTCAAACACGCACACTTCCAGGGCCTCTCAAGCGTCCGCGAGTTGACCAAGGGCGCGACCGATCTCAATGCTCTGCTGACTAAGAAGAAGCCAGCTCCCAAGGCGTCGGCAGCCAAGAAGCCGTAGCGCGCGCTAGGGGCTGATTGCTCGTGGGTAAGCCCGTACCGGCAATCCCTCACGCAGCCGAGTTCCTTTTGGTGATTGGCGCGGGGTTGGGTGTGCTCGCCGGGATACTGTTCATGGGCGCGGGCTTCAAGCGGAACGCACGACTGTGCGAGCTTATGAACGAGCTCGCCCGCGTTGCGGCGCACCTTGGTGCCCTGACACTGTTCGCGGGAACGATTGAGGCATCTAGCACGTTCAGCCAGGCACTCAAGATCGTTGCGTTCGGCTTTGTTGTCGCAGGGCTCGTAGCCCTCGCCTCCATCCTCTGGTTATCAAAGCTTCTTGGCCTCCTCCCGCGCAACCAGGAGGACACAGTTGACGAGCGCCCAAAAGATGAAGAAGACGTAGAAGTAGGCGCAGACGGTGCCGAGGCGCACGAGGGCGTCGCCGTACACGGCCAAGAAGCACAGGTAGAGCAGCATGAGGGCCGTGCTGTAGATGGGGATGTTGCCCAGCCGCTTCCCGAGAGGAGCAAGAGGCCGTAGTGGGGCAGGCTCAGGCTCCGGGCGCGGTGAGCGCAGCGTGCTCGCTCGGGTGGGGTCGGATGATGCGCACTGCATGAGGTGACACTGCCACGAAAGCCGTCGGCGTGGCTGCTTTTTGGCTTCACTGGAAAGCTGCCCCCGGATGGCTGCGGCGCTCAGGCCGCCCCGTGCTCGTGAGCGCTCTTGACTATCAGTGACAGGAAATCACAGTCGTCTCGGCCTGCTACCCAGGTGGAGCTTCCGGTCGCCAGGATGTTGACCACGCCAGCTAGGCCCTCGGCCTGCACTTGGGAGGCGATGAACCCAGACTTGCCCCCATCGTCTGTGTCAGCGTTGAACATCATAAAGACAGTGTGAGGATCAATGGCGATTGCGAGGGCAGCCAGCGTGCGCCGCTTCTCATCAACTTGGTCGAGCAGCGTGTTCATTTCTCTCCACGCCTGGATGGGGCTGTCACCAGACGAGAACAGGAACTCCCCGGCTGACCGGCCTTTCGAGAAGTCAGCATCAGGGAACACGACGACAGGCTCCTCGCCGGTGAGGAGCAGCGGCTCCGCGAAGCGCCGGACGCCCACGAGGGTGTCGAGGTGCAGCCTCGTGGCAGCGCTGACGATCAACGGCACCATCCCGTCCAGATGGCGATGCTCGGGTCGGTCGAGCCTCACGTGGCCTGGCGTCTCAAAGGCGGTGGTGAGGGCCTTGTAGCTCTGAGGGTCAATCGTCCCCGCTGCGAACCCGTCCTCCAGGCGCCCTCGCATGTCCTCGATGAGTGTCGGCAATGCCGACTCGTCAAAGCGCGCCCTGAAGCTCGGGGTCCGAACCATCATCGTGGCGATGAACAGCTGCAGGTTCGCTCGATGCTCCAGGTCCATGTCCAGCAGGCGCAGATGAGCCTCTGCGTTAGCGTCAATGCCAAACCGGATGGCGTCGTCAAGCTCGACCGCGCCCACGGCATCCAATTTGGCGAGATCCTGCTCGCTCTCATCGCTCCATGTGCCGTCAGGGTTCCGGCGGCTGTTGTGCCTCCTGATGTAGCCAACGCTCTCAGGTGTCTGGTTGCGGAGCACGACCCACGGGCTCCGCCGCACCACCGTTAGGCCACCACCGTCGTTCTCAAAGTGCGCGAGCAGATGACGCGGGTTGATGTGGTGCTTCACGGACTGGCTGGCGGACACCGGGATAGGTTGACAGGCGCCACCAACGTCACGCCGGGCCTACGTGGCTCGTCGAACAGGAGCCGGCGGACGATGCCCTCACCGGCTGCCAGCCATGCGCGGATGCAAGCTCCGTTGCTCGTAGCGGGCTATCTGGGCGGAGGCTTGCGGGGCTTCGGCCGAAAGCCCCGGTTCCACACAAGTCCTCCGGCGCAGCCGCCAAACAATCCGACTCCGACCGCGCGGAACCATCCGTCGAGCCCACTGGCAACTATCAGCGTCAGCCCACTGGCAACTATCAGCGCCAGTCCGACAAGCGCGCCCAACCGCAGAAGACCCCTTTCGCGTTTGGTCGGCGGCTGGGCTGGGCCGAGCCAGCGTATTGCTCGACGCACCGGGTTCTCGCGCTTGTCAGCCGGCTGGCGTGTCACCAGGTGGATCGTACGGCACCATCGCTGCCCCATTGCATGCAGAGTCATTACCCAACCCCGGGCCGCGAATGTCCTTGCTTCTCAAACAGGAGCCGGCGGACGATGCCCTCACCGGCTGCCAGCCATGCGCGGATGCAAGCTCCGTTGCAGGCTGGCGGCGATTCAGCGCACCTCTGCGGACGTTTGGCGAGTGGCATGGCGCTTTGACATAGCCCTCGTCCGGTCGGGTCCTCCCCGAGCCCTATTGGATGGGGGTGAGTCGCAAGCGGGTGAGCAAGGCAGAGGGCCAGTCCGGCGGAAGCGCCGCCAAGGACACCCGTCCTGCGCTGCGCGCAGTCCAAGCCGGCGAGACCGTTCCCAAGCGCCGCGCCAGCCGGTCAGCGACCCTCCCTCCCGCTCCAGAGGACCGCACCCTCGACTACGCGGCATCGCGCGAGGAGCTGCGTGGCATCGAGCCCGGCGAGGTCGTCCTCGCCGTCGAGGAGCTGCGCGGCTTCCGGGAGGTCGTGCTGCCATCGCTCGAAGCCGCAGACGCCGCTCGCCTCGCCCCGAGGCCGGGTGAGAAGAAGCGCCGGGGCCAGCGCCCCAAATTCTTCGCCCTCGACTACTGGCGCTTTGAGATGCTGCGCCGGGTCATCGCCTCGCAATCCACGGTGCATACGCGCGACTGGCTGACCACGGACAAGGCGGAGCGGACGCGTGAGCTTCTTGGCTTCGACAAGCCGCGTCCGCATGGCGGCGGGAAGCCGCAGCGATGGATGGAGGGTGTGCCCTCTGACAGCTGGGTCTCAGACTTCCGCCTCAAATGGCTGCCCGAGGCTGAGCTGGCGGCGCTGATGCAGCAGTTGGAGCGATGGGCGCTCACGGAGAAGCTGACGAGCGTCCCCGGCGCCCGCGAGGAGTGCCGCGTCCTCTACGCGGACGGCTCCAAGCTGGAGACGCACGCGACCGCGCCCATCGTCAAGAAGGACAAGGACGGCAATGTCATCGAAGTGGTCAACGAATGGAAGAAGGGGCGCGACGGGAAGAAGGTGCCTGCCATCACCGCCCCCGAGGCCGGCTACGTTCCCAACAAGGGGCGCAACGCCGACCACTCCGGGCACGGCTGGAACATCGTCATGGTGATGAGCAGCAAGGGCACGGTCCTCGCGCCTCGCAACGTGCCGATGCACGCCGGCGAGAACACGACGCTCATCGAGATGGTGCCCGAGGTCGGCCAGGTCTTGAGGACGCTCGGAGGCGCGGACGGTGGAGGCCCGGAGCGTGACGGCCAGGAGCTTCGGGTCCTGAGCACGGATTGCAACTTCCACTCCCATGAGCTTCGGCGCGAGCTGCGCGAGATCGGCATCATCGAGAACACCCACCTGTCGAGCCATGCCAAGAGGCCAAGCTCCAAGAAGGACGCCAAGGAGCGGGGTGGCAAGCGCTACCCGATCGACCGGCATCCTGACTGGTTCCTCAATGGGCATCGAGAGCTGGTCTGCGCCTGCGGCAAGGGGAAGACCTCTCGCGTGGCCTCCATCCAACCGAAGACCGGCAAGGCCACGGCGCGGCTGAAGGGCGAGTGCCCGAAGTGCAAGAGCGTGACCATCACCTCTGGCCTGTGGATGCAGACGGACAACGCGAGCAGCAAGTTCCAGCAGTGCCTGCCGCACGATAGGGCGCGCGTCGAGTGGGATGTGGGCAACCCGCTGACCTTCAACGACCCGCTCTCCAAGGCATATGGCGTGGCCCGCTTCAACGGGCAGGAGGGCGCGTTCGGGAGTCAATTCACGCAGCGCTTCGGGCTGCTCAAGAGCAAGCGCTGGTTCTACCGGCAGTCGCAGGTGGATCTGGAGGTGGCGGCGGTCGTGACGATCACGCACGCGCTGAGCCTGGAGAGGTGGAGGCGCATGGGCGAACCGAAGGCGGCTGAGGATGAGAACGCCCAGGCGATAGCGGCCTGAGCCTTGGCGTAGTCACTCCGCGCTGAAGCACGAGACGCGCGGAGCATGAAGAAGTGACGAGGGTGGGGCTAGGCAGCCGCCAAGTCCTCAAGGCCGTCATAGACGGTGATGAAGCCATCAACGATCTCCCGGAAGGTGCTCGGCGAGCCACACGTTGTGTTGTGCAGGGTGTCGGCCAGGTCCCCCGCCTTGCTTGCCGGCTCATGGGCCAGTCGAAGAAGTCGGTCGAAGCTCTCGACAAGCCAGGCGAGGTCCGCACTGTAGATCGATTTGAGCATCGCGATCGGGACGGCCATCTCTTCGATTTCCTTGACCTTGCGGGTCCGCTCGGCCAGGAGTCTGATCAGCTCGGAGCGTTCGAGCGGACCCATGGCCCTCATCGCCTCGCGCCCGCCCAGCCGATGCTCCAGGGCTTTCATCGTCTCCTTTGACTCATCAATCTGGATGCCGGCATAGACCAGCTTCGATTCGGCGCCCATAGCGAGTTTGACCGACCAGACCATGACAGCGGCCGTGCTGACGCCTATCACCACGAGGGCGCCCGCGACCCAGCCCAGCGTGCTGACCGCGATCACGAACACCGCCAGCTCCACGATCGACAGCAGCGTCCGTGCGAGCGGGCTGAACTCCAGGTGCTTTAGCCCGCTCCACAGCAGCACCAAGGAGAGCAACACAACGACGATGCGGAGTACCAGGTCCATGCTGCTGATCGTAGCCAGGTGAAAACGAACTTCCCAGCGCACCGGGTGTTTCGTCTTCGCCTGGAGTGATTGGTTTCTGAGAGGGTCGAGGGGCTGACCTTTGGCTCTTGCCGCCAGCCAGCCTCTCGCCCCACTCCTTGTCGCGTGACGAGTGTAGGTCGAGACGAAGACGCGCTGACCGGATTCCAGCGGGCCGCGCAAGAGGGCGCTACCGACGTTCCCCTGCGCGGTAGCGCGCAAGATTCGGGCCGGAGGGGCCAAAGAATCAACCGAGGGATTTCAACCGAGGAGCCCTCTAGATCAGTCGCGCACGCTGGTCGCGCGAGCCAGCTCCTTGGCTATCGCCCGAGGCTCCTCAAGCAATAGGCGCGTTACATGAGCATAGGCAAAGCGTGCCGGTGAGACTGTCGATCAACGAGGGTTCGGCGGCCCAGACCTCGCCCTTTGGGACCGCCCACGTCAATACGACTGTTTGGCGACGTAATCGCGATTGTGAGCTACACTTCCAGTCCATGAGTCCATTGCTCGAAGACGCCCAGCGAGTTCACGACATGGCCGGCCTATCTGACCGGATGATCGCTGCCGCGACCGGAGCGAAGCCGAGCACCGTACGGGGCTGGCTTGCCGGCCGAAGCGAGCCGACGGGCGCACGCGCCGAACGACTGATCGAGCTGGCGGAGATGATCAAACGACTTGCTCTCGTCGTGCAACCGGAGTCGATTCCAGTCTGGCTGCAGCGTCCGATCCTCGCGTTGGATGACGAGAAGCCGATCGAGCTGATCGCCCGTGGCGAGTACCGCAGGGTCGCCAAGCTGATCGCCGAGATCGAGTACCCCGGCGTCTCCTGACCGTGGAGCAGTTGCCCGTTCGTCCTCGCACCGTCGAGGGCACGTGGATCAGGCACGTACCGCACGTAGCTGACCTGCTCGAACGCGCGGACACACCATCGGATGGACGCTGGCAGCGAGGCGATGTCGTGCGCGCCCTCTACCTCGCCGACACCCTGACAACAGCCACCGCGGAGTGGTATCGCTCGCTTGCCGAGTGGGGACTCTCGCCCCAAGATCACATTCCCTACGACCATCATCGCTGGCGCCTTGACCTCGAGCTTGCCGACCTCAGCGACGTCGAGCAACTGCGACGCGTCTCACTCGAGGCCCCCCGACCGGGCCGGAGCACATGGCCTGCCTATCAACGGGCTGGTGAGCAGCTCTGGCGCGAGGGATGGGCCGGCCTCGTAGCCCCCAGCGCCGCGCGACCCGGGTCGCTCATCACGTGCGTGTTCGCGACGGACTGGCCGCCAGCCGGCTGCACGCCGCTGGACTCGAGCACCGTGCAAGCCATCCCGCCACCGCCCCGCGGCATGACCACCTGATCGTTGCCGATCAGTGTCGCGCGCCGTGAGCCTAGCCAGCGCCACCCGAGCCTTCGGTGAAGTCGGCTTGATCGACTCGCTCAACACTTCGTCAGCGACCTCGGGGCTATAAGGATTCGGACTTACGAAGCTCGTGGCGCCTCTCATCCTGTCCGTGGTAGCCCTTGGGATCATTGAACGATGAGTAAGCCAACGAGACGAAAACCCCGTCGACAGCCGAAAAGAGCGCGTACTGCGAAGGCGCGAAGACCTCGCAACCCCCAGGATGTCAACTGGTCACGCGTTAGGTGGTGGCAGATCGATCGGGCTTTTGCTGCCTTCGAGCCAGACTCGTTGATCTCGCTGATCTCGGCTGCTGCGGATTCGCCCGGGTGCGGCCACCAGCTGCCCTCGCTCACGGTCCTTTGGTCGCGTGCCGTCACAAACTGTCCCCACGGGGTCACTACGGCTAGTCCATCCGACCTGGCGATGCTCCTGATCGCGGCACACAAGGCTGCCCCGCAGCTTCGGTACGTCGAGGACTGCTGGAACGTTGATCCGCGGCTCGTTGTGTGTCACGCGATTGACGAGGATCGATTGCGGATCCATCCGGGAGCCCACACTGATCCGTCCCAATTGCTGCGAGTCATCACGTCGACTGCAACTGCCATCGATCCCTTTGTCACTGATGCGCACGGCTTTTCGCTGACCGATCTTCTTGAGGTCGCCTTGCGTTATTCGCATTGGTGGACAAGCCGGCTGAGCCGGGCATGGCCGACCGCAACTCTGGCTCGTGATGAACCTGAGCCCGAGGATGAGGCTCTCTCAGAGCGTATTCGGCGCATAGCTGCCACGCCGGTCGCGCTAACGGACGAGGAGCTTGAAGCTGTTCGCTCGCGCGATTTATCGTCGGCGATTTGGCTGGCGCATTGCAGCAAGCCGGATCGTGCTGCCGCGGCCTGGGAGTGGGCGACTGCCAGCGACAAACTCAGTCTCTGTCTCGAACCAATGGCGGTGGCGTTGGGGAAAGTCCTTGCTGTCGAGTGCGGAGGTCTGATCCGACCCATACCGGCTTGTTTGGTCCTCGACGCTCTCGCGGCGTCAACCGGCGTACTGGCAAGTGAGGCGGCGGCCGACGCTGCGAGCGTAACGGCCTTGAGGGTCAGGACCGTACATCGTGCCGCCGCTATCTTCGGAATCTCGCATCAGATCCCGCAGGACGACGCCCTTGATCGGGCTAGTCAGTCAGATACCTCGAGTGGTTCGCTCCCTGGCGTCGGCTCGGTGACCGTCGCCCTGCCGGGCCGGCGACACGCATTTGCGATCGGCGTGGCGAGCGGTCTCGATCGCGACGGGCTGGTCACTGCCATCAACGCCGCGGAGTCGATGCTCTCGGACATCACGGCTGAGCAACTCATCGAAGCCGGCGCCGTTATCGATGAGACCGCCGTCGTGCGGAGAGTCGTCATTTATGGCGGTCCGTTGCGTGAGCGCCCTCCCGAGACACCTGGTGTAGTACATCTTCACGTCGAGGACTTGGCATCAATCAGCTTCGAGGTGCAGCAGCCCGAGTTGGGCTTTGACCTCGTGTATCAGTTTCTCGACGAGCTGACGACGATGCCCGGGATCGCCGAGCTCGCGAGCCTCGACTACATGGATATTTGGCGTCACTGGAAGTCGCTAGGAGTGTTGAACCCAACCGGGGAACACGACGTCGTCCTGGCTCTTGCCGGTGTGTCCGACGACACCGCGTGGCAGCGCGCCGCGAAGTGGGAGCCGATTGAGTCCGTCCTTACGGCAGCCAGTCTTCCTCCGGTTTCTGCTTGGTACGTGGCGGAGCTGGATGACCGTGGGCACGCCACGCTCTACACCCACGAGTGCGATCTCGTACACGTGCTAGCCGAGCCGCCGCTATTGATTACTACCTCCCTTACGGGCGGCCTGGCCGACCTGGGGCTTGACCCCGCGTTTTGCCTTGGACTGACCGACGGTCTGCTCCTTACCTGTACCAACTACCCCGACGTCGCGTCAGGTCTAACGCTCCAGGGCGATGTGCCTCTGCTCATTCACATGGATTTCACCGTTACACGCCCCAGTGGAGCAGATGATGATCACGTCGGAATCGGTTTCCAGGCCGGCGCTGAGCTTAGACCCTTCGTAGGACTCCTTATCGGACCGGACTGGCTCGAGCTGCTCGCTGAGAATCCAAAAGCCGCCCACAGCGTTCTTGGCCAGGCGCTGGTCCACTCTCTCGATCGGCTGCAAGAGCAATACCCGAACGCCGATTGGGAGACGACTCGTGCGAAGTTCATTGCCGCATGGGAGGGGGCGCCTCCCGTGGCCATGCTCCATTTCGCGGAGGCACCGCTTCCCGTGCCGTTCAAAGGAGCAGAGACCCTCCCCCGAAGCCAAGCAACAAAGGCTCGTGCCCATCGAACGCTTGCCGCGGCAATCCAAGAAGACGGGATGGCCCCCTGCCGGCTTCTTGGGCCTCCAGCTCAGGAAGCCTGCCAAACGCAAATTCTGCCCGCGACAACCAGGACACTGAAACAACTGGTAGCCGATTGGGCACCGGATGCCATCCTGTCCGTTGTGGAGCACCATAACGCTGCTCAAGGGGAGCGCGCAAGAGCCGTAGGTGAGATAGAGAGAGCACTGGCGGCACCATGGGGAGCGCACTGGCGGTCTCAAGCTCTGGCGAAACCCGACGCATCAGAGCGAACGCACCCACTGGAATTCTTGCTTGAGCTGCTTCTCGCCGAGCGCCCACAGGGCTCCATAGCGCCCGACCGGTTCGATGTCGCCGAGGCCACTGCCTTCGCTCACCTAGCGATCCAAATCGGGAGAGCCTTGGAAGGCGCTGACCGAGGCATGCACTCTCTCGCGGTCTGGGTACAAAACGGAGGTATCACTCACGTGGTAGCGGTTTCCGAGTCCGATGAACCGGGAGCACAACCGGAACAAATCGAGTGTCGATCACGAGCTCCCGTGAATGTCGGCGCCTACCTTGCCGCGGATATGGCGCATCGGCTTCGTCTACGCGATGCGGACGGCGAAGAGCCGAGCGTAGACTTGCGCCTCGGGGAGCAGTACCCTCGTCAAACCAGCGCCTTTATTCCACTGACCTCCCTAGATGGTCCCGGCTCGCTCGACAAGGCCAATCGCATCATGCTGGAAGCCTGTGGCACCGGATTGGACGGCATCACCGCTGTCTTGGGTTCAGCGCTCTGCTGGACCCCGGGTGGCGACCCTGTCGTGCTCGTGTCACGAGCCGAGCTTCGCGACACGGCTCAGACTTGGTCGGCGCTTCCGGCCAATCAGATAGAGGCCGCGCTTGATCGACTAATCATCGACCCAGACCAGGTCTCCAGGGAAGGCGCTCGCTACTGGGAGCAGGATCGACGCCGACACCGGCTGCTCACACGACCACTGATCCCCTACAACGATCGGCTGATCATCATGCCTTGGCAGATTCACGCCACCCAAGGCGTATATCTCCGCTACATAAGCGAAGGTCGTCTGCCATGGCATCCCTCCGAAATACCCGAGCAGGTACGCAATGCCTTCAACACCTATCGACGTGTGGTCAACCGCGATGTCGAGCGCGTCGCCGCCCAGGTTGCGGCAGATCTGCAGATGCCTCACAAAGCCAACATCCACGAGAACGAAGCCGCCGAATTCGGGCTTCACCTGCCAGGCGAGGTCGATCTCTTGATCGCAGATGCTGACCGATCCCGGATCTGGGTGTGTGAGGTCAAGGATGTCTCAGCAGGATTTTCGCCCCGGACGATCAGGTCGCGCATCGGCAAGTTCCTAGATGATGAGGACTACATCGGCAAGCTCATGGCTCGCACCACGGCCATCGAAGAAAGTCCGGACGCAGCAGCACGTCTTCTCGCTGCCCCGGCAGCTCCCAACACGTGGCGCGTTATTTCTCTGATGGTCACTCGTAACGTGGAGGTGGCTGCCTTCCTCGATGACGTCCCGGTCACCTTCACCGTCGTAGACGACCTCGCTGCCACTCTGCGATCCGACTCTGACCCCAAGCCCGGCCACACCCCCGTGGGCTCGTGTTGAATTCCTAGAGCTAGTGCAAACGTACTGTCTTTAGGAGACAGACGCGACAAGAAGCCCCTTCCGTATGCCGAGCGGCATACGAGCGGTCGATTGAGCTCGCTCCAACAGCGTCGCTAGGTTGGCCCATATGCGTCGGCGCACACCCCACTCATCGAGCGCCCAGGCCTGTCCGAGCGCGTCCTCGACCATCTCCACGACACCGGGGCAAGTCGCAGCGCGATCGTGCTTCTGAGTGTGTGGGAAGTCGGTCTCTGTGAGCACGCGCTCGGCGGGGATCCGGGCGATGACCTTTGGCCGTCTCGTCTCAGCAGCGTTGAGCGAGAAGAAACAACCGATCTCGAGCGCCCGGTCAGTCTCGGAGGTCGAGCCGCGCCACCAGTGCAGGATCGCCCCTGGCTGGGGATAGCGCTCCAGGGCATCCAGAACCTGACCCGAGGCACCAACCGAGTGGATCGATACTAGGCGCGGCCGCTCGCTGAGCATCTCAAGCACCTGGTGGAAGACCTCCTTCTGGGTCGCGATCGCTGCACCGCGCCGGGCGTCAAGGCCCACCTCGCCAACAAACGTGGCGGAGTCGAGGGCCTCCGAGAAGGCGGACGGTGAGAAGCTCTCCACCTCGGAAGCGATCGCCGGATGACAGCCGAGGCCCCAGGCCGTGAGCTCGTCCGTTCTGCCTGCGGCTCGCTGCCACTCCGACAGCGATGGCGTTACGGCAAAGACGGCGGCCCGCAACGACGTTAGGTCTGCGGCCGGGACGTCGGGCGAGACGTGAGCGTGCGCATCAAGCGGCGGGAGCGGGAGAGTCACGCGATCTGCACTTGCGCGAGCTCGTCGAGGCCGCGCTGGGCGAGCGCGAGGGCTTCCCCGGTCGGGATGCGCTCGGGGAGGCCGAGTTCGATGATGTCCCCCGGAGAGAACTGCTTACTCGCGGCGTATCTGACGGTCTCATACAGCTTCAGCTGATTGGGGCTGAGGTATTCGGTGCGTTTGGCGCCGGAGAGGAGCTCGTCGACGTAGGGCGTCTGGTCGTTGAGGTCCGCTGCGATGAAGGCAGCTCGCCGTAGCAGGCACCCGAAGCACAACCCACAGTGCGAGCGGACGGGCGTGTGGAAACGGCCTGCAATCGGCTTGGCGCAGGAGTGGGAGGCAGAGAGCAGACTCGAGGCCGCGTCTGCTCCGAGCAGTTCCCGTACTTTCAGGAACACGTCACCCTTCGTCAGACCCTCGAACGGGTTGATGATGCTCGTGTTGATTTCAACCTCGGCGAGGATCTGCTGCAGGCCGTCCAGGAACGCCGGGTTCGTTGTCCGCGTGGAGAACGAGCCCCTCCGCTCGCCGGCAAGCGGAGGGTTGATTGATGCCCAACCATTCTCGGCCATGACAAGATCGGCCCCCCGAACCGCGGCTGCAGCCAGACCAAGGGCAATGAAGAGGAACGAGCGAGAGCGGCTACTGCCCTCCTCGGGGAAATCATCGACGCCTCCGAGCTGCTTCTTGCGTCGCCCGACCTGGACCCTGACATGGTCGATCTCGATGCTCAAGAGCTGATCTAGGCGTTTCACCAGCCGCGACTGGAAGCCGCTGATGATCGTCCAGTCCCAGTGGGAGACGAGCGCCGGCGTGACCCCGTCCTGCCTGCTGAGCAGAGTCCCGGCGAGCGAGTCGGCGCCCCCACTGAGCAGGGCAACGAGTGAGGTCTGTGCGGGCCTGGCGACCGGCGTGTTGGTCTGCGGCGCGCCCTGCTCGAACGTCAGCCGCCACTCATCGCCTGAAAGAAAACGCAGAAGATCCTCGAACGCAGGTCCCGCAGCATTCCAGGCGACAGGATCAGCGACGGGGACCGAGAGCTCAAGCTCTCGAGTCGCGAGCCCGCGACCTCGGGGTCTCGGCGCCGTTCGGTCGACGAGGTAGACGAGGGTCGCGAGGGAAATCAGATCGGCGTTGGCGGCGGGGAGTGGTCCCAGCTCCGGGGCGCGCGGGCTGAGGCTTGTGTGGAACGAAGAGTCGAGGCCTTTCCCGAGCGGGCGCCAGAGGAACTCCTCGGTGCTCAGTGTTGGGGTGTTGGCCGCTGCGGTGGCGATCAGCGAGTACGTGCTCACTCGAGGAGCCTCCCGCCCTGCTCGAGGATCGTCTCGATCGCGGCGCGGAAATCGTCCTCTGTGACGAGATCATCACTGAGATCGAGCTGCTGGACGTACGCGTCGATCGCGTGTCTGAGCTGTTGCTCGTCGCCCTTCGTGAGTGCCCCGGCGCGTTCGCCGTTGCGCTCGCGCGCGCCTGTCTCTGTGATCAATACCTCGAATGTGTAGGAGGCGATGAATGACTCCATCGCCTCGCGAGAACTGCCGTCCCCGTCGAGGAGCGCGAGGAGTGTGTCAGTGAGCGCGTGGCGAAGCTCGGCATCGGCCTGCAGCCCAGACGCGGGAGCGGCGACATTGAGGATCCGTGCGACCTGATCGAGAACATCGAGGCCGGTGAGCTCGGCGAGATTGAGGCCGAACCGGAGAAGTGCGCCAGCGTCGCCCCGACGCAACGCCGACCCGGCCGCAAGCGCGCGAGCCCCGCTCGTCGCGATGCGCCTGCGAGAGCGCCCGCCACCGCCGGAGCTTCCCGCGGATGTGCCGCCCCCGGGACCTGCGGCACCGCCACCGCCACCGCTGCCTGCGGCCCCCGGCCTGATGCGAACCCCTGGCAGGGCGGGCGCCTTCGGGTCAACGAGGTCTGCGAGGCCTGTACCAGGGGCTTCGGCTGTCTCGAGGCCCAGCTGGATGAGGGTCTCCTCGATGATCGCTTTGGCCGCGTCGTCTGAGGGCTGTTCGTGGAAGCTCTGGACGTCACGTGCGATGCCGTTCCAGGCTCCGCCGCTCCCGTCGTAGGGATCGCTTGTGCCCACTACGTGTCACCCTTGAGCGCGCTCTCGGCAGCTTTGCTGGTCATGGCCGTCAGCTCACCCGATGCGACCCAGCCCTCGATCAGCTCACGGCCTCCGCTGATCGCGCTGAGCGCTATCGCTAGCGCCGGTTCGACGTCCTTTGGCGCCAGGCCGGCGAGGCCTGCGGTGATCGCGTGCGCCGCCGCCTGGTCCTTTCCGAGCGCCTCGATGGCGCGACGGCCGTGGGCCTGGCGCTTTGGCTCGGCGACGACGTCGTGTGCAAATTCGCGGGCAACTGCAAGCTGGTCGGTTTCCCCGAGGCCTTTCCAGTCTGTGATGGCCGCTTTCTGAGCCCCGGCGACCTCGGACAGGAGGCCGCCGGTGATGTCTCGTAGCTGGGATCGTAGTTGGCTGCGGGCGCCGGAGCGGCTCTGCAGCGAGGTTGCCAGGCGCAGGTACGGGCCGAGCTGCTTGTCGGCGAGCTTCGGTCCACTGCGCGCCCACTCGTGCAGCTGCTTCTCCTGCGGGTCGAGGCCGTCGGTCTTCTCAGCCTGCTCGAGCTTGGTGAGCCGCGCAGTGAGCTCACCGTGCTGGAGCCAATCGAGCACGGTGTTGAAGCCCTCGGCGTCGAGGCGTTCGAGGATGAGCAGCTTCGCCAGAACGGGCGGCTCGAGCTCCGCGTCGCGTCGTGCCGCGATGTCTGCTCGTAGCCAGTACGCGTTGAGGAAACGCTTGAGTCGCCGCGGGTTTCCAGCGAGCTTCTGTGCGAGCACCGGCGCGAGCTGGGCTGCAAGCGGCAGCTCCTTGGCCGCGTCGCCCGCGATGAGCCCATCCGGCAGGTCATCGAGAACCCGCTCGGCCGAGGCGGCCCGCATCTTGGCGCAGTGTTCGATGATCTTCCGGTAGTCGTCATCGCTGCCCTCGAAGTGGCGTCGTAGGAGGAGCAGGGCGAGGTAGGCCTCGGTGTCGCTCTCCCCAAGCGCGGGGACCGTGAGCGGGATCTGGACGATCTTCTCGAGGTAGTCCCGGGCCATCTCCTGAGGCTTCGGTGCCTGCTCGTAGCGGGTGGCGATGGCCTGGGTGACGGAGCGCTCATCGGCCGCGATGACGAAGCCCATGCGGGGGACGGAGAGGAACAGCTTGATCGCCTCGAGCGTCCCGACGACCGCCTCGGGCAAACAGCGGTCGAGGTCGTCGACGAGGACGACGACACGACTGATGCCCTCCAGCTCGCTCATCAGGGTCGCGTACTCGTCTCGGAACCCCTGGAGTGTCGGCTGCTCGGCCCCGCTCTCCTTGCTGAAGATCGCGGAGAGCTGGTCGATGCTTGGCGGCGAGACAGTGATGGCAGTCTTCGCTGCGAGCGTGATCGCCTTTGACACGTCGACGCGTTTGCGGAGATCCGCGAAGCGGCTCTTAAGCTTCTCGGCGAGGCCAGCGTTCTTGGCAACCTCGGCCTGAACCGCCGACAGGACCTGTTCGATTAGCGTCGCCTTGGGGTCAAGCAGCGGGTCGTATTCCCAAGGCTGCGTCCAAACCACGAGCACAGCACGGATGTCGCCGTCACCGGTACCGTCAGCGTCGAACTCGTTGCCGACCAGCTTGAGTATGGTCGTCTTACCTGAGCCCCAGTCGCCGAACACACCAATGGCCACGGGGTCGAGGCGCTCGCGACGGATCGCTGTACCGATGGGCGCCGCGATGTCAGCGAAGCCCAGAAGATCCTCCCCAGATGGATGATCTGGCCAGAGGGGAATCTCACCCGTCGGAATCATCAGCACAGCCTAGTTCTCAGCCCGCCTTAGCGCAGGCTGAGCCTGACGGTCTCTCGGAGGAACCTGACGAGCGGGTCGTTGGTGACCATCTGGCCGGCGAGCCGGTTGCAGGTCGCGTTACATTCGCCGCACGCGTCCGGGTCGACCCACCCGCCCCCGTTTGCCGCGGGGAAGATGTGGTCGCCCTTGCTGCCTGAAGCTGGCAGCAGGCTTCGTCTCGCGGCAGTAGGTGCAGCGTCGCGTGCCTGCGGACATCTGCGCCCAGTTCTACCCAGTCGGACGCGCGGCCTCGTCGGGGTGCTAGGTCGACGGTCGTGCGGCCATCAGCGAGCAGTCGAGAACGACCGAATCGACGCCGACGAGGCGACGCGTGGAGACGTCGACTGCCTGCACTTCCAGGGCCTGCGAGAGCCCGTCGAGCGTGTGGCGCCGTGCAGCGGTTCGCTTTCTGTCTGACTGCTTCCAGTCATCGGCGGCGTAGTAGCCGGCGAGGTAAATGCCTTGGGTGATGGAGCCCGTCAGGTAGCGCTCGACGAGCTGGGACTCCATGGCCGTCAAGAGGTCTCGGTTCCAGGATCCCTTGACCTCGACCATCACGGTCACGATCGGCGGGCCTTGCGTGTGCTTGCCTGCGACAGCATCGATCTTCAGGTCGATCGACTCGCCGCGGCCCTTTCCGGTCACGGATGCTCGGATCTGCGTCGCGCGGCCGATCACGATCGCGCGCCCCTGCAGTTCGTACTCGAGGAAGCCCGCAATCCAGTCGGAGAGCTTCTGCTCGCCGCGGGGTTCGTGCGGAGGGTCGGTCCAGAGAAGTTGGACCTGCGAGTTAACGCCCTGCAGCTTGTCGGTTGCGGTGCGGAGAACGTCTACTACCGCGCGCCGCAGGCCCGCGTCGGACACGATCCAACGCTGTGCGTTCTCCTGCGCCATCGCTAGGACCTGTGCGGGGCTCGGGCTGATCCACGTGGCTCGGCTCGCTGCCTCTCTCGCTTGCTCGCGCATTGCTCTGAGCCATACGAACTTGGGGTAGGCGAATACCAGTCGGTTGAATGCCTGGACGGCGTCGTACGTTCCGCGCGCGACCAGCTCGCGCAGCAGCTGTTCATGCCAGATCACGATCTGCTCTCGCGCGCCGACGTAGTGGACTTCTTCGGGGATTGGATTCTCGACGCGTGGGTATCGGGCCTCGATCCAGCTGAACAGGTCAGCGAGTTGGCTCTCGGTGAGCCGGCGGGCAACGTTCGGTTCGATCTCGCCAGCGAGGCGGCCAATCAGGTCTCGGCCGAACTCCTCGTCGGCTTGAATGAGTGGCCAGATGCGGCGCCATTCCCCGTCGGCGCTCCCTGTCACGAGGCGAGCAGCGAGAGCGGCTGCGAGTTCCCGGCGACCGCCACCGGCTTTGACGGCTGAGGGAACCACGAGGCGGCGCGCGAGGGCCCAGCCGGTCTCGGGACCCTCGGCCATCAGGAAGCTAACGAGCTCGGCCCGCTCCGCAGGCTTCTGGCGGCTGTCGCGAGCGCGAGCAAGGATCGCCTGCTCCACGGCTGGCACGACGAGCCGAGTGAACCGACGGACGGCGAGGGCGTGTCCCTCGTTGCGTTCGCGGCGGAGGGCTTGCTTGAGCCAGGCGGCCGCGGCGTCCGGGGCGCAGTGCACGAGCCTGACGATGGCCCAACGGTCGAACTCGTCGTCGCTCATGTCACCCCACGGCCAGCCGACGATTACGGGCGCCCACCGCGCGATGATGTCGCAGCTGATCAAGGAGAGCTCTTGCTCAGTGCTGGCTAGTAGGTGGAGGGCCCGGTAGCCCGCCCATGCCGGCTCGTTCACGCGACGCTGGTGAAACCACTGCGATGGCTCGACCGCGGCGTCACGCAGGTAGGTCGGCGCGGCGTCAGTGAGCCACGCGTGGATGCCTTCGTCAACGAGATCCCATCCGGCAAGGCGTCGCGGGTCGGAGATCAGGAACCCGCCGAGGCGTTGCACTTGCTCCATCCAGGCGAGCGCTACCCAGAACCCGTCGAGGTCGCCGTCCTCCCAGAGTGTTTTCGCTTCTGCGACCTTCGCGCGAACATCGAAGCCTGGGGCCCGGATCTCCTCGCGACGCTCGACCATCTCGGCGATGCGCTGTTGGCGGTTACGCATGGCGTCGGCCTCTGGCGAGCTGATGAGAACCGGCTCGTAGCGGTAGCGCGTCAGCTGAGCGAGCACGGGGCTTTGTTGCCGTGCGTCGAAGATCGTCTCGTCGCTGGCACCGTTGACGAGCATGGCCTCGAGCAGCGCGGCCCACGCGGCCTCCTCAGGTGTCCCGATGCGGGTCGCGAGTTGCTGGGCCGCCCACTCGACGTCCTCGGGGGGCGCGAGCGACGGCGTGCTCATCACCAATTCGGCGGCATCCACCGAGCGCTCGGAATCGTCTGGCGCGTCCTGCGAGAGCATCGCCGAGAGTAGTCGGCGCCTGTTCGCTTGGTCCTGGAGAAGCTTGGGATGTTCCTCAAGTGTTAGGCGCGAGAAGAGCTCGACATTTTCGGCGAGAAGCTTGGTCGCGACGTCCGCGAACACGTTGAGTGTGTCCTCGTCCGCCAGGCGGTCGGCGGCGCGAATCAGGAGCTGCTCGCGCAGGTCTGACAACTCATCTGTCGCAGCATGTTCGATGGGCAGCTTCGCCGACCAGCGCAACACTGGCGCTAGCTGATCGTCGGCAAGACCAGCGATGAGCAAGTTACGAAGGAAGTGCTTGTAGGAGCCGTAGAGGTTCAGCCGCTTTGGTGGGCTCAGAGACGGAAGTAGCTCGTTGAGGGCAAGCACCGATGGCCATGTCGCGGCCAGGGCTGCACCCTTCAGCTCGTCATCAATGTCTTGGGGTGACGAGGCAATCGCCAACTCCACTAGCTGTCGCCGGGCGTCTTCTGACGCGAACTCGCCGAGCGCGTGCAGTGCGGCGTGACGCACGCCCTGCGGGGTATCGCTGTCGAGTGCGAGCGCCACCAAGTCGGGCTCTAGCGCGCTGACCTTGCAAGCACCTGCGATGTCTGCTGCTGTCTCGCGGCTCGCGACGTCGCGGCCGTTGTCCTTTAGCACGCCCCTGAGCTGGTCCGCCAACCCTGGGTGATCGAGATGCGTTAGTGCGTTGCGGACGGGGAGGTCGAAGCGTTGGAGTTCATAGCAGCCGATGGCGGCAAGCAGAGCGGTGACGATCGAGGCGCGGTCGTTGACTGGGACCGAAGCGGGGTCCGCTCGCACCAGTACCGCCGGTTCGCGCGCCAAGAGCAGCTCGGCGAAGTCGCTCGACAGAGCAGCCAGCCAGCTCGCAACCTCCCGGAGCTGCGGAATCACTCTCATCCGACCGTCGAGATCACTGAAGATGACATCGTCGACCTGTTCTTGGGTTAGGGCGCCGTTGGCGAGCCATCGACCGCACAGGAACTCGCCGTAGGTCTTGTGGCGAAAGTTCAGTCGGCCGTCGCCGATGCCAGCGAACAGACCGCAACCGAGGGTGTCTTTCACGGCGAGCTCATTGACCTCGAAGCTCGTCGGAGAGCCGAGCAGCCGGTCAGTCTCCTCGCCACCGGCCAGGACAGCTTCATCAAGCGCGTCGGGAGTCGGAGCTTTCCCGGTGGTCGAGATCGCTGCCTGCGCGCCCAGGATCATCTGTCCCGCGATCCGCTGGGCAACGCCGAAGCGCTTGCTTGAGCTGAGGGCGCGGGATGTCACGTTGCTTCTGCTCCGACGCTCGGCGGGCTCGCTGCAAAGCAGCTCGCACCCCTGCTGGTAGACGTCTGCGCGTGAATCGGGCAGCTCACCGTGCTCGTACGCGATGTCGAGAAGCATGTTGAGAGTGCCAGGGATCATCGCGAGTGGTTGTAGGCCCTTGGTGATGACTGCGCGCACGAAGGCCTCCGGGTCATCTAGTCGTGCTTTTGCCGCGTCGTGAACGTCGCTGAGCGTGAGCGGCAGCAACCCGAACTGCGCGAAACGGCCGGCACCGAAATGCCTCTGTAGCCAGGCCTCCAGCGTTCGGTAGCGATCGGCGGTCCGGCACGCCAGGCGCAACGCGAGCCTGTCGGTCGGTGCCTCCGACAGCCCTTCCTGGAGAAGCTCGCCAATCGTCTCGACGCGCAGCAACGCGAAGTCGAGGGTGTCCAGGAAGAGGTGTAGCCGGTGCTCACCGTCCTGCCACCGCCGCCACTCCGGGGAGTCGAAGATACGGGAGCGCAGCACCGACTCTTCTGTGGTCGCACTCAGATCGACAAACAGAACCTCGTCCTTGCTACCGCCAGGCTTGTCTTTGAGATCCTCGGCCGCCCGCTCGAGTGCTGTTGTCTTGCCGAGACCCGGCTCTCCGATGAGCACAAGGCAGGCTTTGTCATCGATCTGTGCGTAGGAGCGTACGTTGGGTACCCAAGCCGCGGACCATTTCCTGGATGGATCGGGCATAAAGCCGCGGTCGTTGAACTCGAGTGGGTCGCCGTCGGGCAGCCAGTACCTCGTGGCGTAGAAGTGACCGGTCATCGCTCGCGACGTTCGAGATCAAGGGGAGCGGGGGTTTTTGGTGCGTGTACGACGATCTTTTGATGATGGACGGCGCCGCGGATCGACGACCGGACGGTTGCCACTACTCCCCGTCCGGGTCGAGCGCAGCCTCCCCGTCTGCGACCTCGGAGGGCGTCTCCTCCCCCGCTCCAGCGCCAGGCTCGGTCTGCAGGACCAGCGCGCGCAGGTCAAGTGCGGATGCCTGTCCGCCGTTCAGCGCCGCCTCCCACGCGATGAGCTGCTCGTAGCCGGGCATCTCCTCGACGGCGAAGCCCGCCAAGCGCCGCCCTTCGTCGGCCCGTCCGGCCTGCGTCAACCGCTCGGCAGCCATGACTTGCAGAGCGGCGTCGAAGCCGATCGGTAGCTCTAGGTGACCGCGTTTTTTCCGCTCTGCCCGGCGCTGGGTCGCCAACGTATGCAGTTGGTCGTCAGTCCAGTCTGGCATCTGGTCGGTCAGGAGCCCGACGACAAATGAAGGCGCTTCGAGCCGCTGCAGGAGATGCTCATGCTTGGCGAGGAACTTGGCTGCCTGCGGCCGATGCTCGCTCGGCGCGAGAACGCTATGCCACAACGCGTAGATCGCCAACATGAGCGCCTTGTCCGGTCCATCCGCGATGCCGGGCAACTGCTGCTCGATGCGCTCGAGCACTGCTTGCATGTTGGTCACGCCCTCGGTGCGTTCAGCGAGCGTGTCGACCAGGTGTCCTACAAAGCCCGAGAAATACCGGGAGACGGACTTGTGGTCGAAGCCCTCGGCTTGCCAGACCCAGTACTGGGGCGCGAGCCGCATTTGTATTTTCCCCGGAAGGCTGGCGCGCCAGTCGAAGGTCAAATCGGTCTCGGCGGGCGCTCGCTCAACATAGCTCCTGACGACGTGCCGGGCCAGACGTGCGAGCCCCTCGTGACTGAGCATGATCCCCTTGGCTGGGGGCAACACCGTGTCAGCTCCGTCGCCGAGGACCCACGCCTCTGGCGGCAAATCCTCGAGCACGTGCACGTTGCGCGACCGGATGTCGTAGGCAAGCTTCACCGCGCCCTCAAGATCTGCGCCTCGGACCGGCCTCACCGTGTCCACGGCCTCAGTTCTGAAGTAATCGGGCGAGACGCTGTCCATCACGAATGCGACAAACCTGCTCTTGGCACCAAGCCGGTCGCCTTCCATGACGGCCTCGCGCAGGCTCGCGCTTAGACCAGCGTCCGCGCCCTCCAGAGCGGTGTCGATCAGTTTGCGCTTACGGCTGTCCATCTGATCCCAGGTCGGCGCCGGGACGCTCGCACCCTCGCTGAGTGACTCAAGGGCTGCAACCAGGTCGACGTAAGCGAGGGTAGGGTCATCGACCGCGTGCTGCGTCGCGTGTACGATGCGTCTGATGGCGCGCATGGCCGCCTCGAAATGACTGCGCTTCAAGGCCAGGAGCTGCGACATGAATCGTCGGAGCTCCTCGAGTTCCACGTCCGGGACGAAGCGGTGCGGGCTGAACGTATGACGGAACAGCTTCGACGCTGACGAGCGGCTGGAGCCTTCGAGGGAGTTGGGGACCAAGCTCCTGACGAGGTCGTGATCGCGGCTGAAGACGGCGTTGAGACCGAAAGAGAGCACGTCCGCCAGGGCGTCTACGAGGTCGGTCCCGCCTGTCGCAACGATCACGGACGACCGGCCGTCTGGGTGCTCGGCCTCTAGGTGCTCGGTGACTGACACCATCACGGTCGATACCGGCATAGTCCCGGTAGACGGGGCGAGCTCGCCGACGGGTAGCTGGACGACCACGCCCAGCGGCAGGAAGAAGCGATTGGTGTAGAGCGTCTCGCGATGGACGGTGGAGTGCAGGGACACACCCTCTCGGAAATACATCTTGGTAACGATCTGCAACACGTCGGGCTCACCTCTCGTCCATCGCGGTCTCGTCCTTTGCCCACCTTGGCACTTCGGCCGACGAGCCGGCACCTGAACAACGAT
Organism: Solirubrobacteraceae bacterium; assembly: GCA_017882375.1. GTDB lineage: Bacteria > Actinomycetota > Thermoleophilia > Solirubrobacterales > Solirubrobacteraceae > Palsa-744. The sequence continues at coordinate 23,676 of JADGPP010000017.1, read as the reverse complement.
GGGACGGGCTATCGAAGCCGCGTCAGCACTGGGCAGTTAGCAAAGGTCCGACCCAAAGACGAAGCCGATATCGGCGGCTCGGAAGCTACTTGCGCCGCCGGGCGCGAACGCGCAGTAAGACTCCTCGAGCTCGACGGGGTAGGCGCCCGTGGCCAGCGCGTTGTTAGCCGCTCGGATCGGAACATTGGACCCCAAATTGGACCCCAGCGGTGTCTCGTTACTGGCCTGAAACACACGAGAGGCCCGTAAACACGGGCCTCTCGCTAGTCGGGGAGTATGGTTCACGTTGGCTTTGCTAAGCCGTTTTCGCACCTTCTGCGGTCTCTTTGATGCCGCCTCAGGTCTACGCGGGGATCGTTTCAGCGGCCGACGCAGACTCACGATGTTGGAGAGAGCACCCCGGCGCCGCTGCCTGGTCTTCTCGGTCTGCACGGGAACGGTGATTGGGCGCCGCGATCGCCCCGATCGAATAAACGCACCCCACACGCTGCGATGTGGTGGAGCCAGGCACCCCATTCCGTCACCGCAGGGTCACCGCAGATTGCTAGTCTGGATGTCCTCAGTTGACCGTGCTCGTCCGCTCGGGCGGCCACGGCGAACCAAACTAGAAAGGCCCAGATATGGCGCTATTGCTGAAGATTCAGCGCCATCAGGGTCCTTGTGAGTCTCAAGCGGCGAACGGGTCTCGAACCCGCGACCTCGAGCTTGGGAAGCTCGCGCTCTACCAACTGAGCTACCGCCGCGCTGCGCAGATAGTACGCGACCGCCTCTACCCTTCAGGCAGTGAGACGCCGCCTGCTGCCGACCCTCGCGACGCTGGCTGGCGCCGGTTTGATCGGCCTGCTCGTCTACGGCGTCACGGCGCGCTCGGCCAGCCGCACGCTCGACGAGCGCGTGGCGCGCGACGAACACCCGGCGGCGCCCGACGCGACGAGCTCGCTGCCGCTGCTCGACGGCCATGGTGCGGGCACGCTCGCCGCCTACCGCGGGAAGGTCGTCGTGTTGAACTTCTGGGCTTCGTGGTGCGAACCGTGCCAGGTCGAGGCGCCGCTGCTGCAACGCGCGCAGGCGCGGCTCTCGCGCGCCGGCGGCACGGTGCTCGGCGTGACCTACCTCGACGCCTCACCGGACTCGCAGTCGTTCGTGCGCCACTATCGCCTGACGTACCCCAACCTGCGCGACAACAACGGCACGTTCGCCCACTCCTACGGCACCGACCAGCTGCCGGAGAGCTTCGTGATCGACCGCCACGGGCGGATCGCCGCGATCTCCCGCGGCGAGCTCAACCAAGCGTTCCTCGACCGCGCGATCGCCCTCGCACAGAGCACGTGAGCGCGCGTCGCACGCTCACGCTGGGCATCGCCGTCGCCGCGCTCGCGACATGCGCGAGCGCAGGGGCAGCCGTCCCGCGCGCGTCGCTGCCGGCGATCGAGCGTCAGGTGATGTGCGTGACGTGCAAAATCCCGCTGAACGTCGCCGAGTCGACGCAGGCCGACCGCGAGCGGGCGTTCATCCAGGGCCTGATCGACCACGGCGCCGACGAAGCGCAGATCAAGCACGCACTCGTCGGCCAGTATGGGCCGGCGGTGCTCGCGCTGCCGAGCGACAACGGCTTCGGCGCGGCGGCATACCTGGTGCCGCTCGCCGCGTGCCTGGCGCTGCTGGGGGCGCTCGCCGTGCTGCTGCCGCGCTGGCGCCGTCGCGCCCGAGCGCAGGCGCAGAGCCGTGGGACGGCGCCGGCGCTCAGCGTCGCCGACTCCCAGCGCCTGGACGCGGATCTCGAGCGTTTCGACTGAGGCCGCGCTACATGTGCTCGGGCGCGCTCACCCCGAGCAGGTCCAGGCAGCGCGCGATCGTGCGCCTGCTCGCCACGCACAGGGCGATCCGCTGGGACTCGATCGCCTCGGACTCGGCGCCGACCACGCGGCAGTCACGGTAGAACGCCGTGAAGCCCTGCGCGAGCTCGAGCGCGTAGGCGGCGATCCGATGCGGCGCGCGGCGCGCGGTCGCCGAGGCGAGCTCGACGGGAAAGTCCAGCAGCTGCTTGATCAGCGCCCGCTCTGACGGATGCAGCTCCTGGTCGGCGACGCCTGCCGGATCCTCGCCGGCGGCGCTCGCGCGATCCTCGCCGGCCTTGGCGAGCACCGAGAGGATCCGCGCGTGCGCGTACTGCACGTAGTACACGGGGTTCTCTGCAGACTGGCTGCGCGCGAGGTCGAGGTCGAGGTCGACCGTCGTGTCGTGCGAACGCGCGAGCAGGTACCAGCGCGCGGCGTCGACTCCGATCTCGCTGACCAGATCGTCGAGCGTAACGAATTCCCCCGCGCGCTTTGACATCTGCGCACGCTCGCCCGAGCGTACGAGGTGCACGAGCTGCATGATCAAGAGCTCGAGGTCGTCCGGATCGCCACCGAGCGCCGCGTAGACCGCCTTCAGGCGCAGCACGTAGCCGTGGTGGTCGGCGCCCCACACATCGACCAGGCGGTCGAAGCCGCGCTCGCGCTTTTCCTCGTGGTAGGCCACGTCCGAGGCCAGGTAGGTGAACTCGCCGCTGGAGCGCACGAGCACGCGATCCTTGTCGTCGCCGAATGTAGTGCTGCGCAGCCACAGGGCGCCGTCCTGCATGTAGGTGTGCCCGAGCTCCGCCAGGCGTGCAAGCGCACGATCGACGAGGCTCGGCTGACCCTCGTGCAGGGCGCTCTCGTACGCCCAGTAGTCGAACTCCTTGACGCCGAACGCCGTCAGCGACCGCTGGATCTCGCCGACCATCATCGCCACGGCGGCGCGACCGACGTCGGCCGGATCGCTGGTCGCGGCGTCCGCGATGCGCGCCGCGAGGTCGGCGATGTAGTCGCCCTGGTAGCCGTTCTCCGGCGCGCGCTCGCCGCGCGCCAGCGCCCGGATCGACTCGCCGAACGTGCGCACCTGCGATCCGGCGTCGTTGACGTAGTACTCGCGCTCGACGCGCTCGCCGGCGAATTCGAGCATCCGCGCGAGCGCGTCGCCGTAGGCGGCGTTGCGCGCGTGGCCGACGTGCATCGGCCCGGTCGGGTTGGCCGAAACGAATTCCACCATCACGCGCTCGCCCGGCTCGCGGCCGCCGGCGCCATATGCGTCACCTGCAGCCAGCACGCCGCCGAGCGCGGTGCGCAGCCAGCCGTCGGCGAGGAACAGGTTGAGAAACCCCGGCCCGGCGACCTCGAAGCGCTGCAGGCTCGCTCCGAGATCGCCGGCGAGCTGCGCGCCCAGCCGCTCGGCCACCTCGCGCGGCGAGGCGCTCAGGCGCGGGGCGAGCAACAGCGCGGCGTTGGTCGAGTAGTCGCCGAAGTCAGCGCGCGGCGGACGCTCCAGCGTGATGCCCCCGCGTCCACCCGCGGGCGGAGGTGCCGCGTCGCCCTCAGCCACCCGCAGCAGCGTCGCAGCGGCCTGCAGCACGGCCTCGCGCAGGGCGCCGAGCGAGGGCTGCTCGCCCGAAACCACGGGCCCTGAGGAGGGTGGCTGGTCGCTGGAAGGAGGTTCGGTCATGATTCCCGCCCGGCGGTTGCGATACTAGCTGCGTGACCGACCAGGACTCAGGCGCCGAGCGCCACATCAACATCCACCTGTCTCCCGAGATCATGGGAGGCGTCTACGCGAACTTCGCGAATGTCAGCCACTCCGACTACGAGTTCACGGTCACCTTCGCGCGCGTCGACCACGAGGTCGAGGCCGAGGAGGTTCCCGGTGTCGTCGTCTCGCGCGTTAATCTCTCGCCGCGCTTCATGCGCGAGCTGATCGACGCGATGGAGGACAACTACTCCAAGTGGCGCACCCGCGAGGGGATCAAGAACCTGCCCGAGTACGGCGGCACGGAGGCCGGGCCTGACGAGGAGTAGAACCGCACGGCCGTCAGCAGCGACACGATGAAGGTCGCGGTCATCTCCGACATCCACGCCAACCGGCAAGCATTCGAGGCCACGCTCGAGGCTGTCGCCGCGAGCGACGCCGCGGAGTTGTGGTGCCTGGGCGATCTCGTCGGCTACGGCGCCGACCCCGACGCGTGCGTCGAGCTGGCGCGCGAGCACGCGGCTGTCTGCCTGGCAGGCAACCACGATCTGGCCGTCACCGGTGAGATTCCGCTGGACGAGTTCTCGCGCGGCGCGAGCCTCGCCGCGCAATGGACGCGCGAGGTGATCGCGCCGAAGAACCTCGAGTTCCTCTCCGGCCTGCGCCCGCAGGGCGAGGAGGGTGCAATCGGCCTCTACCACGCCAGCCCGCGCGACCCCGTCTGGGAGTACGTGCTGTCGACGCTGCTCGCCGAGCTGTGCCTCGACCGCCAAGTGCACCGGATCTGTCTCGTCGGCCACTCCCACGTGGCGCTGTCGTTCGTGCGCCAGGAGGGCGAGCTGGCGACCGGCGAGCCGCGGCGCGAGGGAACCGAGCTGGACATCGCGGCGGGCGAGTGGCTGCTGAACCCGGGCAGCGTCGGACAGCCGCGCGACGGCGACCCGCGCGCCTCGTGGCTGCTGCTCGACCTCGACGGGCTGACGGCGTCGTTTCAGCGCACCGATTACGACATAGCGGGGGCGGCTGCAGCGATTCGTGCAGCGCGTCTGCCGGACTCGCTGGCCGAGCGCCTGGAGTACGGTCAGTGAGCATGAACCGCGTCTCCTCGCCGACCGATCGGAGATCGTCCCGCGCGCGACGCGAGCGCGTCGCGCGCGCTCCGCTGCTTCGCGTCTCGCTCACCGCCGTGCTCGGCGTGCTCGCGGCACTGCTCGTCGCCTGCTCGGGCTCGAGCAAGGGACTGATACCCACCGGCGACGCCGGTCCGCTGCAGAGCGACTTCGAAGCCGTCGCAAAGGCGGCCGAAAACGGCGACGGCAACTGCAGTGCCACCGAAAGCGCGCTGCTGAGAACCGACCAGGCTTTCGCCGCGCTGCCCGCGAGCATCGACGCGGGGCTGCACAACACGCTGCGCCAGGGCATCGAAAACCTGCGCACGCGCGCGCTTGCGCTGTGCGCTCAGCCGCTGCCGCAGTCGACTGCGACGACGAGCACGCCGAAAACGACGACGAGCACGACGACAACGACGCCGACGACGGAAACGCAGACGACGAGCACGCAGACGACGCCGACGACGACCACGCCGAGTCCGTCCGGTCCCGGTGGAGGCACGCCTGCGCCGGGCGGCGAAGGAACGCCGGGCGTGGGCAGCGAAGAAGCCCCGACCGGCGAAGGCGGCACCGGCGGAGCGGGCGGTGCGAAAGTCGGCGGCGGTCAGGAAGCGGCTAAATGAGTGCCGCGGAGATCGGCGGGCGCTACCGCCTGGAGGGGCGTCTCGGCTACGGCGGGATGTCCACGGTGCACCTCGCGCTCGACCTGCGCTTGGAGCGTCAGGTCGCCGTGAAGCTGCTCGCCGAGCACCTCGCAGAGGATCCGACGTTCATCTCGCGCTTCCAGCGCGAGGCCCAGGCCGCGGCGAGACTGGTGCACCCGAACATCGTGCAGGTGTTCGACTCCGGTCAGGACGAGGCCAGCGGCCAGTACTACATCGTGATGGAGTACATCGAGGGACAATCGTGCGCGGAGATCCTGCGCGACGATGGCTGGCTGGAGGTCGACGAGGCGATCGCGATCATCGACCAGGCGTGCGAGGGCCTGCACTATGCGCATCGCCACGGCGTGGTGCATCGCGACGTCAAGCCGGGCAACCTGTTGCGCGCGCGCGAAGGCGAGGTCAAGCTGGCGGACTTCGGCATCGCCAAGGCGACCGAGCAGTCGAGCATCACGCAGGTCGGCTCGGTGCTCGGCACCGCCGCGTATCTGGCTCCCGAGCAGGCGCGCGGCGAAGAGGCGGGTCCGCGGGCCGACCTGTACGCGCTCGGCGTGGTGACCTACCAGCTGATCTCCGGCCGCCTGCCGTACGAGGCCAACTCGCTGACAGAGCTGGCGCTCAAGCAGCAGCAGGAGGCGCCGCCGATGCTCGACACGCTCGTCGCCGCCGTCAGCCCGCAACTCGCCGAGGCGGTCGCGATCTCGCTCGCGCTGGACCCGCGCGAGCGCTACCAGACCGCGCGCGAGATGGGTCGCGCGCTGAGCGACGGCGCAAACGGCATCGCCCCCGGCGAGCGCGCGCAGGCCGGACGCCAAGCGCCTACGGAGGCGACGAGCGTGCTCAGCGCCGGCAGCCGGTCGGGCGGTCGCGGAGCCGATCGCACCGTCACGGCAAGCGCGGTGACGCCGCGCCGCCCACGCTCAGGGCCGCCCCGCGGCCAGGCGCCGGCCGCCAGGCCGGCGCAGGCGCCGGCGCCGGCCGCCGGCAGTCCCCGCCGCAGGCGCGGGCGCCTGCTCGTCGCGCTCCTGGCGCTGCTCGCGCTCGCCGTCGTGATCGTCGCCATCGTCGTGATCACGGCGCCGGCGCCGACGAAGGTGGTGCTGCGCAACGTCGTCTACTCCGACGTGCAGCAGGCGACATCGGCGCTCAAGCAGCTGGTCTCAGAAAACACGAAATAGCTCACGCTGCGGCGCCGCGCGCGTCTGCAGCCGCGGCGTGAGGCGTCAAGTGCAGAGGCTGGGCGTGTCGCTGCAGAGACTGCGTATAACCATGGCTATCGCTCGGCGCGCGAGCAAGACCCTGGCGCGGTGGCAGACTGCGCCATGCTAGGGGGCGCGCGATGCTTGCATCTTTTCTCAACGTCGACCACCTGATCCAGGTAGCTGGCTACCCGCTGCTGTTCGCGCTGGTGATGGCCGAGTCCGGCGGCGTGCCGATTCCGGGTGAGACAGCGCTGATCACCGCCGCGGTGCTCGCCAGCCGCGGCAAGCTGGGCATCGAGCTGGTGATCGTGCTCGCCGCGGCAGGGGCGATCGTCGGCGACAACATCGGCTACGTGATCGGGCGCAAGGGCGGGCGCTGGCTGCTCGAGCGGCCTGGGCGCTTTCACCGCCAGCGTCTGGAGGTGCTGCGCACCGGCGAGCCGTTCTTCGAGCGCCACGGTCCCAAGGCGGTGTTCTTCGGGCGCTTCGTGCTCGGCCTGCGCGTGTGGGCGTCGTGGCTGGCGGGAGCGACGCGCATGCACTGGCGGTCGTTCGTCGTGTGGAACGCGCTCGGCGGCATCTGCTGGGCCACGGCGATCGGCCTGCTCGCGTACTTTCTCGGCAGCTCGGCCGGCAACGCGGTCGAAACGTTCGGCATCTTCGGCCTTGTCGCAGCGGTCGTGGCGATCGCCAGCGCGGTGCTCCTGCATCGTCGCGCGCACCGGCACAGCTCGTCAGAACAGGATGCGCCGGCACGGCCGCGTGCGCAGGCGAGCGAACGGCCGGAGCACGAGCTCTAGCGCATCGGGCAGCCGCAGCTCTCCGCCGCGGACCCGTCACGTGGGGCCATTTCGCGTTCATCTCCACTGTCTAAAACTGGGGTGGGCGCAAGTTATAAAATCTAAGTGTTAACCTGTCAAGTTCCTTATGATGATTTGGGCTCGCGTGCGCGCGGCGATCCGCTGCGGACAGCCGCGGACAGCGCACGGTCAGGTCCCGATGGCGCATTGCAATCGGAAAAACGGGCTATATCAGAGGTCGCGGGGCGATCGAGCCCACGGCGCGGCGAGATGTGCTCAGCAGGCGGGCGACTCGGCGCTGCTGCACGGCGCGACGCGCTGACACATGTCGGCCAGCAGGCCGAGCTCAGCGTCGGAGAAGCGCGAGAAGAACTGCTCGCGCACGACCGCCAGGTGTGTGACGCGCGCTTCGCCCACGCGCTCTCGCCCGGCGTCGGTGAGGCATGCGAACGACCCTCGCGCATCGTGGTCGCAGGAGCAGCGCTCGAGCAGGTTCTCGCGCTCGAGACGATCGACCAGCCGCGTCAGACCGCTGCGCGAGATCTGCGCCTGCTCGGCGAGATCGCACATGCGCATCCGCCCGCCGCTGGAGTCCTCCAGGCGGTCGAGGACCTCATATGAGGTCAGCGGCAGCCCGTGCGCCCGGTCCAGTGCCGCGTCGAGCCGCTTGGCGAGGCAGGCGTGCGCTCGCAACAGCCCGCGCCACGCGCGTTGGCCGGCCTCGGAGCGGTCTCCCGTGACGAGGCTCTCTGGCTCCCCTGATGCGATCTTGACGGCGGTGGCGGTCAACATGACGGTCTTTACCCTTGTCCTCCTCAACCGAATGTAGCAGCGTCGGGCGCCGCTACGAGGGCGTGAATCGTCAATCGCGCGTGGCTCGCCACGCCCACCACATCATCAGCGGCTGCAGCGCCAGCCGCGCGTACAGCGCCCAGCGCGGAACGCGCTTGAAGCGCTCGGGCTCGCGCGCCATGTACAGGTTCGCCGGGAAGACCGCCGCCAGCAGCGCGATCAGATAGGCGCCGGACAGCCGCCGCGTGCGCGGCAGCAGCAGGCCGAGACCGCCGAGCACCTCCGCCACGCCGCTGACCTCGACGACGCGCGTGGCATCGTCCTGCAGCCGCGGCGGCACGATCGCGCGATAGAAACGCGGCGAGACGAAGTGGTTGACGCCGGAGCCGACGAAGAACGCCGCGAGCAACTTGCGCGAGACGCTCATCGCGTGGTCTGGTCGTCGAGCAGCAGCGTGCGGCCGGTCATCCCGGCCGGCCGGGCGATTCCCAATAGGTCGAGGACGGTGGGCGCCACATCCGCGAGTATGCCGTCTTGGGCGCGCAGCGTCACGCCTGGCACGGTGACGATCAGCGGGACGGGGTTCAGCGAGTGCGCGGTGTTCGGGCTGCCGTCGGGCTCGAGCATGTGGTCGGCGTTGCCGTGGTCGGCCGTCACCACGCACGCTCCCCCCTGCTCGCGCACCGCCGCGACGAGCTCGCCGAGACACGTGTCGACCGTCTCGATCGCCTGCACCGCGGCCTCGATCACGCCCGTGTGCCCGACCATGTCGGCGTTTGCGAAGTTGACGATCGCAAACGCCGGGCGGTCCTCGCGCCAGGCCTGCGCGAACGCGTGCGCTGCCTCGCGCGCGCTCATCTGCGGCTTGTGGTCGTATGTCGGCACGTCGCGCGGCGAATCCACGAGCTCACGCCGCTCGCCTTGCAGCTGCGCCTCGTCGCCGCCGTTGAAGAAGTACGTCACGTGCGGGTACTTCTCCGTCTCGGCCACGTGCAGTTGCCCCACGCCCACGCCCGCGAGCACCGCTCCGAGCGTCGTCGCCGGGCGCTCGGGCGCGAACACGACCGGATACGGCCAGCCCTGCTCGTACTGAGTGAGCGTCGTGTAGCGCGCGACCGGCTCACCACCGCCGCGCCCGCGCCAGCCCGGCAACTCGCTGTCGGGCCGCCCCGCGCCGGGGTCGGGTGCCTGGCCGAAGTCGCGCTCGGCCAGCGCGCGCGTGAGCTGGCGCATGCGATCGGGGCGGAAGTTGAACGCGATCACGCTGTCACCCGAGGCGATCGCCGCCGGCTCGCCGACGAGCGTCGGCTCGATGAACTCGTCGGTCTCGCCGCGCTCGTAGGCCTCACGCACCGCGTGCTCGCCGCCGGCGGCGCTGTACGGGGCCCGCCCGTGCACGAGCAGGTCGTAGGCCCGCTGCGTGCGCTCCCAGCGGCGGTCGCGATCCATCGCCCAGTAGCGCCCGATCAGCGAGCCCACGCGCGCGCCCGGCGTGGCGTCCAGCTCGGCCAGGTAGCCCGCTCCGGCGTGCGGCAGCGTGTCACGGCCGTCGGTGAACGCATGCACGATCACCTCGCCGGCGTCGCGATCGCGCGCGATCGCGATCAGCGCACGCAGGTGCTCCAGCGAGGAGTGCACACCGCCGTCTGAGACGAGTCCGATCAGGTGCAACCGCCCACCGGCCGGTAAGGCGCCGAGCAGCACCTCGTTGCCCGCCAGCGTGCCGTCGGCGATCGCGTCGTCGATGCGCACGAGATCCTGGCGCACGACCGCGCCCGCGCCGAGGTTCAGGTGGCCGACCTCCGAGTTGCCCATCCGTCCCTCCGGCAGCCCGACGGCGCGTCCGCAGGCCGTCAGCGTCGTGTGCGGGAAGTCGCGCCACAGCTCGTCGAACACCGGCGTGCTCGCCAGCGACACGGCGTTTCCGGGACCGGGCTCGGCCAGCCCCCACCCGTCGAGCACGACCAGGCACACGCTTGCGACCGGCAGGCTGGCCGGCGCAGCGCGGTCGCTCATCGCGCCGCGGCCGCGCCCACGATCTGCGCGAACGAGTCGGCCTGCAGCGAAGCGCCGCCGACGAGCGCGCCGTCGACATCGGGCAATGCGAGCAGCTCGGCGGCGTTGTCGGCCTTGACCGATCCCCCGTAGAGGATGCGCACGCCCTGCGCGGCCTGCGCGTCGCGATCGCCGACGAGCGCGCGGATGAAGGCGATCGCCTCCTGCGCCTGCTCTGGCGTGGCCACCTTGCCCGTGCCGATCGCCCAGATCGGCTCGTAGGCGATGACTACGTCCGTCAGGCGCTCGCTCGGGACGTTGACCAGGTCGTCCTTGATCTGCTGGCGCAGCTTGCGGTCGGTGTCCTCGTTCTCGCGCTCTGACTCGGTCTCGCCCACGCAGAGGATCGGCGTGAGCCCGGCGGCGAGCGCCGCGGGCACCTTCAGCGCAAGCGCGCGGTCGGTCTCGCCGAACTGCTCGCGCCGCTCGGAGTGGCCGAGCACGACACCCTGCGCGCCGACGTCTGACAGCATCAGCGGCGAGACCTCGCCGGTGAACGCGCCCTCGGGCTCGTGGTGCATGTTCTGCGCGTACACCTCCACGCGCGAGCCGCGCGCGCTGTCGACCATCGCGCGCAGGTCGGTGAACGGCACGCAGACCGCCACGTCGGCGCCGTCGATCGACGACACGCGCGGCAGCAGCGCCTGGATGTAGTCCTCGGCCTCGCGCTCTGTCTTGTACATCTTCCAGTTGCCCGCGATCAGCGGCGTGCGCGCCGCCGTCACGAGATCACGCCCGCGCCCTGCAGCGCCTGCACGCCCGGCAGTGCGCGTCCCTCGACCAGCTCGAGCGTCGCGCCGCCGCCGGTCGAGAGGTGATCGACGGCGTCCTCCAGGCCAAAGCGCGCGAGCGCCGCGGCCGAGTCGCCGCCGCCGACGACGGTGACGCCAGGCGCCGCGGCGACCGCCTCCGCCACGCGGCGCGTGCCGGCGGCGAACGGCGCCAGCTCGAACGCTCCCATCGGCCCGTTCCAGAAGACAGACCCCGCGAGCGCGACCTCCGCCGCGTAGCGCTCGGCGGTCTTCGGGCCGATGTCCAGCCCCATCCAGCCGGGCGGGACCTCGATGCCGTCGAGCACGCGATGCTCGGCGTCGGCTGCCAGTCGGTCGCCGATCACCAGGTCTGTCGGCAGCTGCACGCTTGCACGGCCGGGGTCGGTCGCCTTGGCCAGCGCGCGCCGCGCGTGCTCGGTGTCCTCGTCGCCGCACAGCGACTCGCCGACCGCGTGGCCCTGCGCGCAGAGGAACGGAAAGCACATCGCCCCGCCGATGATCACGACGTCGGCGAGGTCCAGGAAGCGGTCGATCACGCCGATCTTGTCGGCCACCTTCGCGCCGCCGATCACCGCCACGAGCGGACGCGCGGGGCTCTGGAGGATCTCCGCGAGCGTCCTCACCTCGCGCTCCAGCAGCCGCCCGGCGGCGCTGGGCAGCAGGTGCGCGACGCCCTCGGTGCTCGTGTGCGCGCGGTGCGCAGCGCCGAACGCGTCGTTGACGTACACGTCGGCCAGCTGCGACAGCGCCTGCGCCAGCGCCGGGTCGTTGGTCGTCTCGCCGGGCTCGAAGCGCACGTTCTCGAGCACCAGCAGCTCACCCGCGCCGAGCTGCTCGGCCAGCGCCTTGACCTGCTCGCCGACGACCGCCGGTGCGAGCGTCACCGGTGCCTCGGTCAGCTCGGCCAGCCGCGCGACGACCGGCGCCAGCGAGAGATCCTCCTCGCGCCGACCCTCGGGCCGGCCGAGATGCGAGACGAGCACCAGGCTCGCTCCGCGCGCGCGCAGCTCCTCGATCGTCGCCAGCGCCGCGACGATCCGCGTGTCGTCGGCCACCACCACACGTCCGTCGGCGTCCTTGCCGAGCGGCACGTTGAAGTCCACCCGTACCAGTACGCGCTTGCCCTCCACGTCCAAGTGCTCCAGCGTCCTCATCGGCACACCACTCCCATCCGCTTGCGCTGTCTCACGATAGCCCCCTCCATAACCTTCGCCGGCGCCAGACAGCGCCTACAGGACCCTCTGCACCAGGTCCACCAGGCGGTTGGAGTAGCCCCACTCGTTGTCGTACCACGCGACGACCTTCAGCATCGTGCCGTCGACGACCGCCGTCAGCAGCGAGTCGACGATCGAGGAGAACGGCGACTTGACGATGTCCGTGGAGACGATCGGATCCTCGGTGTACTGCATGATCCCGGCGAGCGAGCCGCTCTCGCTCGCGGCCTTCAGCGCCGTGTTGATCTGCTCGACGCTCGTCTCACGCCCGCACTCGACCGTCAGATCGACGACCGAGCCGGTCGGCACGGGAGCGCGCACGGCGAAGCCGTGCAGCTTGCCCTGCAGCTCGGGAATGACCAGCCCGATCGCCTTCGCCGCGCCTGTCGATGCGGGGATCAGGTTGATCGCCGCCGCACGCGCACGGCGCAGATCTTTGTGCGGCAGGTCCTGCAGGCGCTGGTCGGCGGTGTAGGCGTGAATCGTCGTCATCAACCCGTGCTTGATCCCGACCGTGTCGTTGACCACCTTCGCCACCGGCGCAAGGCAGTTGGTCGTGCACGAGGCGTTGGAGATCACATCGTGGGCGTCGCGGTCGTAGGCCTCGTCGAAGTTCACGCCGAGCACGACCGTAGCGTCCGGGTTCGTCGCCGGCGCCGAGATGATCACCTTCTTGGCGCCCTTGGCGAGGTGCTTGGCGGCGCTGTCGCGGTCGGTGAACAGCCCGGTCGACTCGATCACCACGTCGACGCCGAGATCGCCCCACGGCAGGGCTGCGGGATCACGCTCGGCGAGCACCTTGATCTCCTTGCCGTCGACCTCCAGCGCGCCGTCGCGCGCCTGCACCGAGCCGGGGTAGGGGCCGAGAATCGAGTCGTAGTGGAGCAGATGGGCGAGCGTCGCCTCGTCGGTCAGATCGTTGACGGCGACCCACTCGATCGCCTGATCGGTCTCCTGCGCACGGGCCTTTGCGGCGCGGAACACGTTCCGGCCGATGCGACCGAATCCGTTGATCCCAACGCGAACTGGCATGCAATCCTCCTGAAGCGAAAGTGAACGATGCCGGGCCTCGGGGGCGCTGGCCCCCTCGCCCGGCGTGACCGGGGAGGCTATCTCAGGAGCCGCGCGGGCGCTTGTCGATGTCGCGATGCGCGACCGCCACGTCGAGGTCGTCGTTGTCGCGGTAGCGCTCGGTCAGGTGCTCGGCGATCGCCACCGAGCGGTGACGCCCGCCGGTGCAGCCGATCGCGATCACGAGGTGCGACTTGCCCTCCGAGACGTATTGCGGCAGCAGGAAGTCCAGCAGCGCGTGCAGACGCCCGTAGAACTCCTCCAGGCGCCCGTCGCGCGCGATGAACTCGACCACGCGCGGGTCCTCGCCGGTCAGCTCGCGCAGATCGGACTCGTAGTGCGGATTGGCAAGGAAGCGTACGTCGAACGCCAGATCCTCCTCACGGGGCGGCCCGTGCTTGAAGCCGAAGCTCATGATCGTCAGTGCCAGCCGCCCGGCGGCCTTGCGCGGCAGGAACTCGTCGGCGATCTTGCCGCGCAGCGTCGCCGCCGACATGCCCGTCGTGTCGATCACGATGTCCGCGTGGTCGCGCAGCGGGGCCAGCAGCGCGCGCTCCTCGGCCACGCCCGCGGCAACGCTGCCCTCGGGCGCGAGCGGATGCCGTCGTCGCGTCTCCTTGTAGCGCGTCACGAGCTCCTGCTCGGCGGCCTCGAGGAACAGCACGTGGTGGCTGAGACCGAGCGCGTCGAGGTCGTCGACGACCGCACGCAGCGCCTCGAAGTACACGCCGCCGCGCACGTCGGACACCACAGCAGCGCGCTCCACCTTCGAGCCCCGATGCACGAACAGCTCGACCAGCGAGCGGATCATCTCCGGAGGCAGGTTGTCCACGCAGAAGTAGCCGGCGTCCTCGAACACGTTCATCGCCGTCGACTTTCCCGCACCCGAGAAGCCGGTGATCACGACGAGATCCTGCAGCCGCGTCTGCACGACCGGCTCGGCAGCTTTGCCGGCCTTGCGATCCGCGCCCCCGCGCAGCGGACGCAGCGGTCTGATCACAGCCATCGACCTATTCTGCTCTACCGGCGGGACGACAGCGTCAATATGCCGCTAACTGCAGGGAAAGTCCCAGCTGCTGTCGCCCTCTCCGAGCCGCGCGAGGGGCAAGCGAGCCAAGGACGCAGGGAGCGTGGCGTACCGATCGTCGATCGACGGGATCGCCGATCGGCCAGCACGCGAGCGACCGAGGACACTGGCTCGCGCCGCGCCTCGGGCGGCTCAGCCGGCGCGGTGGAGGCTGGCGTGGAGCTCCCGCGCGACCTTCGCCGGCAGCCCGGGCACCGCCTGCAGTTCCTCACTGGACGCCGACACGACCGCGTCGGGCGAGCCGAAGTGCGCAAGCAGCGCGCGCTTGCGCGCCGGGCCGACGCCCGGCAGCTCGTCGAGCAGCGAGCTCGTCATCGCGCGATCGCGCCTGTTGCGATGGTGGGTGATCGCGAAGCGGTGCGCCTCGTCGCGCACGCGCTGAAGCAGCTGCAGCTCCGGCGTGGAGTGGTCGAGCTGCAGCGGCGTGCGGCGGCCGGGGATGAACACCTCCTCGATCCGCTTGGCCAGCGAGACGACGGCTACGCCGCGATCGCGAAAGCCGCGCAGGGGTCCGAGCCCGGCGGCGAGCTGGCCCTTGCCGCCGTCGATCACCACGACGTTCGGCAGCGACGCGAAGCTCGCGTCGTAGGCGGGGTCGTGCGGGGAGAGGTCAGCTTGGCGCTCCCACTGGGCGAAGCGACGACCCAGCACCTCGGCCATCGCCGCGAAGTCGTCGGACTCGCCCTCGGCGAGCGAGCGGATCCTGAAGCGCCGGTAGTCGGCCTTCTTCGGCGCGCCGCCCTCGAACACGACCATCGAAGCGACCGTGTGCGTGCCGCCGAGGTTGGAGATGTCAAAGCACTCGATGCGGATCGGCGGCACGTCGAGGCCGAGCGCCTGCTGCAGGCCATCGAGCGCCTCGACTCGGCTCTGACGGCGGCGCTCGGATCTCAGCCGCTCCTGGTCGAGCGCCAGGCGCGCGTTGCGCTCGGCGAGCTCGAGGATGCGCCGCTTCTCGCCGCGCTCGGCCGCGCGCATCTCCACCGAGCCGCCGCGGCGGCTGGCCAGCGCCTCGGTCAGCGCCGAGCGCTCGTCGAGCTCGCGCTGCACGACGAGCAGCGCGGGAATCGACATGTGCCCGGCGTAGTACTGCAGCATGAACTCCTCGCCGACCTCCGCGACGCTGCGCTCGGTCTCGTTGGAGAGATAGAACGACTGGCGGTCCGAGAGAACGCCGTCGCGCACCTGAAAGACCTGGGCGTTGGCCTCGCGCCCATCGACCGCCACGGCCACGGCGTCGAACGTGCCGACCGACTCGTTGGCCACGCGCCGGCGCTCCAGCAGCGAGTGCACCGCGCGCAGGCGATTGCGCTCGACGGTCGCCTGCTCGAACTCTTCGGCGCCGGCCGCCGCGCGCATGCGCTGCTGCAGCTCGCGCTCGATGTCCTTGAAACGGCCCGACAGGAAGTCGATCACGCCGTCGATGCTCGCGCGGTACTCCTCCTTGGAGACGTAGCCCACGCACGGCGCCTCGCAGCGCTTGATGTAGTAGTCCAGGCACGGGCTGCCGCTGCGCCGCCCCGGCTCGGGGCCGGTGCACGAACGGAACATGAACACCTTCGCCAGCACCTCCAGCGTCCCGCGCACGCGCTTGGCGTTGGAGTACGGACCGAAGTACGCCCGCCGTGGGCGGTGGCGCTCGCGCGTGAAGTACACGCGCGGGTAGTCCTCGTCGAGCGAGATCGCGATGAACGGGTAGGACTTGTCATCGCGCAGGCGGATGTTGAAGCGCGGCCGGTACTGCTTGATGAAGCTCTGCTCTGCCAGAAGCGCCTCAGCCTCGGTCGCCACCACGACGCACTCGACGCTCTCCACGTTGGCGACCATCTCCGCGTGCCCGGGACTGCTGGGCACCTGCGCCTTGGAGAAGTGCGACGCCACGCGCTTGCGCACAGACTTGGCCTTGCCCACGTAGACGACGCGCCCTTTGCCGTCGCGGAACAGGTACACGCCTGGCTGGTCGGGCAGCGCGCGACGCTGCTCGACCAGGCTAGTGCGCGCCTCGCCCTCGCTCGCCGCTGCCTTCGTAGCCATCCCATCCGAGGATACGAGGCCCCCACCCCGCGTCCGAGCGCGTCAGTAGCTGCGCCAGCGGCGATACACGACGAGCAGGCCGTAGACCGCCAGCGCGACGAGCACGAACCAGGCGAGCTCGCCGAGGCTCGTGTCCCACATGCGTTTCTGGCCGATCACGACGAACGCGACGGTCGCCAGCGAGGCGTACAGCGCGGCGCGGTGGCGATCGCCGAGGCCGTGCAGCGTGACGCGGTATTCGCGGTACATGCGCAGCCCGAGATAGCCGAAGCCGACGCCGAAGCCGACGAGCAGGACGCCTTCGAACGTGCTCGCCGCGCGGCCGCCGCCCGGCAGTAGGAACACCGCTGCGGCGATCAGCGCGACGATCGCGACGTTGCCGGCCGTGCGAAAGCGGTCCATCGGCGGATTGTAGGTCAGTCGATCAGCGCCTCCAGGCGCGCGTAGGCGTCCTCGACCGCGCGGCGCGCGGCCGTGTGGCGCGCCTCGGACTTCGCCGACTCGTACTTCGTCGCCCACGCCGCCGGGTCGGCCAGCTCGTCCTCCAGCGCGCGCATCGCCGCCTCGGCGTCTTCCACGACGCGCTCGGCCTGCTCCTGCGCGCTGACGCGGTTCTTCGACGGCCCCTTCGGCCTGCGCTTGCCCCCATTCGCCGCACCGGCGGGCCTAACGCCTGCCGAGCCGTTGGCGACGACCTCGCCTGCGCCGGAGGCGTCCGGCCGGGAGCCGTTGCCCGCAGGCGTCGAAGCTGCGGAGACCGGGGCCTGGGCGAGGCCGCCGCCACCGCCGGCGCGACGCTCTTCGCGCACGCGCACGTACTCCGGCCAGCCGCCCAGGTAGCTGTGCAGCGAGCGCTGCTCGACCGACACGGTCCGCGTGCCGACGGCGTCGAGCAGGGCGCGGTCGTGCGAGACGAGCAGCACTGCGCCGGTGAACGCTCGCAGCGCGTCCTCCAGCGCCTCGCGGCTCTCGATGTCGAGGTGGTTGGTCGGCTCGTCGAGGATCAGCACGTTGGCGCCCGAGTGCACGAGGATCGCCAGCGACAGACGCCTGCGCTCGCCGCCGGACAGCCCTTCCAGCGGCTTTTCCGCGTCCTCGCCGGAGAACAGGAAGCGCCCGAGCAGCGCGCGCGCCTTGCCCTGTGTCAGGCCCGTCGCCCGCTGCGCCGCATCGAGCACGCTCTGGCCGGGGTCGCCGCCCGCGCCGAGCTCGTCGGCGTGCTGGGAGAGGTAGCCGACCTTGACGTTGTGCCCGGTGCTCAGCTTTCCCGCCGCCAGCTCGCGCCGTCCGGCGAGCGTCTCGATCAGCGTCGTCTTGCCCGATCCGTTGGGCCCCACCAGCGACACGTGCTCGCCACGCTCCAGCCACAGCTCGGCGTGCTCCAGCAGCAGCACCTTCTCCGCGCCGATCTCCACGCGCCCGTCGATCAGCTCGAAGATCACGCGTCCCGAGCGTTCCGGCGCAGCGAACTCGAAGTCCAGGCCCTTGCCCGCCGCGGACCGATCGGAGATCGGCCAGCGCTCGATCCGCTCGATCTTCGCCAGTTTCTTCACGCGCGACTGCGCCTGGCGGGCCTTCGAGGCCTTGTAGCGGAAGCGCTCGATGAACCGCTCCATGCGCGCGATCTCCGCCTTCTGGGAGTCGATCGCACGACCCAGCGCGATCTCGCGCGCCGCCTGCTCCTTGCGCCACTGATGCCACGTGCCGGCGAAGAAGCGCGAGCGCCCGGCCTCGATCTCCAGCACCGCAGTGCCCACCGCCTCCAGAAACCAGCGGTCGTGCGCGACGAGCACGACAGCCGCGTCGAGCTCGACGAGCGTCTGCTCCAGCCACTCCAGCGACTCGATGTCCAGATGGTTGGTCGGCTCGTCCAGCAGCAGCACGTCCGCGCCCGTCGCCAGGGCGCGGGCCAGCGAGGCGCGCGTGAGCTGACCGCCGGAGAACGTGTCCAGCGGGCGATCGAGGTCGTCGTCGCCGAACCCCAGCCCGCGCGCCATCACCGTCGCGCGGTCGCGCCACAGATAGCCGCCGCGCGCCTCCAGGCGTCCCTGCGCGCGTGCGTATCGCGACAGCAGCGCGTCTTCTGAGTCGCCCGCCGTCATGCGCGCCTCCAGCTCGGCCAGCTCGGCCTCGATCTGCAGCTCTTCCACGCAGCCCGACAGCACGTAGTCACGCAGCGCCATCCCGCGCTCGCGCGGCGGGCGCTGGTCGTGCAGCGCGATGCGCACGCCCTTGGCCACGCTCAGCTCGCCGCGGTCGATCGACGTCTCCCCCGCGAGCATCCGCAGCAGCGTCGTCTTGCCCGTGCCGTTGCGCCCGGCGACCGTCATCCGTTCGCGGCGCTCCAGCTTGAACGACACCCCGCGCAGCAGCGACTGCCCGGCCATGTCCTTGTGCATGTCGGAGGCGATCAGTAGAGCCATCGCTTCGTGATGGTAGGGCCGGGCGGCCCGTGCCTCCGCTAGGATCCGGGCCGAGATGCGCCGCCTGAAGACATCGCTGTTCCTATCGGCCCTGCTCGTCCCGCTCGTGCTCACATCGGTCGCCCAGGCCGAAAACGACGGCCGCGGCTTCTACGGCGCGACCGACGACAAAGTCGTCACGGACGCGGGCTTCATCCTGATCGTCTTCTTTCCCCTGTTCGTGTTCTGCATGAGCATGCTGCAACGCCGCCTGGACAAGCGCAAGGAAGCCCGCAAAGCAGCGCACAAGGCGCACCTGAGCAACGCTCAGTGGCGCGGCGGCTGGTAGAGGGCCGTACGGGCGCCGCGCCGAGCGGTGGACCGCCGATGAGCGAGCAACCGCCGCCGGCCGATGCGACCGCCGTCCGCTACGAGCGTCGCGGCGCCGCCGCGCTGGTCACGATCGACCGTCAGCACCGGCGCAACGCCGTCGACGGGCCCACGGCGGCGCTGCTGCACGATGCCTACCAGCGCTTCGAGGCCGACGACGAGGCGCGCGTGATGGTGCTGACGGGCGCCGGCGGTGTCTCCTTCTGCGCGGGCGCCGACCTCAAGGCGACCGAGACGTTCGTGGCGCGGCTGATGAGCGAGGAGGGCCCGATGGGCTTCACGCGCCTGACGCCGTCGAAGCCGACGATCGCCGCGATCTCCGGCTTCGCGCTCGCCGGCGGCCTGGAGCTCGCGCTGTGGTGCGACCTGCGCATCGCCACCGAGGACTCCACGCTCGGCTATCCCGAGCGGCGCTGGGGCGTGCCGCTGATCGACGGCGGCACTCAGCGCCTGCCGCGCATCGTCGGCCTCGGACGCGCGCTCGACCTGATCCTCACCGGGCGCATGATCGCCGCGCAGGAGGCGCTGGCGATGGGCATGCTCACCGAGGTCGTCGCCCCGGGCGCGCACCTGCAGCGCGCGCTGGCGCTCGCCGAGGGTCTCGCGGGCTTCCCCCAACGCACGATGCTCGCCGACCGGCGCGCCGCGATCGAGGGCTTCGGCATGCCGCTGCAGCAGGCGCTCGCGCTGGAGGCCAAGGCCGGCCCGGAGGTGTTCGAAGACGGCGCGCGCGGTGCCCAGCGCTTTGCCGCCGGCGAGGGCCGTGGCGGCGCCGGAGCCGGCGCCTAGACAGCCGACGCGCGCGCTGCGGCTCGACCGCGGCGACGCGCGCGTTCAGCAAGACCAAGCCTCCCGGCAGCCGCTCGCGCATACGAGGTAGGCTCTGCTGCGCGATGGCCTACTTCATCACAGGAGCGACCGGCTTCATCGGGCGTCGTCTGGTCGAGCAGCTGCTCGACAAACGCCAGGGCAAGGTGTATGTCCTCGTGCGCGAGACCTCGCTTGAGCGCCTGGACGACCTGATCGAGCGCTGGAGCGTCGTCGCCGGCGCGGCGGCCGGCAAACGCGTCCAGCCGGTGATCGGCGACCTGCGCCGCCCGCTGCTCGGCGTGGAGCAGGAGCAGGTGACCGAGCTGCGCGGCAAGATCAAGCACTTCTTCCATCTCGCGGCCGTCTACGACATGACGGCGGCGCCCGAGCTGAACACCGCCGTCAACGTCGGCGGCACGACGCACGCGGTCGAACTGGCGCGCGCGATCAACGCCGAGTGCCTGCACCACGTCTCCTCGATCGCCGTCGCCGGCGAGTACAAGGGCACCTTTCAAGAGGAGATGTTCGACGAGGGCCAGAAGCTGCCCTCGCCCTACCACCGCACCAAGTTCGAGGCCGAGCGGATCGTGCGCGAGCAGGTCTACGTGCCCTGGCGCGTCTACCGGCCGGGCATCGTCGTCGGCGACTCGCGCACCGGCGAGATGGACAAGATCGACGGCCCGTACTACTTCTTCAAGGCGATCCAGCGCGCGCGCCAGCTGCTCCCCGAGTGGACGCCGCTCGTCGGGCTGGATCTCGGCAACACCAACGTCGTCCCCGTCGACTGGGTCGTCGACGCGCTCGAGCACATCGCCCACGAGCCCGACCTCGACGGCAAAGCCTTTCACCTGACCGATCCGCGCCGCCAGCGCGTGGACGAGCTGATCAACGAGCTCGCCTCCGCGGCGCACGCTCCGCGCTTTGCCGTGAGCGTCGACAAACGCCTGACCGATCCGCTGCCCAAGTGGCCGCTCGCGCTCGCGCTCGACCTGCCGCCGTGGCGCCAGCTGCGCAAACTTGCGCTGCGCGAGTTGGGCATTCCCGAAGAGGTGCTCGCGCACATGGAGCTCATACCGCGCTTTGACACGCGCCAGGCCGGCCGGGCGCTGGCGGGAACGGCGCTGGAGCGCCCGCCGGCGCTGCACGACTACGCCGGACGGCTGTGGGACTACTGGGAGCGCGAGATGGACCCGAGCATGTCCGCCGGGCGCACGCTCAAGGAGGCGCTGCAGGGCAAGCACGTGATGATCACCGGCGCCTCGTCGGGGATCGGCCGCTCGACCGCCCTGAAGGTCGCCGAGGCGGGCGGGATACCGCTGCTGGTCGCCCGCAACGTCGAGAAGCTCGAGGAGGCGCGCGCGGAGATCGTCGCCGCCGGCGGGACCGCGTACGTGTACGCGGCGGACATCTCCGACATGGAGTCCGTCGAACGGCTGATCGAGCGGGTGCTCGCCGATCACCGCAACGTCGACATGCTCGTCAACAACGCGGGCCGTTCGATCCGCCGCTCGATCGCTCTCAGCTACGACCGCTTCCACGACTTCGAACGGACGATGCAGCTCAACTACTTCGGCGCTGTCAAGCTGATCATCGGCCTGCTGCCGCACATGCGCGAGCGCGGCTCCGGGCACATCGTCAACATCTCGTCGATCGGCGTGCAGACCAATCCGCCGCGCTTCTCCGCCTACGTCGCCTCCAAGTCAGCGCTCGATGCCTTCACGCGCGTGGTCGCCTCGGAGGTCGTCGGCGACGGCGTGACGTTCACGACGATCCACATGCCGCTCGTGCGCACGCCGATGATCGCGCCGACGAAGATGTACGACGCCTTCCCCGCGATCACCCCCGACGAGGCGGCCGACATGATCTGCGAGGCGATGCGAGGGCGTCCGAAGCACATGGGCACGCGCCTGGGCACGGTCGGCGAGATCGCCTACGCGCTCTCGCCCAAGACGGTCGACCGGCTCTTGCACCTCGCCTACCGCGTGTTCCCCGACTCGGCGGCCTCCAAGGGCCAGACGAACGAAGAGGAGAAGGCTTCCTTCGAGCAGATCGCGATGGCGACGCTCACGCGGGGCGTGCACTGGTAGCACGGCGCGCGCCGCGGCTGGGATGATTAGCTGCTCGTGAGCGAAGCGGGCCCGGCCATCGAAGTGCACGCCCTGAGCAAGCGCTACGGCGAGTTCGAGGCCGTGCGCGGCATCGACATAAGCGTGCATCGCGGCGAGGTGTTCGGCCTGCTCGGGCCCAATGGCGCCGGCAAGACGACGACGGTCGAGATTCTCGAGGGCTACCGCGCGCGCAGCGGCGGCGAGGTGTCCGTGCTCGGCCAGGACCCCGGCAAACGCAGCCGCGCGCTGCGCCAGCGAATCGGCATCGTGCTGCAGTCGGGCGGCATCTACGCTCACATCACTCCGCGCGAGGCGCTGCGCCACTGGGCCAGCTTCTATCCCAAGCCGCGCGACGTCGAGGAGGTGCTGACGCTCGCCGGCCTGCAGGAGAAGGCTGACGTGCGCAGTCGCAAGCTCTCGGGCGGGCAGCTGCGGCGCCTGGACTTCGCGCTCGCGCTCGTCGGCGACCCCGAGCTGATCTTCCTCGACGAGCCGACCACCGGCTTTGACCCCGAGGCGCGGCGCAGCGCCTGGGACACCGTGCGCAAGCTGCGCGACCTCGGCAAGACGATCCTGCTGACGACGCACTACCTCGACGAGGCGCAGGAGCTCGCCGACCGCGTTGCGATCGTCAAGGACGGCCGTGTCCTGGCGATCGGCCCGCCGCGCGAGCTCGGCGTCGGCGCGTCGCACTACCGCGTCGCCTACCGCGATCGCGACGGTCACTTCGTCGAGCGCCAGACCGACGATCCGACGGCGCTGCTGAACGAGCTGACCACCGAGGCGCTCGCGCGCGGCGAGCGACTGGAGGAGCTGAGCGTCGCGCGCCCGACGCTCGAGGACGTCTACCTGGAGCTGACCGCCGATGGCTGACGCGCTCACGCTCGGCTGGCGCCAGTACCGCCTGGAGCGGCGCATGTTCTGGCGCAATCCGAGCGCCGCCTTCTTCAACTTCCTGCTGCCGCTGCTGTTCCTCGGCGGTGGCGGAGCGATCCTCGCCGGCAACCAGCACGAGCTCAACCGCCTGATCCCGGCGATCGCCGCGATGAGCGTGATGTCGACGACGTTCACCGCGCTCGCCTACAACATCGTCTTCCTGCGCGAGCGCGGCGTGCTCAAGCGCATCCGCGGCACGCCGCTGCCCACGGGTTCCTACTTCGGCGGCGTCGCCGCCAACGCCGTGACCAACACCGCGCTGCAGATCGCAATCGTGGTGCTCGCCGGCAAGCTGATCTTCGGCATCGGCTGGCCGCGTGACTGGCCCGAGCTGATCGTCTTCGTGCTCGTCGGCGTCGTCTGCCTGACGGCGCTGGGAGTCGCCTTCGCCCACGCGATCCCCAACTTCGAGTCGACCGCCGCCTACGTCAACGCCGTGTTCCTGCCGGTCGTGTTCATCTCCTTCTACGTGTTCGACTCAAAGAGCGCTCCCGGCTTCTTGCGCCAGATCGCCGAAGCGCTACCGCTGAAGCCGCTGATCGACGGCCTGTACGGCGCGATCGTCACAGGCTCTGGCATGGGCAGCCACCTCGACGCGCTCGCGGTGATCGCCCTGTGGGGCGTCTTCGGCCTGTTCTTCGCGGTGCGCGGCTTCTCCTGGGAGCAGTCGCGCACGTGACCGGCC
>JADGPP010000172.1 GCA_017882375.1 Solirubrobacteraceae bacterium | reverse complement strand
CCGTCGGGCTGATGACCAGCGGCAAGCCGATGCTCCACCCGGCCCTGGGCGACCTGTGGCTGCTCACGCGTGCGATCGGCCAGGAGGCGCCCAAGGTGGCGCGCACGGGAGTCTGGTTCACGTAGGGATGAGGCTCTGCCTCGATCTCGCTTGCTGTTCTTTCGCGTCGAGGTTCGCGACGACGGCATCTACGTGGGAGTCGAGCCGGACCGGCCGCACGTCGCGACGGTGAGCGACGTGATGCATGGCTCGGTCGGCCTCGGCCTCGTGTTCACGACACGACAACAGATCGGTAACAGGCGCGCGACATGTGCGCGGGAGCAGCCAGCCACACTGAGGTTCGTGGCGACACTGCCTCCGCTGTACGCGCACCGCCTCGGCCGCGAGCCTGGACCCGACTCCTCGCGAGCAGCCCTGCAGGCCACGCTCGCTGGTCCGGTCGATGGCCTCGAGACCGACGCCTGTCTGACCGCCGACGGACGGCTGGTCCTGCTGCACGAGCCGTGGTTGAGCGGCCCGACGACGTTGCGCGGCTGGGCACACCAGACGCTCTGGAGCGACCTGCGGCGTGCCCGCCTGCGCGACCGCCACGGCGCCCCGACGAACGAGACGCCGATGCTCCTCGACGAGCTGCTGGACGACACGCCCCGTGACATTCCGGTGCAGGTCGAGGTCAAGGCCCACGGCGATCCTGAGCTGGCACGGGCTACCGCCGTAGCGGTATGCCGGGTGGCGGGAGGGCGAGCGGACCGCGACCGCGTGGAGGTTCTCTCCTTCCATACGACCGCGTGCGAGGAGGCCGCGCGCCACGGGATGCCGGCGCGGCTGATCGCGTGGGCCGACTACATGCCCGCCGCGCTCGCACGATGGGCGGCGCTTGCCGGCGTCGGCGGCGTCTGCATCGAGCACTTCCTCCTGCACCCTGCGCTAGTCGAGCGCCTGCGGTCTGATGGCCTCAGCGTCAGCACCGGGACGATCAACGACGCCACGCTCGCCGCGCGAGCCGCTGCTCTCGGCGTCGATGCCATCACCACCGATCGACCGGCGGCGCTGCACCGCGAGCTCGCCGCGACGTCGCTGGCGGCCTGAGCGGCGCGACCGCAAGCTGCCGTCAGCCGGCCGCTCGTAGCAGCGCGAGAATCCGCGGGTGGCCGTCGATCTCCAGCTCCTCGATGACCTCAAACTCGTCGAGGCCGACGATCTGCCCCAGTCGCCGCAGGGTCTCCGGGGAAAAGCCCCAGTAGACAAAGTCATCGCGCGCGTACACATCGCCAGGCTCGTGAACCTCGATCGCCGGGGCGTCGGCGGCCAGGCGCGAGCCGTAGGTCTCGAGTACGACTTCGCCACCCGGCGCCAGCACGTCCGCGAGCGCCTGCAGCAACGCAATCGGGTCGGTCACCCGGTGCAGGATCCCGAAACACAACACAACGTCGAAGCGCTCGCCGAGCTCGCGCACGTCCAGCGCGTCCATGCGGCGATACTCGACCCGCGACGCGAGGAGCCCTGTGATCGCGCGGAAGCCGGCACCGCCCGTGAGCGTCACGCCGAAGCGAGCACGCACCCAGTCGACGTACTGCTCATTGTCGACCGCTACAACGCGCCGCGCACCGCGAGCCTCCGCGAGGAAGCTGTAGAAGCCGTCGAACGCACCGATGTCGAGCACGCTGCGCCCCGCAAAGCGATCCGCGCCGAGCACCGAAAGGCGATAGCCATGGTCGCGTGCGATCCCCGGCGTGTAGACCCCCGGCGCAAGCGCGAAGGTGTGAAACCAAAGCGGAACCGAATCGCGGACGCGCTCGGCGACCGCCGCCAGCGCGCCGATGGGCTGCACGTCGGCGACAACCCGCTCCGCAGCGGACGTCTCAGGGATCGGCTCGATCGGCTCGGACTCGATTGCATAGGCCGCCAACGCGTCAGCTCCAGTCTGTCGTTCATAGGACAGTCACGTCGGGGGCACAGTACGGCGCCAACGACTCGCGACACCGTGACCGCCCCGACTCCTGCACAGCCTCACGCGATAGACGCAGCCTCGACCTGAACCTCTAGCGCGGCAAAGTCGCAACGCTAGTAGCGACTACGATCATGGGCCGTGACCAACCCTTGGCCGTCAACATCAGCTGGCAACACCGGCTGAAGGCACTTGAGTCAACTATACCCCAATGTTGTGAGCCGGCGTGAGAGGGAAACCGGCGGCCGGCCGATCAAGACGGCCGATCGCACCCGAGGACCGCAGGGGAGCACCCCTGCTTGCGTTCGTGAAAGCGAGCGTCGCAAGCCGCCCAACTCGGGCCGCCGCGTCACTACCGCTCTCGCGTGAGGCTGTCGCACAGAGCGGGGCCTGTCTGCGAGGGTTGGGCGAAGATTCACCCCGATAGCGCGTCTAGGCCGACATCCTCTGCTGAAAAGGACGTGAAAAGGATGTGGCGCGCAAGACGGCGCTTCGAGCGCTCGCTCAAACGGCCTCGCCGCTCTGCACTAAGCCCGCCCACGTGCAGGCTTCCTCCGAGATGGCGAGACCCGGACTCGAACCGGGGACACCACGATTTTCAGGGACGCTGGATCAGGCCGGGAAGGGCCGCAAAGTCCCTGCAAATCGGCGGGTCGCTGTAACCGTTCAGTCCCCGGGCGCCTTGGTGGGTCAGACCAGCAACGGGACGGGATCGCCGCGGGCGTGAGCGGCGAGCAGCTCGCTCATGTAGCCGAA
>JADGPP010000058.1 GCA_017882375.1 Solirubrobacteraceae bacterium | reverse complement strand
GCACCCCCCGGATCGTCGCCCGCTACTTCGAGGAGAAACAAGTCAGCTACGCCAAAGCCGTCTAACTTGACGGCTATTTACTAGACCGGAGTAGTAACGGTCGCCGTGGCAACGTGTGCTGTGAAGTTACCGTAGATGCAATACACGCCTTTCCCAAGGACCGGCGACACGCGGGAATCCGTGACGCCGCTGCTATTCGCGGTGTCAAGCGTTCCGGTCTCCTCAACGTGCGCATATGCGACTGCGGAACCGGCTGCTCCTTGCGAGCCTTGTCCACCTTGACCGCCTTGCGCACCGGGCGCGCCCGTCGCGCCGTTCGTACCCGCTGGACCGGCAGGCCCGGTCTGCTCCCAAGCGACCGTTTTCTGTCCTCGCCTGCAGTGCTTGCCCGCCTTGAGCAGCTTCAAGCCGCCTTCTTCATTGACGCACGCCTGCAGTTTGCCGCCGCCGCTGAAGCCTCCGGTCGCTGCGATCGCGCCACCACTCATCGCAAACACCAGCGCCAGCGTTGCAGCTACGTTGGCGTAGCTGAGATGTCTCCTGATCCGTTCCATTTCGCCTCCTCAGGCTCGTTGCCGAGGGATCGTACGTGAGGCAGGGCCGGTGGAACAATCACAGCATGGCTATTCAACGACCACCGCAACAGCTTCCCGGCGACAATCGGCACACCGGCCCCGGCACCTTTCGTCGCCCTGCTGACACCGTAGGCCCGGCGATCGTCACGCCACCGATCCTTCCGGCCGCGCAGAGCAATCGCGCGAGCACCGCTACACGCAAGCCCACGGATGGCACGTCGCCGCGACAGGTTGATCGTGGTGTGCTCTACCAGCCGCAGGGCGCATGGCGGCAAGTAGCTGATTCGCCAGTAGATCAATCCCAATATCCGATTTCAAGGCGACCGTGTCCGCGATCATCGGACTGTAATCGGCTACCTCCTGCCTCGCGTTGGGCTCAGACGGCCGTACCCACACCCCGGCGGTTTCGCGGCTCCTACGGGTCTACGGTGTGGCACGGGGTGCCCTACGGGGTCCAGGCCCCACTTGACCTCCGCTCTTCGGACCCCAAGCAACAAAAAGCCCGCGTTAGCAGGGCTTTTCGGTGATGGGCGATACCGGTTGGATGGGTGCGAAATTTGGCTTGCCAGAGCCGATCCCGGCATTGTCTGCGAACGCTCACGCGTACGCAGCTGACGGGCTCGTCTTCAGACGCACCCTCAGCCGAGGCTGTTGAGGAACTCGCGCGGCGTCAAGACCGGCGGACGCGGATCACTGAGCTGAGTGAGGTGCGTGTCGCCGGACACGATGCACTCGGCGTCGGCTGCCCTTGCAAGCGCGACGAGGTAGTCATCACCTGGGTCGGGCGTCGCGCCTGGGTGTACCTCCGGGTCAGCGGCCGAGACGCCTTCCTCGGCGAGCGCGCTCAGCAGGGCGTCGACCTGGACCACGGGGATCGACCTCTTGAACTTGGGACGCCGCAGCACGCGCTCGAGCTCGGCGAGCACAAGAGGGCTCACGATCACGTCGAACTGGCCGTCGGCCCACCTCTCCAGGATCTGCGCCGGGCTGCCGGTCGGCGCGAGCAGCGCAGACACGTAGACGTTGGCGTCGAGGACGACCCGGCGCACTCAGCGGCGGGAGGCGTGCTGCTCTCGGACTGCGATCTCCATCGCCTCGTCCTCCCCCATGCCCTCTGCGGACGCGCGACGCTCAGCCAGAATCGCCTTGACCCGTTCACGGCCAGTCAAGAGCGCCAGGTAGCGCTCGTAGGACAACACGACGGCCTCAGGGCGCCTGTGCGCACCAATCACAACCGGATCGGCGTCCGCGCCGCGGGCCCGGAATCCAGCCAGCATCGATGGCAACTTCGAGCGCGCCTCGCGCGTCGGCAGTACCTCATCTACTCTTGGGCTCATGCGTGGAGCATAGCAGAGCGTGTACACGTCTGTGGACACGCCCAGTCCGTGCCGGGGGTAAATTACTTCCTTACTCGCATCCGCACGAAGACGCCGCCGCAAGGAGGGCTCTCCAAGGGCCAGCAGGCCGAAGCGCTGATCTACCGGTTACTGGAGGACGGCGGCGGCAGCGTCGAGGCGTCCGTCACGGTCGCAGCAGGCGAAGCGGCCGTGACTCTCCGAGGCGACAAGGAGGCGGGCTCGCAAGGCGGTCGGAGCAGAGGGCGGCGCTACGTGAGCGCTGCCGAACACGCTCCCGCTGTAGCTGCCAATCAAGCTTTCAGGCCGTTTGATCGGCAATTTCGGCCGTTTCCGATTAAGCGCCTGGCTATCTCCGATTCTTGATCGGTTTGCCCGTATCTGGCTTTGCAGAGGGCAAAGCTGCCGATCAAACGATCACCGAACACGGGAGCCACGTCCGGCGATCGTTCTAGGCTCCGCGATCCGACGAGACCGCCCCGCCGAGGAACCGAATGCACGAAAGCCAACTGATGCCGGCGAAATCGCAGGAGTCCCGCGATTTGTTCGATCGGGTCAAGGTGGCTACCCGTCTGTCATCAAGGCTCAGCCAACACTGCTTGGACGATCGGGAGGAGATCCGACGATCCTTCGAGGAGTTGATCGGCAAGCCAGTTGGTGACTCATTCACGCTGATCCCGCCGTTCTATACCGACCATTGGCTGAACATCACGGTCGGCCGCGCAGTCTTCATCGGCTACGAGTGCGCGTTCACGGGCCACGCAGCCATTGACATCGCAGACCGAGTCATGATCGCGCACAAGGTCAACCTCGTCACGGCTGGTCATCCCGTAGAGCCAGACGAGCGGCGTGCCTACATCTCCGCCGCGCCGATCACGATCGAGACGAACGTGTGGATCGGGGCCGCCGCCACGGTCTTGCCGGGCGTGACTATCGGAGCTGGCTCTGTCGTCGCGGCCGGTGCCGTCGTCACCCGTGACGTTCCGCCAGCGACCCTGGTAGCGGGAGTTCCTGCGACCGTCATCAGGAATCTCTCAGAGAGCGAATCACCGCGCGGAATCTCACACTCCGCCCAGACGCCCCAACCCCGCGCGCAGGTAGTTACTCAGGAGTTACGCAGCGACCCTAGGATGCTCCGCCGTGCCATCCCCCCGGGGAAACGAAAATCCCGCATGAACGGGGCTTTTCGGTGATGGGCGATACTGGGCTCGAAAAATGAGCCTGGGGGTTTTCTGAGGCGCTATCCCCCGTGTTTGCTGGGCTTAGCTGCTCTCAGATTCGCTGAGATTTGCTCAAAACGGAACCACGAATGGAACCACGAGAAGTCGCCCCCGCAGGCGACTCGTCGCGCAGATTCGGCCGGAAACCGATACTGGACCCGTACTATTGTCAGCCTCTCCGAATCGTGTGCGGCCTCCGACCGCCCCACGATCAGCCTCCGACCGCCCGACGATCACCCGAGGCTCGCAACAGTTCTCGACTATGGGAAGGACGACCCATCCCGATAGCCCGGGCGGGCTTACGATCATGCTGCACTATCGGGCGCGTCACCTGTGTTCCAGGGCTGAGCAACGACGCTCTTGACTGCCTCCAGCAACGCTTTGCAGCCCTCTGTCAGCTCGCCGAACGATTGGCCACCGTCCAGATACACACGGGTACGCGCAACGACTGCTGCTGTACTCGCAAGCTGCGACAGCTCCGCAACGAAGGCAGCATCCGGCGCATCCGCGGCGGCTATCCTGACAATTTCGAGAATGACGCCTTCGATTTCGGACGCTAGCGAAAGACGCTTGTCTGCGCTGTAATCGTCTGTGAGACCAGCGAACACGGTTTCCCACTTCGCTAGATATCCACGAAGCGTGTTCCGCAGTTCCGACAGGGCCTGATCGATGCTACGCGAAGCCCCGCCTGCCTGAGCGGACGCGTCGCCCGGCGCCGCGACATCGTCAATGTGTCCGACCTCTAGGAGATCGTGGACGAGCTTCGTCAGGTCGTCCCGAACCTTCCCACTCAGCTCCTCCATCGAACGGTAAGAGCTGAAGAGACCCTTGGACTTCACTTCATCTCGATAACCCTTTAGTGACTCTAGAGCACTTGTGTCTTGGTCAAGCGGCACCACAGGCATGTCGCAAAAGTAAAGAGATACGTGCTTACCGGCATCAATGAAACGCTCAATCTCCTCGACCGTTCCAGACTTCGCATCAGCAGTGGGCGTACCGAGGGTGGTCCAGAAGGTTGCGATGAGGATGTCGGCGTCGTCGACGATCTGCTTGTTGATGCTCGGCTGCGCCGGCTGACTCAAATCCGGGTATGCGTGGGTCTCCCACATGACTGGGAGCAAGACGACACCAAAATGTCGAGACTCGATCGAGTTCCAGCGGATGATCGCCTGGCGGATAGCATCGCGTTGATCCTCGGTGTCGCCAGGTGACGCGATAAGCACCTCAATGGCAGTGGCCTTGTACATGTCGCAAGCATACCCAAGGCAAGGAGCGAACTTAGTCGGGAATACTCAGACTGTGGTCCGTCTCGGTGATGAACTTCATGCGGTCGAGCATGCCCATTGTCGCCCCCACCACCGACTCAGGAGGGGTCCTGACTCGCCGGTACTCGATCGACATTTTCCTCGCTTCGGCGAGAACATCTGCGACGCCGCCAGCAACTCCAAGCCGCTCACATATGACGATTGCCGCCTCTAGACGCGCCAGCGCGCAGGTTATGCGCGTCCATGTACCGATCTGTCCCTCAATCGGTAGTGGAGGATGCTCGATCTCGAACCGTGCGATGTCGGAGACTTCGCCGATCAACTCCTCGACCCGCCCCACCTGAGCCAGTCGCTGGAGCACAAGCTCAGATGCGAGCGCGTTCGCGCGCGCTTGCATCTCACGCTCGTGTGCGGTCGTTGTCGCCTCGAGGAATACGGCCTGTTGATCCATCTCCGCGAGGTGGGCGCCCCGTGCCTCGCTGCGTCCCGCTCTAGCCTCTGCGACTGTCTTGCGGGCAAGAACGATCGTCATCAGTGCGGCTAGAGCTGCGACGACGGTGCTGATGCTACCTACGCTGCTGAGCACGCCTGCAACGACCATTCGGAACACCGTACGACCCGCACCGGAGGTCACTCTCGCGCGGCGCAATCATCGGCGCGCGGGCCACGGTGGCAGACGAGAGGCGATCGCGAGCCGGCGGACCAGCGCCGCGGTGAGGCGCCGCCGCCTTGAGGGAGCCCTGATCGGTCGCGGCGTCAGATCCGGATCAAGCTAGCTGACCACGACGGCCAGCTCACTGGCCTCAAGTCGCACAACGCGAGGGATCGTGATCGTGAAGTATCCGTCCTGCTTTAGCAGTCGCGTCGCGTTGATGATCGTCACACCGATTACGTCGCCGTCAGAATCAAAGCGGACGCCGTGTCCCTCGGGGCGTGAGCAGAGCATCAGCTGCGATGCTGGACTCACCACGGCTCGGGTAGAGCACATCGCCATCTGCGTCGTAGTTGCTGCTCTCGAACACGAGCCCATCAATCGTGGTCGCCATCGTGTCGCTCCCCGCAACCTTTAGGCGTGAGCCAGCGCGCGCATCTCGCGCACCGGGTGACGCCCCAGCGTGCTGGATGTCGCGAACGCAGCGATGTGCCCGTGCGGTCTGTGCGTGACGCGCACACGAACGCACCCACGCAACCGATCCACGATGCTGCGCGGAAACGGGATCAACATCAGCTCGATGTCCTCATCCACGATCACTGTGGCACGGCACTCCTCGGCGAGACTGCGCCACACCACCTCATCGGCCCAATCCTTGTCGCCAGGAACGAACTCAACGTCATCCGGATAGCCAAGGCTATCGTCGCTCTGCGTAGCGGCCATGAACAGCTCGTCTGTCTTCTTGTCGATAGTGCTCATCGTGTTGACTCCCAGCTACGAACGATATCGCTCCAGCCCTCCAAGAGCTTGATTTCTGCGGCATGCATCGCCTCATTCGGCGGTCCATGCGTCACGATTGGCGGCTGCTTCTCTGACGCGACGTAGCGATGCTCATGGTGCTCGTCGGAAGCGTGGGCGTTGTCGAACGTCCGCACCGTGTGCCAGCTCCCACCGCGCTCTACGAGCAGCACGATCGCGTACGCAACCGGATGGGCGCTAGACCGCTCAACCACGATCCGCACGTCGCGCGCGACACGGCGACGGCGAGTCCGATCCTTAGTCATGGGCTCGATGATCCAGGGCCGCGGGGACGGGACAGCCTGGGCTTGCGGGTGCAACGCATTCGATCAGCCATCGATCCCCTCTCCAAACGCCCGGTCGACCATCTCGACCTCCCGCTCGTTCGGCGCATAGTCCGCGTAGCGCTGCGTCGTCGCCAGGTCGCGATGCCCCATCCACTCCTGCAGCGTGCGCATCGGCACCCCCGCCGCCGCCATCGCGGTTCCGAACGTGTGACGCAGATCGTGGAAGCGGTGCCCCGGCGCGACCCCGGCCGCCTTCAGTGCGCGCCGATATCGACGCATCAGCGCGCCACGACGGAGCACCTCGCCAGAGGCGGGCTCTGCGAACACGAGATCGCCAGGGCTCCCCCACTGGGTCCCCAGGCGCCAGCTATCCAGATCGCTCGCGACCCGATGGCTCAGCGGGACGCTGCGCTCTGAGCGCCGGCTCTTCGGCGTATCGAACTCACCGAGCACATGGCTACGCCGCACACGAACCCTCCGCGCGTCCCGGTCCACGTCCTGCCAGCGCAGTGCGATCAGCTCGCCCTGACGGAGCCCGGTCATCGCGGCCGTCACATACAGCGCGCGATCGAGCGGCTGGTGCTCGCCCGCCACCGCAGCCTTGGCGAGTGCATCGACCTCGGCAGTCGTCAGGAAGCGAATCTCCTCGCTGATCCTGACAGGCGGCAGATCGATCACCTCGCACGGATTCGAGGTCGCCCATTTCCGTCTCGGGTGCATCGCGAACCTGAAGATCGCCGAGAGCGTCCCGATGTAGTTGCGAACCGACTTGACTCCCACACCAGCCTTGCTCATCGCGCGCATCAGATCCTCCATGTCCTCGGGCCTGATCTTGTCGAGCGCCCGATCCCCGAGATGCGGCTCGATCCAAACCCGAAGAGTCATCTCCACAGCGGCTAGCGTGCTCCGCTTGCGGCCAAGCGCCTCCAGATGCTTGCGATAGCGCCTACCAACCTGCGCCATGTCGAGCCGATCGCCCAGCGAGGAGGATGGCGTCACCTCCCCCATCAGCCGCCGCAACTCGGGCGATTCCCCGCCTACCGCTAGGTATCAGAGCGCCAAACGCGACAAACGGAACCATATTGGATCCACGGCGACGGTTCCTGGCCCCAAAACCCCGCGATTTCCAGGCATTTCTTCGATGGGCGATACTGGGCTCGAACCAGTGACCTCCGCCTTGTCGAGGCGGCGCTCTCCCAGCTGAGCTAATCGCCCTGGGATCGGTCCCGAAGGGTATCAACGCCAAATCGCCGGCTAGGACCGGCTAGATCCGCGCTTGGTGCCGCGGAGGGAGGTCGGGCGGGGGCAGACCCGACCTCCCCCTCCCATCACGGCACGATCACGATCCGTCCTTCGCGGCCTTCGCCCGAACCGACGCCGCCTTCTTCGGCTTCGTTGCTACCGGCGACCCCTTCGCCAGCACCGCCGCGAGCTTCAGCTTGGCCGGCGCCACTCTGCGATTCGCCGCGCGAGCGAGCACCGAAAGGTGACTGCGTTTCGCTGCCTTCGCCTTCGGACTGGACGCCTTCAGTTTGAACGGCGCTGCGAGTCGTGGATGCGGAGGACACGCCCTTGCTGGCCTCGATCGCTTTGACCGCGTTAGCGACCGTGTCCGAGGACACCGCGAAGCCCACGCCTGTGCTCCCGGGCTGCGACCCGCTGACGCTCGCCGCCTCGCTGGCGATCTGCGAGTTGACGCCGATCACCTGGCCCTGGTCGTCGAGCAGCGGGCCGCCCGAGTTGCCCGGGTTCAGCGCCGCGTCGGTCTGGATCGCACCGGTGATCTTCGCTCCGTTGGGTGCCGAGATCGAACGCCCGAGCGCCGAGACGATGCCGCGTGTGAGCGTCTCGTCGAGGCCGTAGGGATTGCCGATCGCATAGACGGCGTCGCCGACCTGTACGGATTTCGAGCTCGCGAGCGTCAGCGGTTTGAGCCCGAGTCCCGAAGGGTCGACTTTGATCAGCGCGAGGTCCTCGTTGGCTTCCTCGCCAACGAGCGTCGCCGTGCGCGCCAGACTCGACGAGCTTCTTGCCGCGACCGTCAGGCTGCTCGCGCCGGAGATCACGCGGTCATTCGTGAGGATCAGGCCTTTGTCGTTGAGCACGATGCCCGTACCACTGTCGGTGCCCTGCGACGTGACGGCCTTGATCGCAACGACGCCCGCGGAGGCCTGCTTGTAGATCTGCGTCGCCGTGAGCGCTGTCGAGGCGGCCTCCCTGCGGGTTTCCGTCCGCGCGACGCCGTTGCTCGACGCGGTGACCGACTTCGTGGCCGACGAGCTGCGGCCGCCGATGACGACCACTGCCACGCTCGCGGCGGCCGCGCCGAGGAGCGCTGCGAGCAGGACGGGTGCGAATAGACGTTTCACGGCTGACCTCCGGTCGTTGCGGGATCAGGCCATCCTGCGACGGGTCGCTGTGTGAGCGCTAACGCGATGCGAAAGTGCCGCTAACGACGGCGAAAAAGGTTGATAACGGGAGCTGATCCGTCGCGTAAGAGGCCGGGCCCAGCTGACGGCCGGCGTGCTCGCCCATGCCTCGCCTGGCAAACCCGCACGGCCCGGTACCCTTGCCGTGCTTCTGGCGACGTGGCGGAGTGGCTACGCAGCGGCCTGCAAAGCCGTTTACACCGGTTCGATTCCGGTCGTCGCCTCTGTGAGAACTGCCTGCAAATCGGCGGGTTTCTGGCCCCGGACGTCCGGGGCCAAGGCGCCCAACCGGGGCAAGGCGCCCCAAAGGCGCCCCTTAACCGCAGCGCGGGCGCCCCAGCGCGCGGCCCGATGCGACGGCGCGAGCCCCTCTGAGCGACCGTCGTTGACGCGTTCAGGCGGAGCGACGGAGCGCGACGACGTTCTGCGCCTGCTCGACTTCAGCGCCTGCCCAGAGTGCGCTCAGCTTGGCAGCGGCGTCGGGATCGGGCGAGTAGTGAAGGTAGCGTTCGGTCGTGGTGATGTGGCGGTGGCCCATCATCCGCTGGACTTCGTGAACCTTGAACGCGCGGATCGCCTGCGTCCCGAACGTGTGTCGCAGGTCATGCAGGCGCAGCCGCGGCAGGCCGGCTCGCTTGGCGGCACTCAGGAACCGGCGGTAGACCCCCGTGCCGCAGATCGGCTCCCCCGGTCTCGCGTCGTGCTCGAAGATCAGCGTGTCCCCGGTCTTGTTCTGGCACAGGGGCCACAGCGCGGCGCGGACGTTGGCCGTCATCGGGACCGAGCGAACCCGCCGCCCCTTGTTGCCCGCGTGGCCGCCGTTGGTCGTGAAGCCATCCTCGAAGCGCAGCACACCGACCTCGAAGTCGACGTTGGCGACCTTCATCCCGCGGATCTCACTCAGGCGAGGCCCGGCCTCGGTTGCGAGCGTGTAGAGCGCCGCGTCGAGCGGCGAGTATGCCTCGGCGATCAGCCTGCGCACCTGCTCTGGCGTGTAGAACTGCAGCTTGCCCTCGCTCTCCACCTTCTGACCCATCCAGGTCCAGGCGAGCGCCGGACTGCTCGGCAGCGTCCCGAAGATGCCTCGCACGACACGGCGGTAATGGTTCACCGTGTCGGCGCTCCGTTTGGCGTCGGCGAGCTCTCCGCGTACAGCCAGAAGGTCGGCCTCCGTGAACGTATCCAGCGCGCGATCCGCCCATGTGAGCTCACCCCGCCACGGGCGCGCGGCGAGGCGCTCGCCGATCTTTCGGTACTCGTGGAGCGTCGAGCCCCGAAGTCCCTTCTCCTGCGTGCAGTAGCTCAGGAACGAATCCAGCGACGCCCGGAGCCTGCGCCTAGCGTCCGGCGCATCCGCGGAGTGTTCCGCAGCGAAGGCCTGTGCCTCCAGGAGCGCGTCGGCTTCGGTCAGGAACCCATGTGCAGGACGCCCCTTTTTCTTCCACGCGAGGCCGATGACCTTTTTCGAGTCCTTCCCGGACGGAAGGCGATAGCGCATGACCCAGACCGGGACCGGTCGGGGCTTGCCCTTGTACGTCGTCGAGAGGGTGACGCTGACTTGCGCGCGCGCATGAGCTTGCATCGGGACTTTTCCTCCTGATGCCGGGGTCGAGGGCGGGTTCTCGCCGCTCGACCGTCGTTCCGGAGCGTCCTCGGGGGTGCAACCCCGAGGACGCTCCCTTATCTATGCGCGGCATTTTACGGGAGCGTTCGGCGCGGTCATGATCCGCGTCGCTGACCCTCCAGCCACGCTTCGATATCCGACCAGCGAAAGCGCCTGTAGCGACCGACACAGAGATGCGGGATGCGATTCGCGCGGGCGGCTTTGCTGACCCACGACGGCTGAACACCGAGCCGGGAGGCAACCTCGTCCGCGGTCAGTAGTCGCGACCCGTCACCTGCACGCGCTCCGAGAGGGGCCGGGATCGCCGATGGTTGTGCTCTCACGGTGGTATTGACCGCGAGCACCCCAAACCGGCCGGCGAGTCAGCGCCCGCGGATGACGCCGCCGCGCGAGACTGAGGTTCAGGCGGCAACGCTGGGCGCGAGCACCCTGATGCGGGCCCTGTTCGGACCAAGGTCTTGGGCCGCGTAGATGACGTCGGGGTCGAGGTCAACGTCACCAGGCCAGGTGATCGTGCCTGTCTGCTCATCCACCTTGACCTGCCCGAACATCGCTGGGTCGCGCAGGGGCGAGAAGGCTGGGGTGTCGAGCAGGGGCGTGATGTCGACGTCGCGGACCTCGCCGTCGGCGAAGACGATGCGGACCGTGTGCTCGGGCCGTGGGATCACGGCGACCATTTCGGGGGCGATGGCGGGCTCCATCACGATGAATCGTAGCGGCCGGTTGGGTGTAGGTCGAGCTGTGCGCGCCGCCAGTCGGCGCGCAGTGCCTCGCGATGTCGCTGACACCAGTTGGTGGTCGTCGCGAGCTTCGCTGCGGGGAGCGTGCCGTCGATCAGCTCGCCGGTGTCGATCGAGAAGCGCGCCGCCTGCACTCCCGGATGTCCGAGGCGCCCCGCGTACACGTGGACGTGGGGTGGCGGGTGGTCGCTGAAATAGAGCTTGACGACCAGCCCCTGGAAGCTCGCGATCCTTGGCACCCGCACAGCCTACGGTGAGGCCGCGACACGCACGAGCCCGGTGCGGCTTCAATGGCGCGGCGCTAATCCCGCGGCCCACTCCTGCGGCGGAGCGCCGGGTTGCCACGCCTTGGTGATGCTGCCGCCTTGCTGGCGGAGCGTGTGGGCGTAGTCGGCGAGCTGCGCCTGGAAGACGAGCTCTTCGCGGGGGTCCTGGCCCGTGTCGTCGATCTGCGCTCGCCATACGGCCAGGGCGCAGAGTGTCTCGGTCTGTGATTCGTCGGTCCACCAGCCGTCTTTGACGTCTTGGAGCTGGCGGGGGTAGCGGCCGTGCAGCGCGACGACCTGACCCCACATCTCCTGGCGCCAGTCTGGGTCGCCGCCGTAGGGCTCGAGCCACCGTGGCCGACCGTTCGCCTCGCCGACCACGGTCGCGGCCGGCCTGGGCGCTTTGACCTTCCCGCTCTTGGCCGCGACCCCGACGCCGTCTCGCACGATCTGGCGGGCGATGGTGGCGAGCGGTTCGCCGGCAGCGACCGCAAGCTCCTCCAGCTGGGTTGCAACCGGGTCGGGGAGCACGATCTGCAGCTTGCGGCTCATCGTGAGAGCCCCCGTGATTGGTCGCGCTCGGGTTTCGGTCCGAGGGGCCGGGCGAGCTCTGCCAGCATGCCGCGTTCCCGGTTCATGGTTTCCTCGTAGCCGAGCCCCCACGCGGGGTCGTCCTGCTCTCGGTGCACGAGGGAGGGTGTCTGTGCGCGGCTGGTTCGCATCTTCTCCGAGAGCCGGTCAACGAGGCGCTTGTCCTGTCCTTGAAGGTCAAGCTCGTCGCGGTTGACGTACCACTCGGTTCCGTTGCGGGCGCGGCTGGCCTCCACATACGCGGTTTCCCTGCTCGTCTGCCAGCCGCCGGTGACGACCACTGACCGGTCGAGCGTGGCGCCCTGCTGACCGTGGATGTGCTGGGCGTACCCCAGACGCAATGACTCCAGCTCGTCCGCGGCGACGGTGACCTGGCGCTCTGAGATGTCGAGCGCGACCGTGATGCCGCGGTCGTGGTCAACGCCGGTGACTTCGCCGCGGGAGCCGTTCTCGACCCGCGGCCGCCCCGGCTCGTGGTGCTGGGCGGTGAACACGATACGGTCGCCCTCGCGCACCCCGTAGTGCTTGTGCGGCAGCTGGACCTCAGCCTGGCCGAGTTCGCCTCGCTCGGCGCGCAGATGCTGGGCGCGGGCGTTGAGCCGGTCGACCTCGACGTTCGAGGCGTCGGTGATCAGCGCGACCTCGCGGTTCTCGCGGGTCTCGGTCAGCTCCGCCCAGCGTTTGACCGCGGCCTCCCCCGCCTGCTCGCGCGTATCGGACAGGAACAGCTGTCCGCGGGACTTGTAGTGCGCCATCGCCCGCTCCGGTTCCCCATTGCGCAGCGCCGCCCATGCTTTGCGCTCCTGCGGGTCGTTCGTGCGGCGGACCTCCTCGAGTTCGGCCGTGGGCACGCGGTGAGCGATCCGGTCGAACATGCCGCCGGGTCCGATCGACGGGAGCTGCTTGCCGTCGCCGACGGCGACCAGCTTCGCGCCCGAGCGCTCGATCAGCTCGGTGAGGGCGTCCATGCGCCTGTGGTCGACCATCCCCGCCTCATCGAGGATCACGGTCGTCCCGGTGCCAACCGGGAGCTTGCCCCTGTTCGCACGCACGACCAGCGCGTCCAGCGTCAGCGTCGACCCCTCAAGCGCCGGGCTGCCGATCCCGAGCCGCTCGGCGGTGGACCCTGACACCGCGATGCCGAGCACGTCGCGGCCGGCGATCTGCTCTGCCCGGGCGGCAGCGTCGATCACGACACCCTTCCCGGTCCCCGCCGGCCCGATCAGCACCGCGATCCGCTCCGGGCCGGTCACCGCGCGCAGGGCCTGCTCCTGCTCGACAGATAGGGGTGCGCCGATGCGCTCTGCGACCTCCCTGGCCGCGTCGGCCCTGGCGCGCTCGCCGACCTCGCGGCTCGCCGGCTCGGCGAGCTCGCCGGCGCGTCGCTCGATCGCCTGCTCCTGCGCTCTCACGGCGAGCGTCGTCATCCGCCCGCCCTCCAGGGTGAGGATGCGACGCTCGCCGACCATCGCGCGGGTCAACCCGATCGCCTCCTCGGGACCAAGCTCCCCAGCTGACTGCTCCAGAGCGACCGCGCGCAGAAGCCCCGCGTCGAACATCGCAGTGCGCTCGGTCAGCGTGCCTTCGATGCGCTCCTCGATTCCCAGCTCCGGGGCCGCCGGCGGCCGGGCACCAACCAGGTGCACCGCCTCGTCCGCTCCGAACCCATGCCGCCCCCCTGTCCGCTTCCACACGCGCTGCAGATCACCGCGGGTCGTCAGATCCTTGGCCCGGCGGCTCTCAAGAGCGATATCGCGGATCTCGCCGCGTTCCGGCGCACGGCCATGCTTGGCGCGGAACCGCTCAGCGGCCTGGGCGATCTCACGGTGGCGCTTGGAGAAGGCGTCGCGCAGCCCGGCCGACACGCCCGCGATCTCGAAGTACTTGCCGTCCTTGCCCGTGCCCTGTTCGATCGGATACCCCTCCCCCGCGAGCTCCTGCGCCAGCGCGGAGCGGTAGAACGCGCCGACCTCCCGTAGCCCGCGGAACACCGGACGGGAGGCGACCGCCACGATGCGGTCGTCCTCGCGTACCGCGCCGCTGATCACGACGTGCGTGTGCAGTTGGGGGTCCGG
The DNA here is from genome assembly GCA_017882375.1 of Solirubrobacteraceae bacterium. Taxonomy (GTDB): domain Bacteria; phylum Actinomycetota; class Thermoleophilia; order Solirubrobacterales; family Solirubrobacteraceae; genus Palsa-744. The sequence continues at coordinate 8,867 of JADGPP010000058.1, read as the reverse complement.
CGCGTCAGCGCCACTCACTCCCCTGGCCGTCGTGTGGCGGTAGGCGGTCGCGATCACGTCCTTGGCCTGCTCCTCCACGACCTGGCCGCTGTAGCGGCGACGAACAACGGGCACCCGCTCCTTCAGTTAGCTCATCGAGCGCTCGACGGCCCGGGCGTGCGCGGCCTCGATCTGTTCGCGCTGCCACGGGTCGCCCAACGCCCACACCACGGACACCGACTTCGGGGCGCTGAACGTCACGTCGATCCCACCACCGCGACTGCCGTCGGCGCCCGCCGGACGCAGCCACCCACCGCTGCCGGGGTGCCGGCCCTCCATCAGCGCGATGAAGTCCGGACCCGCCACTGGCGCGTCCGGGTCGATCCCGAGCCTGGCGAGCGTCTCCGGATCGGATAGCCAGTGGCCGGGGGCCTCGGTCAGCTCCCCGTCGGGCGTCAGGTAGTAGTCGCCGCGCTCGGGCGCGATCGTCTTGCCCTCCAGATAGCGCGCGTAGCCGCCACCCCTCCCGGCACCGATGCTGGATGCGCTCATCACGCTCCCTACTGACCGCGAACACGCCCAGACGGCCAGGCACGCGGTGTGTCAAAGCACGGGCGTGCATCAGGTGTGGTCAGGCCACAGGAGCGACAGCGAGGGTCGGCCCTATGGCGGGGCTACGGGGCGGCGAGCGAGGAGGGCTGCGTCGGTAAGACGGGCGCGGGCGAGGAGGATCGGAGCGCTTGCGAGTGTTCTTGTGCAGACGGGGGCGGCTGGGCCGGATCGAGTTGGACGATGCTGCGTTAGCGTGATCGTTGGCCGGGCGACCCCTCCCCGACGCGTGCCGAGTGCCGTCGCCAGGCACCAGGCGACGGCTGATACCCCCCGACCCCGTATAACTGGCGCCGTGGTCGACCAGCGTGTCCTCTTCATCGGCGACTCCCTCGTCGCGGGAGTTGGCGACCCGGCAGGCCTCGGCTGGGTCGGCCGTGTCGTGGCTGCTTCGTTCGCCGCGGGCACGCCGGTGACCGCGTACAACCTCGGCGTGAGAGGAGAGACCTCCGTCCAGGTAGCCTCACGCTGGCGGCAGGAGACACGACCGCGTCTCTTGCCCGCGGCGGATACACGCCTCGTGGTGTCATTCGGCGCCAACGACAGCACCGTCGAGGGAGGCCAGGAACGCGTCGCGCCGGCCGGCTCGCTCGGCGCTCTTGACGGGATCATGGATCGAGCAGGCATACTGGGGCTGCCGGTCCTCGTCGTCGGCCCCGCGCCCGTGGACGACGCTGGGCAGAATCGGCGCATCCAAACCCTCTCGGGCGCCCTCGGCGAGACCTGTGCCACACACGGAGTGCCGTTCCTCAGCGTCATCGAGCCGCTGCTCGCCTCGGACGTGTGGAGCGAGCAAGTCGGTAGCGGCGACGGTGCTCATCCGGCAGCTGCGGGGTATGACGCACTCGCGCAACTCGTTCTCGCAGGCGGATGGCTCGACTGGCTCCGCGGCGAGAGCGCCGAGGGCTAGCGCAGCTTAGAAGCGCGGAATCGTTCGCGTCTGGACGCGGAACGGATCGTGCTTGATGCAAGCTTTCGCGACGGCTTCACGATGGCTACACGGCCGCGCGCAATAGTGAGCGGCGATGGATCTCGACGCGGTCATCCTCTCGCCCCACTTCGACGACGCGGTGCTCTCGTGTTGGCATGTGCTGGCGAGCGCGCGCGAGGTGCTCGTGGTGAACGTCTTTGCGGGTGAGCCGCCCGCGGGAACACTGGGCTCCTGGGATCGCCTCGCGGGCGCGACGGACTCGGCCGCGGCTGTTCGCAGGCGCATGGAGGAGGACCGCCGGGCCCTCGCGTTCGCCGGGCGAGCGGCCGTAAACCTGCCGTTCCTGGACGGCCAGTACCGGGAGGCCGGCCAAACGCCGGGAGAGATCGTCGAAGCGCTTCACGGAGTCGTTGTCGGGGGAACCCGGATATACGCGCCGGCCAGTCTCGGCGACCACCATCGCGACCACACCGCCGTGCGGGACGCGGCACTGGCGCTCCGTGCGGACGGCGCCGAGGTCGCGATGTACGCCGACCTGCCTCATGCCACCGTGCTCGGATGGCCTCGATGGGTTCCTAACGGCGGGTCGGCCACGGGCACGGACCCCGTAAGCGAACGCTGGGCGCGCCAGCTTGAAGGCACTAACGTCCCGGTCAAGCGGATGGTGGCCAACGCGCATCGCCTCTCGGTCGGGGACCATGCCGCCAAGCTCAAGGCTGTGCTCACCTACCGCAGTCAGGTGGCACCGCTGGAGCACGTGTTCGGATGTTCGCTGCAGGATCCTCAGCTGCTCGCCTTCGAGGTCGAGTGGCGGCTGCCGCTAATCGACTAGCGTCGGGCCTGAACGGCCAATCTCTGCGTCTGCGCTCTCGCGAAATCGTCTGCCAAGCTCCTCGTCTCTGACCGACGCGGCCATCTCGGCAATCAACTCGTGTGCACGCCCGCTACGCTCCCCGGCCTCCTCGGCCCTATCGGTTGCGGCGGCCACGCGGGCAAGCGCGGCTTCGATCTGCCAGCGCTCGGAGATCAGTCCGTCATCGCCGGCCGCCTGGGCGCTACGAGTAAGCATCTGCTCGGCCGAGTCCCAGTCACCGCGGGCCTCGGCGCAGCGGGCCAAGAGATGGGCGGTGGTCGCGATCGACCGCCGCGCGCCGCTTTGCTCCCACGCTCGCAGCCGGCCGCGCAACATCTCCTCGGCGCGTGAGCTATCGCCAGCCGCGATGTCTGCTTCGGCGATCGCGAGGTAAGCCGGCTCTCCCCAAAAGTCGACTCTCCCAGGTGGCGTGGTCACCCGCTCGGCGATTCCTCTCGCCCGCTCCGCGAGGTCGCGCGCCTGGGACTCATCGCCCGCCAGACGGGTAGCCGAAGAGAGCGCTCCGAGGCAACGGAAGATCTGCCCGCGCGCACGGTTGCGCTCGGCGGCCGCGAGCCCGCGCTGCAGGACAGCGAGGGCCTCGTCCGTGGCACGCAGGTCCAAGAGGGGGCCGGCAAGACCCACTGCGGCCCAGCCGAGCCAGTCGGCGTCGGGTGTGTCCGCGCGCGCGACGGCCTCGCGGGCGAACACGAGTGACCGTGCGTAGTCACCTCGACAGCGCGCGATCAAGCTCAACGTGTCTCGAATCAGCACTGCGCTGTTCGGTTCGCCGATTCGCTCGCTGATCGCGAGCGCCTCGGAGATGCGCGCCTCGGCCTGCACCCAGTCACAGCGCTCCAACGGCACGTAGCAGGACTCGCACAGCGTGAATTGCAGATACCACGCATCCCCGCGGCTACGTTGGGCGCGCTCAAGCTCCGTACATAGCTCCTCGAGTCGCTCGATGTCGCCGAGCGCCAGCGCGGCGAACTTGAGGCTGTCCATCGCTTGGCTGACGGCAAGCTCGTCACCGGCGCGGCGTGCGATCTGCAGCGCTCGCTCGCCCAACTCGACAGCCTCCGCGAACTCCAGATCGTTGGCGAGCACGAGCGAGAGGCGGTTCAGCGCGCTGACCTGGCCGCTGTCGTCCCCGAGCTGCTCGGCGATGCGCAGCTCCTCTTCGTGACAGCGCCTGGAGGCCTGCGGGTCGAGCACGTGCCAATGCGCTCCCAGGCGATTCTGTAGGAGCATCTCGGTCGCGCGGTCGCCCGCCGCCCGCGCCCCCTGCAACGCGTGCTCGAGGTCGGCCAACGCCCTGTCGCGCTCGCCAAGCATCTGTAGCGTCCATGCCCGGGCGACGTAGAGGCTGCGAAGCGCCTCATCCGTCGCTGCAGCCATGCCGAGCATCTCGCCGGCAACGATCGCTCCGTCCAGGTTCTGGAGCGCCGTCTCGTGTGCGTAGACTCGTTCCGCGGCCGTGGCGGCGCGACGGTGGTAGTCAAACGCCTTGCGAAGCTCGCCGGCGGCACGGTAGTGGTAGGCGAGCGTGCCTGCGCGCTCGTCGGGGCGCTCCGTGGGTGCCTCCTCGATCGCGGCCGCGATCCGACCGTGGATGCTTGCCTTCCTGGTGGCCGAGAGCTGTTCGTAGATGGTCTCGCGAAACAGCGCGTGGGAGAAGCTGAGTCTCCCAATCGCCTGGGGGGGCTCGACCAGGACATCGGCTTCGATCGCCTCCTCGACCAGGTCAATTAGGTGATCGCGTGGGTGCTCAAGGACACGCGCGAGCACACCGAGCTCAAAGTCGCGACCGGCCACCGCGGCCACTGAGAGCGCCCGGCGACATTCATCGCCGAGAGCACGCAGGCGACGTAGCAGCAGATCCTTGACGCTGTCCGGCACGCCGCCCGCCGCCGCATCCCAGTCCGCCTGCGGACCGACGTCGTGCAATAGCTCCTCGATGAAGAACGGGTTGCCCTCGCTGCGGTCGCTGACGCGACGCACGAACCCGCTCGGCGCTTGCTGCCCTCCGCGACCCGCGATGAGCTCGGCGACCTCGGCCTCGCCGAGCCCCGACAGCGAAACCTGCTCTACCGTCCGCGAGCGGCGCAGCTCGGCGAGCGCTTCGGCCAGCGGATGCTGCTCGCCGACCTCCACCGGCCGGTAGGTGCCGAGCACCATCAACGGCGCGTCCTTCGCCGAGCGTACGAGGTGGCGGAGCAACAGCAGGCTCGGCTGGTCTGCCCAGTGCAGGTCGTCCAAGAACAGCACCAGCGGGCGAAGATATGCAGCGTCGGCCAGCAACGAGGAGACCGCCTCGAACAGGCGGAAGCGCTCCTGCTCGGCGTCAAGCCCGGTCGGCCCTAAGGGGGTTCGTGCGTCCTCGAGCCCCGGCACGATCGCGGCGAGCTGCTCGCGCCGCGGACTGACCTGCACGGCCAACTCGGCGGGAGGACAGCAGGCGATGTAGTGGCGGAGTGCCTCGACGAACGGCTGGTAGGGGACGAAGGTCTCCTCGTTGCAGCTGCCGGCCAGCACCGTCGCGCCCCGCTCGTGCGCCGTGCGGGCGAACTCCCGGACCAGGCGCGTCTTGCCAATCCCGGGCTCACCGGCGACCACCACGACGCGCAAGCCGTGCTCACCCACCGCGTTCCACGCTGCCTGCAGCGCAGCGCTCGGCTCAGACCGTCCAACGAACTTGCCGCGGTCCTCGCTGACCAGCAGCGGAGGAAGGGGAACGCGCTGCTCCGTCGAGGGCTCCCAGACCACCTCGCAAGCGGGCACGGGCTCGGCGACGCCCTTCAGCGCGGTTGCCTCAAGCGCGCGGTAGGTGAACCCGCCGCGCGTGCCGACTAGCCCCCGCACCAGCTCGGAGGCGAGGATCTGGCCCGGCGCGCCCGCGTCGCAAAGTCGCTTGGCGATCACAACCGGGGTCCCGAAGTAGTCGCCCTCGTCGCGGATCGGCTCGCCGACGTTCAGGCCGATGCGCACCGCGAAGGCACCCGCGCCGCCCAGGCGGGCGCGGTGGACGGCCTGCTGAATCGTGATCGCGCACGCGACGGCGTCAACCGCGCTAACGAACGCCACCATCAGCCCGTCGCCGAGGTTCTTCACCTCCTCGCCGCGGTGCATGCTCGCCGCCTCGCGTAGCAGGCCGAAGTGAGCGCGCCGCAGACGCTCGCCCTCCTCATCGCCGAGTCTCTGGAGCGTCTCCGTCGAGCCGACCTGGTCGGTGAAAAGCAGCGTCACCGTGCCGGTTGGCCGCTGAACCGCGCTTGAACTGGCGGCACGGGCGGTTGGGGGGCCTCCGCGAGGCGACTCAACGAGCACCGATGTCGCTGCGCCCGCGCGGATCTGCTCGACCAGCTCGCGCGTGGCAGGCGATGGCACGATCCTCAACTCTGAGGCGAATCGGTCAGAGAGGCGCTGGTAGGTCGTGAGCGCCGCTGAGCGGTCGCCGTTCGCCGCCAGGCGTCGGATCAGCTCGCGGTGGGCCTCCTCGGAGAGCGGGTCGAGCGCTACCTGACGCCGAGTGAGCGCGACCGCCCCTGTGCGGTCCCCCTCAGCTTCCGCTATGCCAGCCATCTGCTCAAGCAACGCCACCAGCTGGCAGCGGTGCTCGTCGCGTTGCTCGTAGACCCAGTCGTCATCGAGGTCCTGAAGCAGATCGCCCCGTGAGAGCTCGAGCGCGTCCTCGAGCCGTCCCTCTGCGACGAGCCGCTCGAACTCGCCTAGGTCCGTCCACACCTCGTCCGGGCCGGCGAGGGCGACCCCGTCGCGGCTGGTCAAGAGGTAGCGGTCGGCGTCGGCGCCCAGCGCGCGACGCAGAGCGGACAGGGCGCTGCGCAGGCTCGTGCGCGCGCTTTCGTCGAGCACGTCGGGCCAGAGCCGTCCCGCGAGCTGGCCGCGAGGATGCGTGCGCCGCTCTGAGGCAAGAAGGCCAAGCAGCGAACGCGCCCGCCGGCTCGCGGGCAGCTGCTGCCGCGCCCCGTCGACCTCGAGCGTCAGCTCTCCGAGCAGCTTGAGGCGCAGCATTGGCCAAGCCTACGCGGATTCACGGAGGTTTCGCGTGTGCTTCGCGCTGGCGCCACGGAGCCATGGGACAGTGGCGACTCCGAGAGAGCTACCACGAAAGGAAACGGAAAATGGCTACTGAGGTGCAGCTTGACCAGGAGAAGCTCGAAGCGTTCGTCGAGCGGATCGTGCTCGACGTGGGAACCGCCATGCGCGGGGGACTGATGTACATCGGCGACCGGCTCGGTATCTTCGCCGCGCTCGCGCAGTCCGGGCCGGTGACGTCGGCCGAGCTCGCTGGGCGAACGGGCCTCGACGAGCGCTACCTGCGGGAGTGGCTCGGGGCGATGACGACCGCCGAGTACATCGAGCACGACAGCGTTGGCGACACCTACCTCCTGCCGCCCGAGCACGCCCTGGCGCTCGCCGACGAGGACTTTCCTTTCTTCACCGGCGGAATGCTTCAGATGATCGTCCCAACGGTCACCGTCGCGCCGCAGGTGGCGGAGGCGTTCAAGACCGGCAAGGGGGTCTCCCAGGATCAGTACCTGCCCGACATGTACGAGGCGATCGAGCGGCTCACGGCGCCGTGGTACAACCACCAGCTCGTCCAGAGCTGGATCCCGGCGATGCCCGGCGTCCAGGAGAAGCTCGAGGCGGGCGGGTCCGCATGCGACGTTGGCTGTGGGTCCGGTCGCGCGCCGATCACGATCGCCAAGCCTTCCCGGAGGCCGAGGTCCACGGCTACGACGTCCACGCCGGCTCGCTGGAGCGCGCACGTGCGAATGCGGAGAGTGAGGGAGTCGCCGACCAGGTCACGTTGACAGTCGCTGACGGCACCGAGTTGCCAGAGGGCCGGTTCGACCTCGTAAGCACGTTCGACGTGGTGCACGACTCCGTCGACCCGGTCGGGCTGATGAGCGCGATTCGTGGCGCGTTGCGGGAGGACGGCACATACCTGATGCTCGAGATGAACGCGTCCGGCGACGTGGAGGAGAACCGCAACCCGCTCGGCAAGTTCCTCTACAACGTCAGCACCCTCTACTGCATGACCACATCGCTCGCCCACGGGGGCGCCGGCATCGGTGCCTGCATGGGGCAGGAGAAGGCGCGCGAGCTGGCCTACGCGGCCGGCTTCACGCACTTCCGAAAGCTCCCGATCGAGGAACCATTCTCGGTCCTCTACGAACTCAAGGCGTAGAAACGGGCGGTCGGCGACCTCACGGAGTCGCCGAGCTTGACCACCGCGTCGCAAACAGACAATCTCCTATGAAAGGGGCAGGCCAAATGGCTATCGAGACGACGACGGGATCACCGCCGCTCCACGGGGATTCACTTCGCGGTGCGCCGGAGCAGAGCCGCGCCCGCTATCCCAACAGCGAGGGCTTCGTCGAGCGCGACGGCCAGCGCCTCTTCTACGAGGTCTACGGCGAGGGGGAGGAGACCATCTTCCTGCTCCCGACGTGGTCGCTGCTCCACTCCCGCCATTGGAAGATGCAGATCCCGTACTTCGCGCGCCACTTCCGGGTGCTGGCAATGGACGGCCTCGGTAACGGTCGCTCCGATCGCTGTCGCGACCCGCGGCGCTACGCACCCACAGAGTTCGCGCGCGACTGCCTGGCCGTGATGGACGCGACCGGGACCGCGCGGGCGGTGATGGCGAGCCTCTCCACCGGCGCCCAGTACCAGCTCGCGCTGGCGCGCATCGCGCCCGAGCGGGTCGCCGGCGCAGCATTCATAGGCCCAGTGTTCCCCTACACCCCCTCGCACCAGTGGTTTATGCGCATCCCGGGCTTCTCGCGGATCTTCCGGCGACCGCTGCGCATACCCCAGCTCTATCGTTGGTGGGCGCGTTTCAACGTCGTCCACTGGCGCGAGGAATATGCGGCGTTCGTTGAGTGGCTCGTCTCCCGGGCCTTCCCGGAGCCGCACTCGACCAAGGCCATCGAGGATGGGGTGAGCTGGGGACTGGAGACCGACCCCGAGACGCTGATCGCCACCATTCTCGATCGCCAATCCGGCCTGCGTCCCCTGGCGCGGCCGGCTCTGCGCGCTCTGGCCCAGGACTTGAACGGCCCGGTGCTGGTCGTCTCCGGCACGCGTGACAAGATCATGCCACCCCGCGATGCCCGCGCGCTGGCCCGCCTCAGCGGTGGCAAGCTCGAGACGGTGAAGGGCGCCGGCCATTTCTTGCACGCCCGCAAGCCTGTCCGATTCAACCTGGCGCTGCGCGACTTCGCCGAGGACATCTTCGGGCGGTCGCGAACGCCGCGCGACCCGACGGTGTACCGACCCGACGGCCGGCCCCGTGCCCTGTTCGTCTCCTCGCCGATTGGCCTCGGCCACGCTCAGCGCGACGTTGCAATCGCCCGGGAGCTGCGCGGCCTGCACCCGGATCTGCAGATCGACTGGCTCGCCCAGGACCCAGTAACACGAGTGCTGGAGGCCGAGGGCGAGCGCATCCACCCCGCGAGCGCCCATCTG